>JBJECY010000101.1:0-32032 GCA_051871515.1 Muribaculaceae bacterium | reverse complement strand
CCCACGAGTTTTTGCGTTTCGCTGCTGTTTTTTCCACGAGTTTTTGCGTTTCGCTGCTGTTTTTTCCACGAGTTTTTGCAATCTTTTGTACTTAAATCAGAGAGTGCCGATGATTGCGCCACATTCACCCATGGTTAAGATTTCCCATAGGCTTTTTTATTGCCACACTGACGTTTTTTTGCCATTACCACATCATTTTAGTAATTTTGCACCAATAGACAAAAACAAGACAGAATGAACAAACGCAAAAATACCCATCTGAAGCAGCTGCAACGCCGCGCCTCTGAAGCTAAACGCCGATTTACGCTTATTGCATGGCTCGCCGTGATTGCTGTGATTGCTATAGCGATAGGTAGGCATTTGGTACAAGATAAACTCTTTGCCGACAACATGCCCACCAACACCGCACTGCAACAATTGCAGCAAATAGCAGTGCCTGACTCCATTCCCAACGAGGTGATAAGCTACAAGGCCCACACCGTATATTTCAACCCTGTCACCCACCAGCCCAACGCCACCGTCTATGAGCTTACCGCCGAGGAAACCGAAGGCGACGAACCACGCACCAACAATTTCATTCACGACGAGAACGTGCCACAATGCGCCCACGCTTGGGACTACAGCAACTCGGGCTACGACCGCGGACACATGACCCCGGCTGCCGACATGAAATGGGATGCCGAAGCCATGCAACAATCGTTTTTCATGACCAATATCTGCCCTCAAGACCATAGCCTCAACTCTGGCGCATGGTCGAAACTCGAGAAAAAAGTGCGCTCATGGGCACAACGCGATAGCTCGCTCATCGTAATCTCAGGCCCCATCCACACTGCCAACGAGCAAACCATAGGTAAAGAGATGGAAATACCTGTGCCACAAGCATTCTTCAAGGTAATCTATGCCACTCGCCAGCAACGAGCCATAGCATTTATCTATCCCAATCAATCGTGTGGCAAGAAGATGCAAAAATACGTCGCCACTGTGCGTGACGTGGAACACGCCACTGGGCTAAACTTCTTTGCCATACTTCCTACTCAACAACAAGACCAAATAGAACAAAACAGCAACCTCACACAATGGGAACTCAATACACCTCAGCAATAAACGCCATCGCCACCCAGGACAACACCATCTGCGCCATCTCAACCCCACACGGCACAGGCGGAATAGCCGTGATACGCATCAGCGGACCACAAGCCACAAACATAGTAAGCCAATGCTGGAAAGGCTCGCCAATAGCCAATATGGCGTCGCACACCGCACATCTGGGGCAAATACTCTTTGCCGACAATCAACCACTCGACCAAGTGGTGTTCACACTATTCCGTGCCCCAAAATCTTTCACCGGCGAGGACGTGATTGAAATCTCGTGCCACGGCTCAAGATGGATACAGCAACAACTGGTGAACCGCCTCATTGAATGTGGATGCCAAGCCGCCTCGGCAGGCGAATTTACTCAGCGCGCATTTGCCAACCACCGCATCGACCTCTCGCAAGCCGAAGCAATAGCCGACCTCATTGCAGCATCGTCGCGAGCAGCTCACCGCATCGCTATCAACCAAATGCGCGGCGCATTCTCGCAACAACTCTCGCAACTGCGCGAGCAATTGCTAAACTTCGTCTCCCTCATCGAGTTGGAGCTTGACTTCAGTGAAGAAGAAGTGCAATTTGCCGACCGCACACAACTGCTCGCACTCGCCCAGCAAATACTCAGCATCATCACACGCCTCGCCAACTCCTATGCCACCGGCAATGTGATAAAAAACGGATTACCCGTGGCAATAGCCGGTGAAACAAACGCCGGAAAGTCAACGCTGCTCAACTATCTGCTCAACGACGACCGCGCACTTGTGAGCGACATCCACGGCACCACACGCGACGTGATTGAAGACACCATCACCATCAACGGAACACTATTCCGGTTTATCGACACCGCCGGCATACGCCACACCGATGACACCATCGAGGCAATGGGAATTGAACGCACCTACAAGAAAATCAGCCAAGCGCAACTGGTGCTGTGGCTCATTGACGGAACCAACCCACCCCAACACATTGCGCAACTGAGCACACAGATACTGCCACACACCAACGGCAAACAACTCATTGCCGTGGTCAACAAAGACGACCAACTCACGCCGCAACAGCGCCAAGAAATCGTCCAAACGCTGCAACAAGTGCTGCCAACAAACACAGCACACATCTTCATCTCGGCTAAACAACAAACCGGGCTTAGTCAACTGCAACAGCTGCTCACGCAAGCAGCCGCGCTGCCCGAAGCCGACGAGAACCAAGTGATAGTGACCAACGCCCGACACTACCAAGCGCTCACCGAAGCCGGCAAAGCACTTGAACGAGCCATCGACGGACTGCAGCAAGGCATCAGCGGCGACTTCGTGAGCCAAGACATACGCGAAACCATGCACTACCTCGGCGAAATCACCGGCGAAATCACCACCCACGAAATCCTCGGCAACATCTTCTCCCGCTTTTGCATCGGTAAGTAAGCATCTCGGAAACGAGACTATGCCGGACTCGAATTATCAGTTAACTTTTTCTGATAAGGTTATCTGCTATAAGTTGGGGGATTAAAGGTAATTTCTCAATTAAAAGCCATAATGCTATGCGCTTTTGGTTGGAATATAGGTAAGACATTCGGTAAATCACGTTTACAGACAGTTCCTTTTATCAAAAAGTATTTGCTCACACCCTCCGTGATTCGGAAATATCTACTATTGAACGTAAAATGTCGCATACTGAATCAGAGTGTTTAATGAAAATTGTGTAATTAGAATTGCCTCTTCTTATCTTTCCGGGTACATCCACACATATTTAGGAGCATCAAATGAAGAATATGCAATCCAATGTTTGGATTGAATTACAATATCATCTGGTTTCATTAATGAGCGAGGTCTGTAATTTTCTAATACCGCTTTTGCTCTTATATCATCAATTATTGTGAGATTACTAGGGCGAGTTAATATAGACCTAAATTTTTCGACGAACTCATACATTGTATTATTATCCTTATTGGGTGATTTATATAAGATCATATAATTATCAACCAAATTATTATTGAAAGATACTATTTCAAACGAATAATCAAATAGTAATTTTGTAGCTTTTAAAGTATACGTATTTTCAACTCTCTCCATTTGATAGTAATCAATATTGTGCTTTGCCATTAATTTAATAATTTCTCGTCTATCCTCTAGACTGATATTTAAGCCAAAATATACAGCTGTTACAGCTTTTGAAGGAATATTTTTTTCTCCTTCGGTTAGAAAGACTAGTCTAACCTCATTCTCATACTCCCATGCTAAAGACTTAGTTCCAAAAACTTTGCACTGAACATCAAACACATTATCTGTTTCAAATACTTCAGGTCTTTCATTCTAGTATGCAACATTAATATGATTTAGGATATCGAATTTTGGGGACTTACCATTCAATAGTACATCTAAATCATATTCGATACAGAACCCCTTATGCGAATTAGCATAATGTGCCCACAACAATTCATTACAAGGAAACGTCTCATTTTCTTTAGGTTTTGACAATGAACATATTCCAATAGTATGTAATTCTTGAATTAATGGAGTTACCCAATGTTCGTGTCTTTCAGATTTAGGTAATTCAACAGATCCCTCAAAAGGATCGTTCATTCTATTCAACTTTGCTGCATAAAGAATATCTTTTGCTAATTGAACTGAATCTTTATCTCTTTTTTCCGAAACAATGTTTGCTCTATACTTATATACCTTATTCATACGCTAATTGTAAATATACAAAGATACTTAAATTCCTTGCAATCACCATTAATCACCACAAAAAAGTTATTCATCAGTTATATTTTGGTGAATGATTCCACCATTGAAACACCTGTTTCCTTTGCCTCGCACAATAAAAGAACAACAAAATTACTACAACATTAATTAATTCAACTTTGATTACTACAACTTTAATCACTGCAATGCGTCAACGCAGTTTTTTGCGATGTGGGCTATTAGTTTTTCACAATCGGGCATGGTGCATGATGCGTTTTCCACAAACACTGCTATGTGGCATGGTGCGCCGTTGGCAAGGGTGATGCAGCCCACATCGTTCACCGCCATTATTTTGCCATTGGGCATGATTGGGCCGGTGCCGGTTTTGTGGGTTATCGCTGTCGCTTGGTTGGCAACGAGGCCCGGCAAACGGTTTGCTCCGGTGCGGCAATTGGTCATTGTGTTCCACACAAAACGCCTGTAACAGTCGGCATCGCGTTGCTCATAGCATTTCTTCATCATCTCGGCGGCTGCCAACGGCGTTATATAGTTGTCGTAGCACTTGGCGATATCCTCATTCATCTGCGCTTCACTATAAGCGATTTGGCAATCGGTAATGCCCAACGATGCCACAAATGCGTTGACACTTGCCACGTCGGCAATGCGGCTAAACAATATGTCGCAAGCATTATTGTCGCTCTGTTCAAGCGAATATTCCAGTAGCCGGGCAACGGTGAATCGTCCGCCATTGGGATGCTCGTCGCGCATGGGGCTCCATGTGTTGGGCACCAAGTCGGCAGGCGTCACTTCCACTTCATGCTCCAGCGACAACCCGCGTGAGTGCATCACCTCAGCAACAGCCAACGCCTGCGGCCATTTCATCACACTGAGCATGGGGAAACGGTCATTGCCATTCACCGTAATCACCTCATGGGCATCGGTAATCACGGCTATACCCACATGGGCAGGAAACGTGTCGGTGAGAGCATGCAACTGCTCGTTCAGCCGGTTCAACTTAGTTGCCCCCTCTGCTCCGCACCACATAAGCGTCGCCACCACCAAAGCCAGTATTCGTATCATTCCCTTCATGATTATAGTTTTTATAAAAATAACGTCAAGCCTCAAGCCATATTTCATTCATAACGTATTTCTCTATCCTCGTTTGGCAAAACCGCTCACAAAAGCGACGGCGCCATGCGCTTTTTGTGGGAGGAATACCGTTTCATATTTGCCCGGCCTTGCATGTGATTTGGCGGCGCAAAAACGTCTGCTTGCCATTGTTGCGGTTTTTGATTACCTTTGTCATAATCTTTGCGGAACGCAAAGCCTGCCCCCAAGCCACAATGCAGCCGCACACAAGCAACGCCACGACAGAGGCAGCTATCGCATCCCGCAAACCATCATAAGAATAAACATGAAAAAGATACTCTTTCTTCACGGATTTTTTGCAACAGGCAGTTGCCCAATGGCGATAGCACTCAAAGAAGCCTTTCAAGGACAAGCCATAGTGCTAACGCCCGACCTGCCGCTGCACCCCACTGAGGCGCTGAAACAAATTCGCGCCATCATCGACCGCGAACATCCACAACTGCTGCTGGGCAACAGCTGCGGAGCGTTTTTGGCACAAATGATAGCTCCCATAGCAGGTATTCCGGCTCTGTTAGGCAACCCTCACATGGAAATGACACGGTTTCTTGCCGAGCGCATTGGCGAGCACCAGTACAAAGCTCCACGCCTCGACGGCAATCAACGCCTTATCATTGACCAAGACCTCATCAACGAGTTTGCCCAACTGCAAGCCATACAATTCAACTATTGCAGCCCCTATTACAACGACCGCGTGTGGGGCCTTTTTGGCAGCCAGGACTCATTGGCGCACTTTGAGCCAATGTTCTTGCAACACTACAGCCACGCCTATCACTTCCCGGGTGGACATACTCCCACCCCACAAGAGGTGAAAGCCCACTACGCCCCGCTTGCCACACAACTGATGCAAGAATATCAGCCAAACGAACAACGCTACTTCCGCCACTTCAAAGGCGGCACCTACAAATACATCCACTCGGCGTTCGACAGCGAAACCAAAGAACGCATGGTTGTTTACCAAGCGCTCTATGGCGAGCAAGCCTACTGGGTGCGCCCCGAGCAGATGTTCTTTGAAAAAATCACGCGCGATGGCAACACGTTTAACCGCTTTACCGAAATTGACTGTCCTTAACGCACCCCCTTACGGAACAAAGCCAACGGACTTCGGTTTAGGGCATATACTGGGCTGATGGCACCAGCCTCGACGGCAATGCTATTGCACCAACAAAACAACGCGAAAAGTGGCAGTAGTGGCACCAGGTTGTTTAATGTTAATGGCATATAAACTATCACATTCTTCGCCAAAAAGATTGCTCAGTTGGTTCATCTCAGATATTAAAACGCTATGCTCTTCAGTGGTCTCAACATAAATAATCATTTTGTTGAATGGGCCTTGCCCCTCAACCTGTCTTTTCAGGTCGGATAGAATCAGTTCCGAACGTTTTTTGAGAGAGGCATCACACTCTGACTCAAACGTCATTAGTCGGCCTCCGTTTTCAAACATTATTACGATGTCATAATAGTCAATGTTAAACGTCAGTGTCTCTGACTGAATCAATTGAATCACTAAGTTTTTCACTCTGTCACGTTCTTGGGGAGTATTGCCCTTGCCGCATATAGCATCAATTAATGCCATTTGCTCGGCTGAAAATGCGCTTTTATCATTCATAGCAGCTAAGTTTTTTTTAAAGAAATAATCATTAATTCATCACTATTTTTTCACAGCCATAAGCCATGTATCAGCACAAAATTAGTAAACCATTTGCATAAGTCAGCAAAAATAAGGCTAATAATAATTGGCTTTTTTGTTGTGATGCTGAGTTTTGCTCATGACTTGGCACATAAACCGCAAAAAATTAGCTACTTTTGTTATCAGTCAACAGACAACAATCAACTAACAACCACTTAAACATGCGCAATAAGAACCGAACCACCATGACAATATATATTGTGCGACACGGTCAGACTCAGGAGAATATGCAACGCATGCTGCAAGGGCATTTGCCGGGTGTGCTCACCGACTTGGGGCGTAGCCAGATTGCCCAAGCCGCCTTGACGCTGGCGGCTGAACCGGTGAACTTCAGCTGCATCGTGAGCAGCGACTTGCAACGAGCCATTGATTCGGCACAAATCATTGCAAATCAACTAAATCTGCCCATCATCACCACGCCTCAACTGCGCGAGCGTGATTGGGGCAACTACACGGGCATGCCGCTCACCGAGGCACTTTGCAAATACAAGAAACGCGGCAAATGGGTGTTGCCCGACGGCAGCGCCGAATCAGAAGAAGACATCTTCAACAGGGCAAAATCGGCATTGCAGCAGCTCAAAGAGCAGTATGCCGGGCAAACCATCATTGTGGTTACTCACGGACAATTGGCTCGCAACCTGATTGCCGCCCACCTTGGCTGCTCAACGAGAATGGTGCCCCCGATGCAAAACGCCGAAATCCGCAAGTTTGAGGTTTAGCAAAATCATCTGCAACAGGCAACCAATCACCTAAAAACCAAGCATTTGCATTGCACATCAATGCTGCCGCCAATAGCCTTTTGCAACACAATGCGCCACATCAATAGGGCGAAATCTGAAAAGTTTTTATAACTTTACACCCAAGCGACGCAATCTTGGCTTTTGCAAGATGCAGGTTACTAAGGCAGACATCAACTCCTGCCGTTGGGGAACGCTGCATGCAAAACGCCATGAGCGCGTGATTTCGCCATTTAGTTTGCACAAAACTTCTATAAACTCATTTACCACAACAATTATGAAATTTCCCTATAAACCATTAACATTGTTAGCCGCAATTCTTTGTATGGCATCATGCAGCAACAAGTCGGCCTACACCAACGAAACGATGATGGGTGCTTACGGCAAATACACCGCACTGACCGCTGACGACGATTCGCTGTTCAGGGCAGTCATGGCGTCACACCAAGAGTTGAAATTGACGCCCGTAAAAGTGTCGCATCAAGTGGTGGAAGGCATGAACCACTGCTTTGAGTGCATCGATTCCGATAAGAAGAAAGTGGAAATTGTGATTTACGAGCCGCTTCCCGGCAACGGCAACGCGCGCCTCACCGAGGTTAATGGCAAAGCAGTTGAATAAACGGTCATGGGAACTCTGCATCAGCTCACGCTCGGCTATTTGCTCGCCGTCAACATTGCAGCATTCATTATGTTTGGCATCGACAAGCTGAAAGCCAAAAAGGGCAAATGGCGCATCCCCGAAGCCACCCTGCTGCTGTTAGCCGCCATTGGCGGCAGCATAGGCGCGCTGACGGGCATGAAGCTATGGCATCACAAAACCTTGCACAAGAAATTTAAATATGGCATACCCATTATCTTGATTCTGCAAATTGCCCTGATAATATGGTTGCACAACAAATGAAATAATCCCCCACTCCCCCCTGAATATGAAACAAGTACGAATCACAGCATTGCGCATAACGCAGCACTCCGACCTGATGGCGCAATATGAAAATCCCATTGAGCACGCCTGCGAGGTGCACGAAGGTCAATCGTGGATAAGCACCAACGCCCTGCCACCCGAGGGATTTTGCCCCGAGGCTTGGAAAAGCATGAGAGAATTTGTTGAAGCCCTGGCACGCGGCGAAGGCAACTTCTATGACGGCTGGATGAAAAACCCTTACAGCGCCATGATAAGCTGCAACGACGGTTTCCGCCCAGTGAGTTTTTATATCGAAGCAATTGACTGAACCAATGATGAGCGCATTGAGCATACTCACACTTGTGCTTCCATTCCCTGTGCTGTTTCTCATTCACGAGGCAGAGGAAGTGGTGGTGCAACACCGTTGGATGTTGGCCCACAAGCAAGAGCTTACATCAAAGTTTCCTAAGATGCAAGCCATCATAGAGAACCTTGCAGGCCTCAGCACCAAGGCTTTTGCCGTAGCCGCATCAGAGGAGTTCTTGCTGCTGCTCTTAGCCACCCTCTATGTGATGATTGGCGGCAAAGGCTGCATGCCCATTTGGGCAGCATTGTTCATGGCTTTCTCACTTCATCTGTTGGTGCATCTGGGTCAAGCCATAGCAGTGCGAGGCTATGTGCCCGGAATTGTAACATCAATCGTGCTGCTGCCATTTGCCGCTTACGGCGCATGGAGTATATGGCTCGCAATGAGCGCATTAGAGTTTGCGCTATGCAGCATTGCCGGCGTGGTGTTTATGGCGGTCAATCTGCGATTTGCACATTGGTTGGGTAACAAACTATTCAACAAGTCAAGGCAATAAGCACCTCATGCGCACGCGTTCATGCCCGATAAAAGCATGCACTTTTTCACAACAAAATATTACAACAACTCATGAAGACGAAAATACTTATTACAGGCAGTAGCGGATTTCTTGGAAGCCGATTGGCTTACTATTACAGAGATAAATATGAGCTGTTGTTGCCATCGCATAACGAACTGAATGTCAGCCGAGAAGAAGCCGTTAAGGCATATCTTGAAGAACATCGGCCTGAGATAGTGATTCATTGCGCCGCACTGAGCAACACATGGTATTGCGAACAGCACCCCGACGAGTCGCACAAAGTAAATGTACAAGGAACGGTGAGGATTGCCAAGGCATGCAAAATTATTGGTGCAAAACTCATCTTCATGTCAAGCGACCAAGTGTATAACGGAACGCCCAACCTTGACGCAAACAAAGAGGATGAATTGCTGCAACCAGTCAACATCTACGGTAATCACAAACTCGAAGCCGAGCAACGGGCACAGCGTAATCTGCCCGAATCAGTGGGGCTGCGACTGACTTGGATGTATGATTTGCCCGACAGTCACATGAAGCTGAATAGCAACATTTTAGTGAACCTGAAAAAGGCATACTCCGAAGGCTCTGCCATCAAAGCCGCCATACATGAATTTCGTGGCGTGACCTACGTTTGGGAAGTGGTCAGAAACATTGAAAAGACGTTCGCTCTGCCCGGAGGCATCTATAACTTTGGCAGCGGCAATTCGCTCAACAGCCATGAGCTATTCATGGCAGCAGCCAAACTTATGGCACTCAAAGAGCCATCGCAATGGATTCTGCCCGACGCCGAACGATTCGCACAACAAGCAAGAAACATCACCATGGATTGCGCCCTAATAGAGAAGTTCAACATCCGTTTCAGCGATAGCGTTGAAGGAATTAAAGAAGCTCTGAAAAGACCATTCCGCACCAAATAAAACAATACCCCAAAAAACTGACGACATGACTATCGACACCACAAATATGTGCTCGCACCTGAAGAAAAAGCTGCTTGAGCCTGATGGCATTTACCACCCCATATGGCAAGCCCTGCATTCTGATGAGACACTCACGGCAGCGGTGCGTTCACGCCAATTACACATCTACCGCAACGGCAAAAAGATACTCATCTTGGCAGGCAAAGCACAGCCAAAGATAATGAGAGAAGACCCACTAAGCCAATTCTTACCCCTCTGACCGCACTCGCCGTAGCATAGGATGCATCATGGCACTTATCATTCATCGGCTTGCGGCAAGGTTGCCTGCCGAGTTGCGCCACCGTTATGGCAGAATTGGTCATACGCCATCTCTCACAATTGGTTGCTGTTTTAATATTTAACATCAATTCACCACCCAAACAAGCGCAATTCAGCCAAAAGAGCTACCTTTGCACCAGTGAAATAATTAACCTCCAAAAAAGAATCTCACAACCAAACAATCATGAAAAGTTTTGGACAAAAATCGTGGATGCTTCCACAGCCGGTGCTCATAATTGGCACCTACGATACCAACGGCAAGCCAAACGCAATGAATGCGGCTTGGGGCGGACAATGGGACTCAAAAGAGATAATGATTTCTATGGGTTCGCACGCCACCACGGCAAACCTCAATAACTGCCCCGATTTCACGGTGGCTTTTGCCACCCAAAGCACTATGGTGGCTGCCGACTTTGTGGGCATCACAAGTGCTAAAAACTGCCCCGACAAAATTGAGAAAACCAGATGGACCGCGGTGAAAGCCGAACACGTCAACGCGCCCGTGTTCACCTGCTTCCCTATGACGCTTGAATGTCGCATCAAGCAGAAAATAGACGAGTCGGCCGAGGGATATTACATTGTGGCAGAAATAGTTAACATCTTGGTCAACGAAGATTATTTGGCACAAGACGGCATGCCCGACGTGGAGAAGATGCAACTCATCACCTACGACCCCGTGCACCATGGCTACATCGCCTTGGGCAAGCGCGTGGGCAACGCCTTTGCCGACGGTAAACAGCTGAAATAAACTTCCACAAAAACGGCACAAGTTATGAAACGAATCATCAATCCCTGGGAAGGAATGCCGGGGTATAATTGCATAGGTTGTTCGCCCAACCACCCCTTTGGGTTTCACCTGCATTTCTACGAAGACGGCGACGACATAGTGAGCCAATGGCGCCCCACCCCCAATCATCAAGGATGGCTCAACACGCTTCACGGCGGCATACAAGCCTTGCTGCTCGACGAGATTTGCGGCTGGGTGGTGACACGCAAGCTGCAAACAGCCGGCGTGACATCGCGCATGGAAACACGATACCGGCGACCGGTATCGACCAACGACTCGTTGCTCACACTGCGCGCTCACATAGCCGAGCAAAAACGCAGCATCGTCACCATCAACGCCACCCTCAGCGACTCCACAGGGCAAGTATGCACCGAGGCCACCTGCACATATTTTGTGTTCCCACAAGAAAAAGCGCAACGCGAACTCCACTTTCGCGAGTGCCTCACTGAGGAATAAAGTTTAGATAGCTAACTTAAACTAATGCACTGCCAATGACCTTCAGAACAATGCTAATGGGTTATTGACAGTGCATAAATTATTTCCTATTCTTGCGTTTCTCAAACAACCTCGTTTAAAGCTTGCAAAACCTTGCCACTCTCATTACTCCCTTTAGTTGACAAACCTCCATGCTTGCTTCACGCCCTTTAGCAAGACACCATTTACTTTCAACATGTCTGACTCCATTTCTACCTTAAAAGGACAATATAGCCAATACACTCTTGCCTTGTTATATTTGAAGAATTGAGGGTTGTTCTTGAAACGTACAGCCCAATGATTGCGGTCTGCACCGATTATCTCTTCAATCTGCAAGGTCTTTGGTTCGCCCTTAAGCAGTATCATTACTCCATTTTCCACGCCATTCTTCATAATACTTTTTAAACGAAACATTTGACTTTTAATTATGCCCTTTGCTGATGATTTTTACACGCATGCGCATCAAAAGCACTCATTGATATTGTAGTCCTTAAAAACGCCTTTTTTGCATACTTTTCGGGGCATTTGCCATCTTATATATTCTCATATTTTCTCGTCAAAAAGTTGCACACATTTAGCTTTTTGTGCCAAATTATGGGCTTTCATTACCATCTCAAATGTTAAAACGTGCGTATGCATACAATTTAAAGCCTTTATATTTATTCATTTCACAATTATTTCGTAACTTTGCAGGCGGTTTAATAAGCTATTGCTATAACCAATTTCAAAACGTCAAAAAAAAGATTTTTTTTGGCTTACGCACGTTGCTTTGCATTCACGATGGTTTGAAAGCTGTTTTATGTTTTTTACCCCGGCAAACATGCGCGATGACTTGATTTAAAAAAACGAAAAACCAACTTAACAAAAACAGATAAATGAAACGATTTCTTTTTATCCTCACCTTGGTTGCTGGCTTTTGCTGCGCAGCTAATGCCCAAATTCCCTCAATCACACTGAAGGACATTAACGGTAAAACAGTGAAAACCGACACCATCAACAACGGTGGTAAGCCTTTTATCATTGACTTCTTTGCCACTTGGTGCAAGCCCTGCCTGCGCGAGCTCACCGCCATTGGCGACGTTTATGAAGAATGGCAAGAAGAAACCGGCGTCAAAGTGTTTGCCATATCAATTGACCAAGCCCAAAACATCAACAAGGTGAAGCCTTTGGTTGACAATCACGGATGGACCTACGAAGTGCTGCTCGACACCAACGGCGACCTTAAGCGTGCCTTAGGTATTCAAAACATACCTTACACCCTCATTTGCGACGGTCAAGGCAACATAGTTTATAAGCATGCCGGATATGTTGACGGTGCCGAGGACGAACTGATTGAGAAAGTGAAAGAACTGCTTAAGTAACCGGGACACAGCTTTTCTTATTCACCGCTTCTCACTCCCCTAACTTACTATCCGTGGACTTAACAGACGGAGTAAACACAACTAATCATAAAAAACCTTCATTTTTATCTTTAATTATTTAAATGAAAAGAAACATCTATGCCTTTTTGTTTCTGTGCCTTGGTTGCGCAACAGCATGGAGCCAAGATGCCTCGCAGAACAACAAAGTGATAGTGAACGGAAGCATCCAGAGCGATATCCTCATTCCTCAAAACGACGATAAGATTGGGGCTACTAAAGACGGCGACTGGGGCAAAACCAACACCTACGTCGATTTATCGGCAGCTTATAGGCACCTTGATGCCGGTCTGCGCGTGGAATATCTTGAACATCCGCTGCCCGGTTTTGAAGCCGACATTAAAGGCTGGGGCTTGATGCACGCCTACATGCGCCTGAAATACGACAAAATCGACGTCACAGCAGGCTCGTTCTACGAGCAATTTGGCTCAGGATTCATTCTTCGCACCTATGAAGAACGCAGCCTGGGCATTGACAACGCACTCATTGGCGGACGCGTGATTGTGAAACCCATCACTGGCGTCACCGTGAAAGCGCTCTCGGGCAAGCAACGCCGCTATTGGGACGTGAACAAGAGTCTGGTGAGCGGTGCCGACCTTGAGCTTAACACCGAAAACTGGATTAAGCCTCTTGCCGAGCATGGCGCTTACCTCACATTGGGTGCCTCGTGGGTCAACAAATATGAGAAAAACCACAACGACATCTCAACCATCATCAACACCGACGGCACGCCACACCGCTACGTGCTCAACGTGCCCGAATACGTCAACGCATTCGACCTCCGTGCCAACCTGCACGCCGGCGACTTCAACATACTTGGCGAATATGCTTGGAAAACCCAAGACCCCATCTTCGACAAGAACTACCCCTACATCTACCGCAAAGGTAGCGTGGCTATGCTCTCAACGTCTTATTCAAAAAGCGGGCTCAGCCTTTTGCTGCAAGCTAAGCGCAGCGACAACATGTCGTTCCGCTCCGACCGCTCTATGACGGGCACATCGTCGTTCATCAACCATCTGCCTGCCTTCACCTTAGACCACACCTACGCCCTTGCAGCTCTCTATCCCTATGCCACTCAGCCTAACGGCGAATGGGCTTATCAAGCCGAATTGGGCTACCGTTTCAAGCGCAACACCCTGCTTGGCGGCAAATATGGCACCGACATCAAGGTGAACTTCTCACACGTTCACTCCATCGACCGCAACAACCACGTCACCGAAGGCTCAACAATGGGCTCAAACGGCTACGGCTCGGCGTTCTGGAAGTGGGGCAACGAAAAATATTATCAAGACATCAACGTGCAACTCTCAAAGCGCATCACCAAGGAGTTTTGGCTCAACCTCATGTACATGAACCAATACTACAACAAGACCGTGGTTGAAGGCGAAGGCGGCATGATTCACAGCAACATCTACGTTGCCGATGCCAAATACCGCTTCAACAAAACCTTCACCCTGCGCGGCGAGCTGCAATACCTCAACACCAAGCAAGACGATGGCGACTGGTTTTATGCTCTGCTTGAGCTTTCGGTGATGCCGCACTTCATGTTCACCGTTGCCGATATGTATAACAGCGGAGTAACCGACGTGCACTATTACCAAGGCTTTGTCACCTACAACGCCGGTTCGCACCGCTTGCAACTGGGCTACGGACGCACCCGTGCAGGTTTCAACTGCGCCGGAGGCGTTTGCCGATATGTGCCTGCAAGCAAAGGTTTCACGGTTTCTTACAACTATAACTTCTGAAAACCTGCCAACGTAAGGCACAAAACCAGTCATAACAAAATCCAATAACAACCCATTCACTCAAGATTTAGCACACTCGATAATGAATCTGAAGAATATAATAGCAATAACAGCCATAGCGCTCTGCTCAGCCTCGTGCAGCAACATCAGCGAGGACGAGCGTTTCATTGACAACGGCATCGTTGAGCCGGAGTCAAACCGTTGCATCCTCATTGAAGACTTCACCGGGCAAAACTGCCCCAACTGCCCCGACGCAATGGTGAAGCTGAGCGAGCTGCACGAAGCCTTTGGCGACGCTGTGGTGGCTGTGGGCATCTACGGCGGCCCATTTGGCAAAACCGTAAGCGGCAAATACTATCCCTTGACCACCGAGACTGGCGACTATTATGCCACCAAGCTCAACATTCAGGAGCAGCCAAGCGGATACTTCAACCGCAAGGTGATGAGCACCAACGCTAACCTGTGGGCATCAATAGCCACCGAGCTGCTCACCTCAAAAACCTATGCCAACTTGCTCATCAGCAACGCCTACGACGCCGACTCGCGCCAGCTCTCAATCGACATTAACGTGGAGTCGCTCAAAGACTACAGCAACGCGCGCCTGCAAGTGTGGCTTGTGGAAGACAACGTGGTGAGCCGCCAGAAGCTCTCTGACAACACAACCGACTTGGAATATGTTCACAACCATGTGTTCCGCGCATCGGTCAACGACCGCGACGGCGACCCTGTGACGCTTGTCATGAACAAGCCCATCACCAAGACTTACACCACCACGCTGAGCACCGAGTGGAATGAAGCCAACATGGCAGTTGTGGCATTTGTGTTCACCTCAGAAGAGGTGCTGCAAACAGCCAAATTGCCTGTGATAAACGAGTAATAACCAACCCCGCCATTGGCGGCGATGAGCACATCACAACCAAGATGTGCACATTATTAAATTAAAAAAGAAACAAAAACCCTTGATATATTAACATTGAAACTATGCTAACTGCCAAAAACCTGATATTATCGCTTTGCCTGCTGGCAAGCAGCACCGCCCTTGCAGTGCCTGCCAAGCCCGGACAATGGCGCACCATCAAGCTCACCGACGGCACCGAAGTGCGCGCACAGCTGTGTGGCGACGAGTTTTGCCACTATTGGCTTGCCGACGACGGCTCGGCTTATGCCCTTAACGATGATAACGCCTTTGAGCGCATCGACCTTGAAGCCACCGAGGCCAGTGGTCGCCAACGCCGTGCCCTTGCCAACGCCGCCCGCGCCACCCGTGCCGTAGCCAACACCCAAAGCGCCTACGAAGGTCAGCGCCGCGGACTCATCATACTTGTGCAATTCCCGGCACGCACATCACAGGGCGTTCCCTCCGTGGAATTTACCACCGAGAACGCACAAGAATACTATGACCGCGTGGCAAACGAGAAAAACTTCTGCGACCCCGAGGTAGGCTTCAAAAGCAGCGTTTATGACTATTTCTACGCCCAAAGCGAAGGCGCATGTGAGTTTAACTTCGACGTGGTTGGCCCCTACAAGCTTGGCAACGATTACACCTACTACGGTCAAGACAGCGGCACAATGCTCGACCTCCACTTGGGGCAGCTCATCTACGACGCATGCCGCAAGGCCGATGCCGACGTTGATTTCTCGAAATACGACTACGACGGCGACGGCAAAGTTGACCAAGTGTTTGTGCTCTATGCCGGACAAGGACAGAACGTGAACGGCGAGAACACCAACCTCATTTGGCCGCAAGAGGGCGTGCTCAGTTCAGTAGGCTCTGACCATGCACCTTTCCAATATGACGATGTAACCATCGACACCTTTGCATGCAGCTGCGAGCTGGGCGAGAACAACGCCATCGACGGCATCGGCACCATCTGCCACGAGTTTTCTCACTGCTTGGGATTGCCCGACACCTACGACCGCGGAACAACGTTCGGCGCCACCGAGCTGCACTATGGCACCTATGTGTGGGACATCATGAACATGGGCAACTACCTTGACGGAGGTTTTCAACCTGCCGGATACACCGCTTATGAGCGCATGTACTGCGGATGGAAAACCCTCACTCCGCTCACCCAGTCAACCACAGTCAGCAATATGAAAGCCCTGTCGGAAGGCGGCGAGGCCTACATCATCTACAACGACGGCAACACCGACGAGTTTTATATACTTGAAAACCGACAGCTCACCGGCTGCGATGCCGGCCTATATGGTGCGGGGCTGATGATTACCCACATCAATTATAGCGCCGAGGCATGGAGCGCCAACGACATCAACACCAGCAAAGAGCGCATGGCGATTGTGGCTGCCGACAACTCGTGGCTACGCACTGAGGACGACGTGAAAGGCGACCTCTACCCCTACAACGGCAATAATAAGCTCACGTCAACCTCGCAGCCTGCCGCCACGCTCACCAACGCTAACACCGACGGCTCTTATCTGCTCAAAAAAGACGTCACCGACATCACGCAGAATGCCGACGGAACAATCTCGTTTACGTTCACCAACAATATGCCAAGCGGCATCATCAACATTGCAACCGACGAGAAGCCACAAGGCTTGAGCATATTCAACCTCAAAGGGCAACGCATCACCAACCAAAGCCAAATGAGCAATGGCGCCCTCTACATCATCAACGGCGAGAAAGTGATTAAACAATAACACCCTCAACCTCTCTCCACCACCCAATCTGAAACGATATAACAAATTAAATAAACACATTCACGAATGAAAAAAATCTACACAATCTTTGCTATGATGCTCATCAGCGTAGCATCAGTTTATGCACAATCAGCAACCGACCTTCAATTTGTTTATGTTGATGAAGACGGTGAAGAAACCGGTGTTGTAGCAGACAATGCCGTAATCAACGTAAACACCGTAACTCAAGACCCTAACGACGACTATGCCGACCCATATATCTCAAGCGGATTGGCAGTGAAAAACGTGAGCACTGGCGGACGCCGTGTGCAAATAGCCTACGAAATCACCGCATTGCCCAGCGGACAACACGATATTTGCTTCTTTGGCTCATGCCTTAGCGATAATACCACAGGCAAATTCACCTATCCACGCAACATTAACTCAGTTAATGCCCTCAAAGCAGGCTCAGTGACTCCGCTCAAAGCAGAATGGTATTTCACCGCCGAAGGCACTGCCACAGTGGTTTACCAAGCCAACGTGTGCACCCAGACAGGCGTTGATGGCATCACCCCTATCTATGGCGTGACTGCCGAAGGTCCTAAAGTGACCGTTAACTACGTCTATGACACCTCAGGCATTGCACAAGTCACCATCGACAACCCGGTGAAAACCGAATACTACAACATTGCCGGATGCCGTGTTGACAACCCACAAGACGGAATATTTATCAAGCGCGTCACCTATGCCAACGGCAAAGTGGCAACCTCTAAAATTATATTCTAAACACGCCCATAATCAACAAATTAAAAAATGAAACTACGTAATTTAATGCTCATGCTGTGCATTAGCGCGCTCTATGCCACAGCACAAACGGTGGACTCTCCCACCTTCACCCTGCAAAACAATGCCGACCTGTCGATTGTGCACACAATCTCCGACAACGGTCAATGGGCTATTGTGAAGGGTGCAACTACCGAACAACGCAAAACCAGCGTTATCCGCGTTGTTAACACCACCACCAAAGAAGAAAGAGTGGTGAAATTAGCCGAACAAACCGACGAAGACGCAATGGGCGCCTACATCGCCAACGACATCACCGATGACGGTAACATTGTGGTGGGCGGCTGCAGCGGCACACTCACCGACGACGGTTCATACCTTGGCGTTCCCGCCTACTTCAACATGGAGACGCAAACTTGGACATCACTCTCTCTGCCTCTTGAAATGCAATGCGGTTATGTGACCAGCGTAACCCCCGACGGCAAATACGCCGTTGGTTTTGCCGAGGACAACGCCGAGAACGTGCTCAGCTCAAACTCTTCAGGCGTGATGTGGAACTTACAAAGCAAGCGTGTGATGCTGCTCAGCGGACTGCCAACCATGCCTGTTGACTACACAACCCGTCAAGAAACCTACAGCCAAATCTCGGCCGATGGACGTTACATAGTAATCTATGGTAACCAAAGTATTCGCCCAACAGCGTTTATCTACGACCGTGAGAACGCGAGCTACATTCAGTTTGGTAAAGACGGCAACAATGCGCCTTCAAACTATCTGATGATGGAAAGCGCACCTATACTCAGCCCTAACGCAAAATTTGCCGCAGGTACCATTCGTGATGACAACGACAACCTCTATGTCACCGTGCTAAACATGGAGACACAAACCTACACCAGCTACGACAACGTTGAGGACTACGACCTGCGTGTGGGTTGGGTTGATGACAACGGCAACGTATATGCATCGTCACCCTCAACCACCCCGCTGCGTGAATGGCAAGTGCTCAAAAACGGCATCTGGTATCCGTTCTCGCTCATCACCAGCCAACGCTACGGCTTCGACTTCTACAAAGCCACCGGTTTCGACTACACCGGCACTCTATGGGCAGGCTCGGCCGACGGTCGCGTGCTCGGCTCAATGGTTTCTCCTTTGGGCGAAAGCTACATTGTGACTATGCCTGAAGACATGGGCACAATCTGCGAAAGCATCGACCTGCTGCAAAGCTTCACCGCCACACCGGTTCAAAACTCTCAATTCCACTGGTTCAGCACCACCACCTTGCGATTCACACAAATCATCAAGGTGCTCGGCTCGGCCAACTGCGCCATCCTGCGCGACAAAGACGGCAACGTGGTGCGCAACTCAATTGGCTTTGCTCAAACAGCTTCTGACAATCACTCGCTCATCATCACATTCCGCGAAACAGCACTCAACGACGGCGAGACTTACACCATTGAGATTCCTGCCGGCTCAATCTGCCTCGCAGGCAACAATGACAAGCAAAACAAAACCATCAGCCTCACCTATGTGGGACGCGAAGACAAGCCTGTGGAATGTGTTTCGGTATTCCCAGAGGAGAACGCCGAACTTGCTCGCATTGACAACACCAGCAACTTCCCGGTACTCACCTTCTCATCAAACGTGGCAGTCACCGACAATGCTGAAGCATCGCTGATTGAAGTCACCGAAGACGGCGACACCAAGGTGGCAAGCCTCTCGGTGGTTGTTAACTCTTCAGACACCTCTGTTGTGGGTCTGCTCCCATCGGCAACTCAATATCTCTATGCCGGAGCCAACTATAAGGTGGTGCTTGAAGCCGGTTCGCTCACCGACATCTCAAACTCGCCCAACAGTGCCAACGAGCAACTCGTTATCAACTATGTGGGCACCTACGAACGTGCCATCAGCACCGACAACGCCACCCTCTTTAGCGAGGACTTCAACAACATGTCTCAGTCACTGGCAAGCATGATTCGCTACGAAGGCGACCACAACACCCCAACTGAAGATATGGCAGCCCTGGCATTTGATGCCGACAACCAACCTTGGAACTTCTCGACCCGCGAGACAGAAAGCTCAAGCGACTTCTTTGCTTCGTCACACTCATTATATGACCCTGCCGGACAAAGCGACGACTGGATGGTGATTCCACAACTCGTTATCCCCGACGCATTCTGCACACTCAGCTTCGACGCTCAAAAGTATCTCGATGACAAAGACGACGAACTGAAGATTGTGATTTGGGAATGTAACGAAAACTTCAACGTGCTCACTTCAGCCAACATTGAGAAGATGAAGAGCGAAGGCGAAATACTCACCTATAAGCTCTCAATTGGCGAAACTGAAGAAGGCATCGACGGTGAATGGGTTCACTACGCTATTGACCTCGCCAAATACAACGGCAAGAGAATCTACATTGGCTTCTGGAACAACAACAACAACCAGAGCATGATTTTTGTTGACAACATTGTGGTGATGCGCAACCTCAAATATCTGCTTTCGCTCTCTAACCGCACCACAGTGGTGAGCAAAGACGACATCGCCATCACCGGCTCAGTGAAAATCAACTCTGAGATTGACACATTCTCAAGCATCACTCTCACGCTCAACGATGCCGAGGGCAACACCATCGACACCTTCAGTCAATCGGGCCTCAGCTTGGTGAAAAACGACGTAGTAGCATTTGAATTCGCCAACAAGTTGCCGCTTACCGTGGGCGAAGTGAACAACTTCACCATCGGAGTGCAGCTCGACGACTACACCGACGTCACTAAGGGTTCAATTCAAGACCTCTCGTTTGAACCAGTGAAGCGCGTTGTGCTCGAGGAAATGACCGGTATCACCTGTGTTAACTGTCCGCAAGGCATACTTGCCATTGAGAACCTTGAGAAGCTGTTTGGCGACCGCGTCATTCCTATCTCGCTCCACACCTACACCGGCGACCCTTATAGCAACACCGCTCTTGAAAGCTACACACAAGCACTTGGCTTGAACGCAGCTCCATCAGCTATGATTCAACGCAACGGTTGGATTGTATCGCCTCTGGGCACCGACGACGACGGTAACATAGTATTCTCAAACGGATACAGCCTGTGGCAAGACATGGTGGCTTCTGAGATGGACCAACCAACATATCTTGAACTGGGAGTGAACAACGCTACCATCGACAGCGACACCAAAAACATCTCGTTCGACGTTGAGATTCAATCAGCTCTCAACATGAAGAACCAATACATCAATGTGTTCCCAGTGGCACTTGAAGACGGATTGGTGAACGTGCAAGAAAACACCTTCTACAACAACGACGACCCGGCTCTGGGCGAATGGGGCAAGAACGGTAAATATGGCGTGCCAACAGCAAGCGGCGTCACCCACAACGATGTGGCTCGCACTTATTGGGGCGAAATCACCGGCTCAAACATCGGATTCCCACAGAAGTTTGAAGTAGGCGAAACTTACAGCCAACCTCTCACTTTGTCTTACCCAGAGAACGTATCGGTACACGATAACGGCAAGATTGTGCTTATGCTCATCGACGGCAACACCGGTTCATTCATCAACGCAGTGACTTTGCCATTCTCTCAACTCAAAACCACAGGCATCAACGACGTTGATGCTGACAGCAATGCAGCCAACGTGGTGGTTGAGGGCAACAACGTGAAAGCAACCGCACAAGGCAACATCTCATTGAGCGTTTATCTCGCCAACGGCGTGATGATAGCTTCAGCTGAAGGCACTGACACCGTTACCGTATCAACCGGCGAATATCACGGCGTGGCTATTGTGAAGGTTTGCACCAACAACGAGGTCACCACACAAAAAGTTGTGCTGTAAGCACTTCATTATTTGAAACGAAACATAGGCAGGCGGTGAGCTGACGCATGCCGCCTGCTTAAAAAAACTATAATCTGTGTTATATTTTTAAATTCTAAATTTTTATTTTTATGAGAAAAAATCTACTAACCTCCTGCTTCAGCAAAGTATTTTTGCTGATAGCTATGTTGATGGCGTCGTCGCTCTCGGCTTTTGCTCAAGCCACTGAGTGGGAGACGCTTGAACTTAACACCCTGTGCAATGAGCCAGACATCTATGGCACGCCTGGTGGTAAATACCAATTCACACCAACTGAAGATGGCGTCCTCACCATTTATTCACAAGACCAAGTGGTGCACGTTTACACTGCACTCAACGCCGACGGAAGTGATATTCTCAACACTTCAATAATTTCAAGTTTCTCTTACTGTGAAGCCACCATCAACGGTGTTACTTTTGGCAAAAAAACAGTATCAGCTGTTACATCAGGAACAACATATTACGTTGCTTGCGGTAAATCATTCAGTAAGGGAAAACAATTCATTGCTGTTATGGATGGTGACACAAAGGAACTCAAATTAGAAAGTGTCTCTCAGCCAACAGGTCAAGCTTACAACATCACTGACGCTCGCGATGGTCAAGTTGAGCTCGAATTCAGCCTTAAAGCCACTGCCGACGACTATGCCACGCTCACCGTGGGCGAGCACACTGCGCAAATTGAAACTCGCTCTGACGTGAACACCGACAAGCTCATCTATGCACTTAAGGAAACCCTCTATAACTGGATGCAAGAAGGTTATTACACCGCCGGCGAAAAGATGACCCTTACAATCACCGGTATTCACGCCATAGCAGATGAGTCAATCATCTACGGCACCGATGGTACTCTCACTCTTGAGTGGACAACTCCTGGCGAATTGCACCGCCATGTCTCAACCACTGGTGTTGATGAATTCCTCTCTTACTGGATTCCTGGCGACACCCGAGGCATAGCCACCCTTGAATTTGACTACGACCTGATGACCATTGAAGATGGCCAAACCGCAACCGCAATCATCCAGATTGGCAATGCTGAAATGGGCGATGCTTACGAAGAAAAAATTGATGCAAGCAAATTTTCTGTCGATGGCAAATATCTCTATGTTGACTTCACCGGCAAGCTCCGTTCTTATGAAGCTATGGGTCTTACCAATAAATGGAGCAGCATCACCATTAAGGTGGGCAACATCCTCATGGCTGACAACACCAACAGCTTCAGCGAAACACAAGGTAACTATGGCTCTGTGACCTTCACACGCCAATTCACCGAATATCGCAGCGATGTTCAGGCTGAGTTTACTCCTGCGAGTGGCTCAAGTCTCACCGACAACTTCTTCAAGGTTTATTTCTCTGACAAGAAAGCTCTCACTTTTGGCGGCGTTCGCGTTAGCTATCAAACTCTTGACGACATTAAATACCAAAAGGACATCACTGAAGGCATCACTTCAGAAGAACAAGGTCTAAACGGCATTGAATACACCATACCTCTTACTGACGAAATCGTTGCCGGCAAGAACATTCGCATTTCGTTCATCAACCAAGTATCGGCCGACGGTTACGAACACAACTTCGATGTTCTCTACAACCCAGGTCCTGAGTTGACTGATGACCTTGCACCGGTTTCTATGTCAGTCAACGAAGGCGATGTGCTTTCTTCACTCAGCAACATCACACTCACATTTGACACCGATGTTGTTCTGAACACCGTTGACACTCCTGTGACACTGGTTAGGCTTACTGACGCTACCAGCAACGTAACAATTCCTGCAACCATAGCAGTTGATGCTGACAACAGCAAGAAAGTGGTTATCACTCCTTCTGAAGAGCTCACTGATGCTCACAAATACAATGTTTACGTTCCATATTTCGTTATCGTAAACCAAGAATACAACGAGACAGAGGCAAAATATGGCCGCTATATGAAGGGTCTTGAGATTAACTTCACCATCAGCAGCCTCTATGCTAATTACGACTTCGCAACTGACCCAATTGCAGGTTCAACTGTCACCACACTCAGCGCAATCTCTTGCACAACCAAGCCTAACGCTAACCTCAGCACTGAGTTGATTTCTCCAACTCGCAGCGAGGATGCATTTGTATATGTAGTTAACGAGTCTGACGAAAAGGTTACCGATTGCACCATCAACGACGATGTACCTCTTGGTTTTGGCATCGTACTCAACACTCCTATCACCGAATCTGGCAAATACTTCGTGGTTATTGAACCAGGTGTTTACTGCACAGGCGAAGGTTATAACGTAGTTGCAAACGAAGATGCGGTGCGTATTCCTTACACTGTGCTCAGCGCTCCTCAAGAAGTAATCACCATCACCGCAACCGACCCAGTAAGCGAAAGCACCGTTGAATCGCTCAGCCAAATCATGGTTGAATTTAGCGAACCTGTTTATGGCGATGACGTAACTATAACAGTTGCCAACAAAGCTAACTATACAAGCTTTGAAGGCACACTCACCATCAACCCAAAACTCCGCACCGTAGGTATGATTACACTCGAGGAGGAAATCACTGAGGAAGGCACTTACACCGTGTACATTCCAAGCAACGTGGTTGGTGACGAATTGTGGTACAATAACGACCATCTCACCGGCAATTGCAACGCCCTTGCACTAATGTACTTCACCATTGGCGGCACATCAGGCGGTGATGATTTCTTCACTGTTGACCCAGCAAATGGCAGCACAGTAGAATCGCTTAGCCACATCAAGATTACTTTCAATCAAGAAGGTGGTATCGGAAGCGGTATGATTACCGTTAAAAAGGATGGTGTACAAGTTGAAAAAATTGATGCTAAGTATGATGACGATTTTGACAATGTTTACGATTTTCATATCTACTACGACGCTACTGAAGAAGGTGAATACACATTTGAAGTTCCAGAAGGCTACTTTGTTTTAAACGGTAATGCAGCTCCAGCATTCACCCTCACCTACTACATTGGCGGCACATCAGGCGGTGATGATTTCTTCACTGTTGACCCAGCAAATGGCAGCACAGTAGAATCGCTTAGCCACATCAAGATTACTTTCAATCAAGAAGGTGGTATCGGAAGCGGTATGATTACCGTTAAAAAGGATGGTGTACAAGTTGAAAAAATTGATGCTAAGTATGATGACGATTTTGACAATGTTTACGATTTTCATATCTACTACGACGCTACTGAAGAAGGTGAATACACATTTGAAGTTCCAGAAGGCTACTTTGTTTTAAACGGTAATGCAGCTCCAGCATTCACCCTCACCTACTACGTTAAACCTGACTGGACAACCGACCCAGCTAACGGCAGCACAGTTTCTTCTTTGCACGTCATCAAGGTTTGGAACAACACCGTTTCATTAATGGGCCTTGGCAGCGGTAAGATTTCTGTCAAGAAAGATGGTGTAGAAATTGAAGAAATATCTCAAGGAGAATATGGCGAAGATTGGAATCAAGCTAACTTGACCCTTTCTACCGAATACACTGAAAGCGGCGTTTATACACTCGAAGTGCCCGAAGGTTTCTTCCTTGACGAATACGGATATGCACTCCCTGCTGTAACGTTCACCTACTACATTAGCACAAGCGGCATCAACAGCATCTTTGCTGACGAAAACGCAACTGCCAATATCTACACTACTGATGGTAGAATCCTGAAAGTAAATGCTACTAAGAGCGATGTTAATGACCTCAACAATGGCATTTACATCATCGGTAACCAAAAGGTTATCATCAACAGCAAGTAATTGTAAGGGGCGATAATTCGCCGAAACAATAACTCCATTAGCAAGGGGGGTGCATCGATGTGATGCACCCCCTTTTCAATTCCACTTTCAAAACTATTGCTGTCCGAAATAAAGTTAACAGGCATAAAGATATCAGGCTCGACTGCTGATTATAAGGCGGTCGAGTCTGATTTTTTTTGATTTACAAACGCCTCTACATACTTCGCACCGTTTTTGCGGTTGTAAAGAAGATTTTTCCTATAGTACTGCCATCCGCTTGTAGGGGCGTATAGCAATACGCCCAAAATCGGTGTACCGTTTTTGCAGCAAGGATAAAAATTATTTCTTATGGTTAATGCCATCCGCCTGTAGGGGCGTATAGCAATACGCCCGGCGACCGCGGCGTGGTTGGTAATTTCGGGCGTATTAATATACGCCCGACGACCGCGGCGTGGTGACCGATACCCGGATATTTGCGGCGTGGTTGGTGTTTTTTGGGCGTATTCGATACGCCCCTACAACATGGCATCTACAACAACACCTACGCGATCAATACGCCCGAAATCGATGTGCCGTTTTTACGGTTGGAATGAAGTTTTTTTCTTATGGTTAATGCCATCCGCTTGTAGGGGCGTATAGCAATACGCCCGACGACCGCGGCGTGCTGAACGATGCCCGGATATTTGCGGCGTGGTTGGTGTTTTTCGGGCGTATTGCTATACGCCCAAAATCGGTGTGCCGTTTTGCAGCAAGGATGAAGATTATTTTATATAGTTAATGCCATCCGCCTGTAGGGGCGTATCGCAATACGCCCGGTGACAGCGGCGAGGTGAACGATGCCCGGATATTTGCGGCGAAGTTGGTGTTTTCGGGCGTATTGCTATACGCCCCTACAACATGGCATCTACAACACCATCTACACGACAATTTCGGGCGTATTGCATCACTCGACCAACCACCAACCCCGCTCAAAAATTTTTATCGGACAGCAATATTTCAAAACAACTTCTTCACTTTCGGCAAGAAGACGCATCGGGGACACATGGCGTTCACCCAATCACATGCGATATCGGGGATTTTGACACTTTTTCTTGCCCATTTATGAGAAAAGCACTATTTTTACATATAGAATGGAAAAAGAGAGAAAAATACGCGTAGTGTTGGTTGGTGCAGGTTATCGCGGCATGCGATTGCTTGAACTGATGGAAGCCACGCGGTGCTACCACGTCACGGCAGTCTATGACCCTGCGCTGCAGCACCCCGAGGTGCCCAACTCACCACATCTGCCAAGCAACATTGCCGTGTATTGCCACGGCGACGATGACTATCGCCGCATGCTCAGCGAGCAAAAACCGCAACTGGTAGTGATAGCCTCGCCCTGGCACTGCCACATACCACAAGCCACCATTGCGGTGCAGGCAGGTTGCCACATAGCGCTTGAGATACGCGGTGGCATGCATAGGGGCGAATACGATTCTCTCATCTCACTTGCCAACAGTCGCAACTTGTGCATTTTTCCGCTTGAAAACACCATCTTTATGCGCGAAAACATGGCTATGCTGCAAATGGTGCAGCAAGGCGTGTTTGGCGAACTTGTGGCTTTACGCGGCGGATATCGGCACGACTTGCGCGATATGCTCATTGCCCCCGACGGCTCGCTCGGCAACCCCATGAAGCCCGAAGGTGCATGGCGCAGCAAATTCTACACCTCGCAAAACGGCGACCTCTATCCCACTCACGGGCTGGCTCCGCTTTGCCTCGCCGCTGGCATTGGCAAGCACGACCGCATGGCGCGGCTCACCGCCTTTGCCTCAAAAGCACGCGGTTTGCAAAACTACATTGAACGCTACGGCGGCACACCTGTCACCATCACGCAAGCCGACATTGTGATAACTCAGATTGAAACACAGGGCGGAGTGCTCATCTCTCTCACTCACGACACCACCCTGCCACGCCCACGAAGCCTCGACTTTGAGGTGCAAGGCACCAAAGGAATATGGCGCGGCGAACTGCGCAAAATCTACATTGAAGGCAAAAGTCCGTTTGAAACTTGGGAGGACGATGAGCCTTATATTGAAGCTTATGAACACCCTTTTTGGCAGCAATGGGGCGAAGAAGCCCTTAGCGCCGACCGCCACCATCAGGGCATGGACTACATAATGCTGCGCGCACTGGCTGCACACCTCAACGGCTCAGCCTACTACCCTGCCACAGCACGCGACCTTGCGTTGTGGACACAAGTGTCGCCTCTCTCTAAACTATCAATTGCACAACACCGCACAATTGAGCTATAACCAAGCCGACATCACGAACGGCGTTTCCATGGCTTATACACCGATATCACCACTGCTGCGGTGAGCAGCACCATCTGCAACAAGCCGCTATATCCGTTGGCAACCACGTTGCTATGATAGAGCGCAGCATCGCCGGCTCCTTGCAGCAAATCTTTGGCAATCTGCACATTCTGTTTCACCATGGGGCCCATATAGAACGTTCCGAAAGCAATCATGAAGATGGTGAGCACCCACTTCACCGTGAGCCAATGGTGCTTAAAATAGCCCCATGCGGTGAATGTGCCATAAACTATGCCAGTGAGCAAACAGCCTATTGCTCCCGGCACCAATATCTTCATGTCGATGGCTTCAAGCACCTCGGCCATCCAATACATGCCCTCAATGCTGTTGACGTCAACCAGATGCCGCAACAGATTCATAGCCAATGCCGAGCCAAACCACGCCGTGACGCACACAAGGTGAACCACCTTGAGCGCCTTCATTCCTTTTGCCGATAGTTTCATTTTCATCAAAAAAAGTCTATTTCATTCAACATCAGTTTTCTGCACTCACCTCGTCGGTTTCGCGGTAGCCATCACTTCAGCTTACCCGAGAGAATGCGGTTTCTCACGCTTTTCACCGCCGGGCGGTAATATTCCATATCCATCGCCTCAACCGTGCGCCTCAACTCGCCCATCAGCTCAGGGTAAAACGAGCACATGCGGTAAGCAAGCTTCATGCAAAGCGACTGGATGCCGGGCAACTCGCTCACATCAACCATCTTGCTCAGGCAAAAATCCAGAAAATCGGTCCTCACATCCTGCTCGCGCATTGGCAAGCGTTCCACCACATTAAGCGCCAGCCGGCGCACCGAGGAGTTTTGGTGAGCCATGGCAAGGTCAATGAGGCTGTCACGCAAAGGCATCAGCTGCATCAGCTCGTCGTTGCTCGCTTTGGTGAGACCCCACAAGGCATTGCGCGCCACCTGATAGTCGGCATCGTGCATAAACCTGCGGCAAAACCCGGCAAAGTCGCCCTCCTGTTTCACCTCACGGTATATAGCCAACGCCTCACCCTCGCTATACGCCCCTTTCAACCGCTCATGAGTAATCATAATGAATAATATTTGTTGATAAACGTTGTTCTGAAAGTTTTCACCCCATTGATGCCGGCACCGCCCTATTCCTGATTGATTTGCCGCCGATTGCTCTAAGCCCAAATAATGTCGCTATTTGGGTTCAGCGGCACAGGCAGCCTCGGCTGAGCGGCGGCTACGACACAGAGAGCCGCATCCCAAAGGCGCCCGCATCTTCTTTTATCTAAGCCTTTTTCGGGTTCATTGTGTATTCCGGTGAGCGAGGCATCAGTTTTCAACCACCTCATTTTGAGTTGAGTCGTAAAACAAGCCGGCATTGCTCACATCCCTAATCTCATCACCATCAACGGTCAACAACACCGTTTCATAGTGTCCGCGATAGTTAGGCTTGGCATCAGCCTCCACCACCATCAACTCGTTGCCATTGGTTTGCACCAGATAATACTGCACGCCGTTATGCGTCAGCTTCTCGTGGCACACATCTTCTATTGGTTTAAAATCATCTATGCTGATGGGCTTGAAATACTCGGTCCACTCATAGCAGTTATTGCTTATCTTGCGCTTAGTCATCAGCTCATAAGCCTTCACCTGAGCATAAAAGTCGGTATATTCGCCCACAAGAAACTCTTTCACATCGCTCAGCAGCTCCTTCACCTGCTCAACATATTCCTCGGCGTCAAACTCCTCGTCGTAGCTGCTGTCCTCAATCACATTGAAGAAGTCGCTGCTCCAGTTGCCAAATTCAAGCTCGCAAGTGAAACTCTCGCCAGCCACCTCAATGGTGTTGCTGCCATAGCGGTCAGTCGTCAAAGAGCTATCCATAGGCTCAAGCAGATAAAACACCGTGCCGTCAGGGGCAGTGTTCCTGCTCACGTTACTTGCTTCTAAGTAACTAATCACATAATCTTTGGCCTTTAGGGCGTGCTTTATTTCTTTTATCTTCAGCACAATCTCGTCCTTTGTCATAAGCTCGTGATATTTATGTTGATGTTTAGTTTGGTTCAGGGGGTGCAATAGCAGGCAATGATGCGCCATTGCCGCGGCAGCTACAGCGGTTCATGCATCTCTCTTGAGGCATCAGGCTCGCTGCCCCCAGGCAACCAAAACCGGCCGGGCAAGCAGCAACGCCGTTCTCTTATGCAAATAAAGCTATTTTTATTGGCTCGTGCAACTTTTCATCACAAAAAGTGCACCGCCTCAGTTCAGCAAACTTTTATGATTTTCAAAGGCACTGTGATTTTTTTGGCGTAAGATTTGGAACTTTCAAAAATTAATACATATCTTTGCATCAAGGAAAGGAAAATAAGTATGAACGGAAAAACAACGATTTCTCAATCATTTCTACGTTTTTTCACCGACAACATATTTTTCTACGACCCGTAAGGCAGTCATAGCATTAAACTTGACTCGTCTGCTGCTACCGGCAGATGTCGCAGTCAAATTCGCGATGTAGGCTGCGATACAATGTTTTAACCAAGAGCGATGATGCTTCATAGTCACTTCGTGCCTAATCGCATCATCGAGACTCTCGGGTGGCTCACTACTTCGCCCCCCGAGCAAAGCAAATAAAGAAGCACATTACTATGATTTGTTCTTACGGGTCGTTTTTTTTGAGAATTACATTACACACATCCACCATAAAATTCTGCGCAAATGAAAACCGCCAAAGAATCATTGAAAGAACATTTACAGAGCAAAATCCGGTTCGATTCGCTCAAGAGTTTGTGCATGTCAATGTCACATTTTGGCCCCATCATCTTCAAGATGCCTAAAGCCGCTCCTATAACACCTGAAGAGTTGTCAAAATATGCATCGACCCACGTGCGCAATCTTTGTTATCATCAATTCAGCATTCCCAAGAAAAACGGCGGCGAACGCGTTATCACCGCGCCTAATGCACGCCTTAAATACATACAACGATGTTTGGCTTTTGTCTTTAGCTCACGCTATAAGCCTAAATATTGCGTCAATGCGTTCACGCATAGCAGGTCGGTGGTTGATAACGCTTTGGCGCACGTTGGCAAAAACTATGTCTATAACATCGACTTGAAGGACTTCTTCACAAGCATCACCGCAAAAATGGTGGCAACCGAGTTGTGCAATCTTGGCTTTGACCCTGATATGAGTCAGCTATTATCAAAAATATGCACCTATCCTGTCACCGTCAACGGCAAAACGCAAAACATGTTGCCGCAAGGTGCGCCCTCATCTCCCATATTGTCAAACATCTGCGCACGCCGTCTCGACAACAGGCTCATTGGGTTGGCTTGCCGTTTCAATCTCAACTATTCCCGATATGCCGACGACATCACATTCAGCAGCAACCACAACGTATATTCGCCCGGCGGTGAGTTTATCACCGAGCTTTATAGCATCATCAATCACGAGCACATGCAAGTGAACGAGAAGAAATGCCGGCTGCAAAAGCGCGGCTCGCGCCAAGAAGTCACCGGGCTGATTGTTAACGAAAAGGTCAACGTGTCACGCAAGTATTATAAGAATCTGCGTGCCCTGATTCACCAAATAGCATGTAGCGAACTCATTGACCCCAACCTGGTGAGAACAGCCCAAGGCAAGCTAAACTATTTGTCGATGGTCACGGGATACACTAACCAACGAATCAATCTGCGCCGTAACCTTTATTATGCACTGGTAAAGCACATGTGGTTCTCCAACGGGAGATTGTGCCATCTGGGATGATGTGCATGTTATTAGCCGCACAGATATTATGGGCGATTGCGCAAAATTTTGTAATTTCGCAAATGGCATAAGCTTTTCATTGTCACATGGAGCATTTTGCCACTTATGGGTTGCTTGCAGCTCATAGGTTACAAAACAAAACCGCATTATTTAATAACCACAGCAGAAAATTTTAGCCAATGAAAATA
>JBJECY010000100.1:0-32105 GCA_051871515.1 Muribaculaceae bacterium | reverse complement strand
GTATTTGAAGGTGTGGCGAGGCAAAAACCTAAGCTTCGCCACACACTCTCATCACTTCAAACTTGGCATATCTTCGCGGGTAATCACCTTGTCGCTGCTCATGAGCTGCTGCCAATAGCTTTGAGTGTTGAGCTTATAGTTGCCGTCAATCACCAGTTTGCCATTGTTTTGTGAATACCACACCATGAACCACGACCAAGTGTCGCCCTGAGCAAAGCACTTGCTTGGGTCGGGGATGTTTCCGCACTCGCTCAGCGCAATGAGTTTCTTGCCGCGGGTCACGTTATTGTTGATGAAGTCAAACTCAGCCTTCTTGGCGGCAGTGTCATCGGCATAGATGTCGGTACCCACAATGTCAACATAGTCATTGCCGGGATAAGCAGCCACGGCATCGCTTTCAAAGCCTTCAACCACTTGCACGGTCCAAACCCAAATGAGGTTGTTGAGTTTATGCTCGTTCACCAATCTGTCATAAAGCAAAATCCACAGTTGCTTGGTGTATTCAACGCCCTTGTCGCCCCACCAGAACCATGCTCCGTTGGCTTGATACTTAGAGTAGCTGCCGGCAGCCTCGTGAAGCGGTCGCCAAATCACCGGAATACCGGCATCTTGCAGCAACTTCAGGTAACCTGCCACCTTGTCAATGTCGGCAAGAATCAGCTTGTTTTGCCAAGTACCCTCTTTGAGCGCCTCGCATATGTCAAAGCCCTTGTTGGCCTCGAATGTATAATCGGCCATGGGGGCATCTTGCGTTGGCGGCACCAGCCAGTGCCACATATAGCTCACCAAGCCATTGTTTTCCCATTGGGTCTTGGCAGGAGTGATGTCGGAATAGTCAATCCAGTTGGCAGGCGAGTAAGGCAGATGTATGAAATCGTAGCCGGTGAGAGCCGGATGCTTTTTGGTGGCTGAATAAACCAAGTCGCTGAACTCGTTGTTGTTGTTGACGTTTGCCATTACTCCGCTAATCGTTTTTTTGCCATATTGGCTAATCAGGAAGTCATAGACCTTCTTGGCTTGGTCAGTAGCATTGGCATTGGTGAGCGCATCAAAGTCCGATGGCTTCACCGGGTCGGGGGTCTTAAACGAGATTGTGAGCGCAGCGGCTTTCACCGAGTGGTCGTCTTTGCGCACCACAGCGCCGCTTGGCACGCTCAGCACATAGGTGTTACCCTCTTGCAGTTGCAGCGCCACCATCAGCAGCTTATTGCTCACCGTGGGCACCACCACGCTGCCATTGAGCGTGATGTTGGCATTGCCATCAACAGCAATGGGGTGAGAATACTCAATGGTGAGCGATGTGGTTGTGATAGCCACCTCAGTGCCGTTGCTGATTGACTGGTTCACCACTGTGAGCGGCACGGTGGGTGTCGGTTCGGGGTCGTCGTCCCCGCCTCCGCAACTTGTCACCATCAGTGTCATCAGCGCCAACAGGCATGCCACGGTGTAATGTTTTATTACGTTGTTCATATTATGAGTTTTATCTTCGGTTTAGTGTAATAGGTAATAAGTGATTGTCAGTTTTTTTGAGAAAAGCGGGCACCAACACCACGTTTTTTGCACTCGTGCGGTGCCCGTTTTCTAACTAACTAATCCTTAAATAACCTATTACCTTAAAAACAAACTATCTTAGTCGTCAGAACACCTGGTTAGGGGTATCCTCACTTGATTGCCACCTTGGTGACGGTGAGCCAGCAGCCCGAGATAACCATGCCCGAAGCCTTGAGCGCTGTCACGTCGGCAGCAGTCACCTCCATTGCAAACTCGGTTGAACCCTCAGCCATTGAAATGCATTGCCATTGCGGGTCAACGATGTTGTTATAGCTCAATGCAGTCCATGTGCCGTCCATTGGTTTGAGCTGCCAATATGAGCTTGAGGTGTCGAGGGTGTAATAGAAGTAAATCTTCGACCCGTCTTTCAGGTTATCAAACTTGTCGGCAGTGATTTGCTGGTTGTTGCCCCAACCGCCGTCAAGCACCAGATTGCCTTCCCAAATGGTTTGCGGACCATCGGCACTCTCCCACTCCATCGACTGGATGGTGAGGTTACAGCCTTGGAATGCCCAACCTTGGTCGTAAAGCATACCGACATCGGCCTGAGAAATTACCAGAGTGTACGAGTTCTGACCCTCAGCCATTTCCACTATGTTGCTGCTGAGGCCGCCCAGTGCTGTGTTCCAGTCGCTGCGGTAAACCGGCTTCAGCTGCCACCATCCATAGTTAGTATCCTCGGCAAAGTTGATGGTTAGCTTGCCCGGACCCTTGATGGTGCTATGGAATGCTTCCCAAACCGACATATCTTTTTCGAAAGCCACTTCAAGGTTGTTTGCCCAGTTGCCAAGCGAGAAGTTACCGGTCCAGAACACGTTGCCCATCTTCATCATTGAGAGGGTTGGCGTTTCAACCGAGATATTGGCATTTTGCACAAGCACAATCTTGCCATCGACCATAGTGTCAGGAGCGGTAAACTCAATGGCCTCGCCGCCATTCACCACCGTGAATCCCTCGCCGGGCAAGAGCACAGCGCCGCCAGGCACTTGCATCTCGCGCACACGGTCGAGCAGCGAACCCTTGATGGTGACCACATCGCCAACCTTAATCTTTGATGCCGGAACCACCGAGGTGACGCTGATGGTTGGGAAACTGATGGCATCGGTCACAATGCCGTTGCCCGAGAACTGCTTCAGCGTAATCACACCGCTGCAAGTCTCAAACGGTACCACCGACTGTATCTCAGTGCCATCGGCATTCACGGTGAATGCCTCGTCGGCAATCTCGCCCGGATAAACCACCTGCTCAATCAGTTGCAGGTTGGTACCCTTAATGGTCACCACGTCGCCGCCATCAACCTCAGTCTTGTCGATGCTTATGTAAGAAGCTCCCTGAATGTTGAGCGGAGTTTCGTATTCAATGAGAGTTGGCACCTCGGCACCATCGCTGAACACTATTTTACCGCTCACGGCAGCTTTAGGCACTTCAATCTGCAATTGCTTGCGCGAGATTTGCTTGAAATCAACAGCCTCAACCACCACGCCATCAGCAAATGTCACTGAGGCGATGTTGTTGACGTAATCTCCGGTGACAGTGATTATGTCGCCTGCCAAAACATCGGTTGGCGAAACATTGTCAACCGTGATTGGCTCATCAAAGGTGATAATTGACTTTGATGTGATTTCTCCACCCGGATAAACAATCTTTATGTGACCCGGGATGGCCTCTTGTGGTACTTCAACAACAATCGTGCCATTGTCTTTCGACACAAAACTGGTAACCTCAACATTGTCAGGAAATACCACCTTGTTGACCCTGTTAAGGTCGGTACCAATCACCTTGATGGTGTTGCCGCGCAAAACCGGGCACGGACCAAACGAGTGCAAAGCCACTCCAACCACGTCGTCATCGTCGCACGATGTGAACGTGAACATTGTGCCAATGGCAACAAGCGTCGCCAGCAGAATGTATTTTATGTTTATGATTGTTCTCATTTTTTTACTTCAGTTTTGTGAGTGAATTATTCTGTGGCGACAATGCGGAAGTTGTCGAACCAAATCTCCACAGGAGCATTACCGTCGGCAGCACCAAACATTTGTATGTTAAGGTCGGTATATTGGCTGATATCACCTATTGTCATGTCGGTGACGCTCTCATCTTTGTTATACTTAAACTCAGTGAGCGGAATGGTCACAGTGACCCAACCGCCGGTCTTTGCATTGACCTTCTCGGCTGCGCTGTTGAGGTAAGGCTTCCAGTGGCATTGAGCGTAATTGTCGTCGGGCGAGATTGCGCCGCCTTCTTGATACTTCTGGAACCAGATGAGCAATGGGCAGTCTTCCCAAGTGATGATGTTGCACTCAAACTTAAGGGCAAGCTTGGTGATGTCGCCGGTGGCAATGGGCTTGTTGCCCTTGCCCGACGATGCCCAATAGCCCCACATGAGCTTATCGGTCCAGTTCCAAGCACCGTTGTTCTCGCAATAGAACTTCATATACATACCTGAAACGCCCATTTCATCGGTCACGCCGGCTGCCGGATAGCCCCACGGATTCACATAACCATCATCAAAGGTGGTAATCATGCCTGTTGAGTCCATAAACTTGTGAGCATAGCGGCTGGTGCCGTACATTGATTTCACCTTCAGGAAGCCCTCGGTGGCGCCTTCCGGCACTTCAACGGTGATGCTTGTTTTGGTGAAGCTAAGCGGAGAAACGGCAATGTCGCCACTCTCGCCGGCAAAAATCACCTTCACATCATCTTCGGTTCCTATGAAATAGTCTCCGGTGATGGTAATCACGTCGCCCGGTTTGCCATATTCGCAAGAGAGCTTCAGAATCGACGGATTGGGCACAATCACACGGAAATCGTAAACGGTTTCAATGCCGGTGCTTGTGATGAAACGCACCGTGTTGGTCACGTTTTCCGGGTCAGAGAGCACGTTGGGCACGTCAACAATGATTGATGTGCTGGTAACGTAAGAGGGATTGAGCTTTGCCTTTTGGTCGTTGAACCACACCTGTTGCACGTCGCCAAGGTTGTGGCCTATGAAGGCAATGCGGTCGCCCATATTGGCTGCCACAAGCAGCGAATCGCTCTGTGTGGGTTCGCACACACGCACATATTCTATCACAGGAGTTTTGCCTGCATCTTGCTCGGCATCGGTCTCGCTGCACGAGGCAAAGGCGAGTGCCGAGAGGCACAAAGCCGACAGAATCAACGATTTTATGTTAGTTTTCATTATTGATTTCTTTTAGGTTTATGATGGTAAACATGTTTAGAACTCATAGTCAACAGGAGCATCGGCGAGCTGTGGCGAGTTGGTCAATGCTGCTGCAGGAATTGGCAATTCAAAGCACGACAATGGCAGAATAATCTCGTTGTCGTTTTCAAGTGCCATGGTGTAATTGTCAAGGTTGTTCATGCCGGCATCGGTGTTGGGGGTGCCGTCTTTCACAACATATACCATATTGCGGTTATAGCCGTTGTTATCGTTGAGATAAGCCAACGCTGTGGCACGGCCTTCGCGGTAAGCCAGACGCTGAACGTCGAACCAGCTGTTGGCCTCAAAGGCAAATTCGCGGCGGCGTTCTTTGAGCAAGCCTTCATAGGTGAGAGGCGAGCCAATGGTGCCCAAGCCGGCACGCTCACGCACATTGTCAACAGCCTTGATGGCTGCCTCGTTGGTGGTTGAGCTTGATGTGCCCATCAGAGCCTCGGCATAAAGCATATACACGTCGCTGAGGCGCAGCAAATAGATGTTGTTGGCAGCGTCTTGGCTCGGACCAACCTGGTTGTTGCAGTCCGATGATTTGCCAAGTATGTATTTGCGAATGTGCGAGTTCAAAGGAATGCGCTCTTTATCAACGGTGCCGTCAGCAGCATAGTGAACAATCTTATAGGTGTAGCCGCCATCGGCAACGCACAGATTGTCGTAGTAGTCGTTGAGCTGCATAAAGGTGTGATAGCGGCGTTTGTCTTGTTGGTCATAGAGTTTCTGCAAACCAATGGTCGGGCCTTTGCCGTCGCCCCACGAGCCGTCGGCAATGTTGGTGCGCGACCAAGCCACAGTGCGAGGGTTGCCGTAGCCGTAACCATAAACCATACATTGTATTGCAAAGAGCGACTCAGGGCCGTTGTTAGCCTCGGGATAGAACAGTGTGCCAAAGTCAAGGTCTTTAGGCTCGGTCTTGATGCCGTCCATCACTTGCTTGGCGTGGTTGGCTGCGCTGGCATAGAGCGATTCACGGTCATAGCCATAGTCGGTGTGCGATGCCATGGTCACTTCAAGCTTGGCAAGCATGCCCAGAGCGGTCCACTTGGTCACGCGGCCTGCCTCGTTGTCACTTTCCCTGAGTATGCCGGCGGCAAACTCCAAGTCGCTTTTGATAAACTGATACACACTCTTTTGAGTGTTGCGAGGCACCTGAATGTTGCCCGAGCCAATCATCTCAGAGTTGCTGGTGATGATGGGCACATTCTGCCAAGTCTCGGCAAGCAGATAGTAAACAATGGCACGCACGCAACGAGCCTCGGCAAGACCCTGCTGTATGGCTGCGTCGCTCACGCCGTTTTTGGCTGCCGCCTCGGGCATATCGTTGATTATTGAATTGGCAAGCGCAACAATGTTGTACAAGCCCTTCCAACCCTCGTTGAGATAAGGGTTACCATTGGTGTATGTGCCGTAGAACCACTGACCCTCTTGGTCGTAGGTGTAATACATGTCGCCAACAAGCTCATCGAGCTTCCATTGGAAGTTTTGAGTGAAGTTATACCATTGATAGCAACCGTAGAGCGAACGGGTGTTGGCTCTCACCATATCGGCGCTGGTGTAATAGTTGTCGCGCACGAGTGAATCTTCGGGGTCCACCGTAAGAAAATCGCTACAACTGCTTGCCATCACAAGCATCATTGCCGAAAGTATTGTTGTTTTAAATATATTTTTCATTTTTCTGTGAATTTAATTACGTTAGAAGCTCAAATTCAAACCAAGAGTATAGGTGCGAGGTGTTGGGTAACGACCCATATCAATGTTTTGGCGCAATGCGCTTTGATTGAATGCACCAATTTCAGGGTCATATCCCTTGTAACCGGTGATGGTGTAGAGGTTCTGCACATTGAGGTAAACCTTAGCCGATGCTATGTGTGCCTTTTGCAGCAACTTAGTCGGCACATGGTAAGAGATTGCCACATTCTGAATACGCAAATATGAGCCGTCTTCAATCCAACGTGTGCTCATGCGGTTGTTGCGGTTGCCGTCGAGCGAGCTGAAGCGTGGCAATTCGGCATCGAGGTTCACAAGGTAAGCCGAGCCGTTCTCGTCGATGGCAGCGCGGGCGCGGCCAAGCACGGTCACGCTCTGGTTGTCCCAGATGCTGTTCATGGCTTCGGTTTTGTAACGAGCAAAGTTGAGCACATCGCCACCCACCGAGCCGGTCAAGCCAATAGAGAGGTCAAAATCTTTATATGTGAATGTATTGGTGAAACCAAAAGTGAAATCGGGGTTAGGGTCGCCAATGATGGTCTGGTCGTTCTCGTCGATTACGCCATCGGGCACACCGTCAGGACCGCTGATGTCCTTAAACTTGATGTCGCCGGGATAAACGCCGGTCACCTTGTCAATGCGGTTGCGGCCGTTGCCGTCGTTCACTTGCACCGGTGAGTCAAGAATATCTTGCTCGCTGGTGAAAAGGCGGTCAACCTGATAGCCGTAGAATACGCCCATTGGCTCTCCGGCTTTAATCATAGTGGCAGTCTGAAATTCCGACCACCAGTCGAGCTTGCCATACATGATTTGGCTCTCATCGTTGAGCGCAACCACCTTGTTCTTGTTGTGTGAGATGGTGAGGTTCGATGACCAAGTGAAATCTTTGGTGATGATGTTGCGAGTGTTGAGCGAGATGTCAACACCAATGTTCTCGGTCTTACCGATGTTGGCATACGGAGCTTGCAGATAGTTCCACTCAGCGCCGCCCAAATAGGTTGGGATGAGCATTTGCAGCAAAAGGTCTTTGGTTTGCTTCTTATAAACGTCAACGGTGAGCTCAATGCGGCTGTTGAATGCAGCAAAGTCGATACCGGCATTAAACTGCTCAGAAGCCTCCCATTTGAGTGCCGGGTTAGGTATGTTCTTCAGGTAATAACCTGTGCCCAACGGGGTGACATAGCTTTGCATAGCCGAGCCATAGAGATAGGTGCCAATGTTGGCATTACCCACCTGACCATAGCCCAAACGCAGCTTGAGGTTGCTGAGCCAGTTCACGTTGCGCAAGAAGCTCTCTTGCGACGCACGCCATGCCAAAGCCACCGATGGGAAGTAGCCCCACTTGTTTTCAGAGCCGAACTTCGACGAGCCGTCGGCACGCATTGTGAAGGTTGCCAAATAGCGATTGTCGTAGCCATAGTTAACACGGCCAAAGATTGATGCCTGGGTTGAACGGTCTTTATTACCGCTGTTTTGCACAAAGTCGCCGTCACCGGTCATCACAAAGATGTTGTCGGTGGTCATGTTTTTCTTCTGCAAAGAGATGTTCTCCCAGCTCGATTCCTGTGCCTCGAAACCTGCCATCACCGACACGTCGTGCACGTTATTGAAGTTTTGAGTGTAAGTTACATAGTCCTTTTGCACCCAGAAGTAAGAGTGGTCCTCTTTCTGATACATCTGGTTGATGGTGTTTTCAACCACGCCAAAGTGATAACGCGGCACATACGCCTTGTTCATGTTGCTCGATGCATCGTAGCCATATTCGGCACGGAAGTTGAAGTGCTTCAGGAAGTCGATGCTTGCATAGAAGTTGCCCATGATGCGTTGGCGCAACAGGGTGTTGTTTTTCTGCAAAGCCAGTGCCACCGGGTTCCAGCTCGATGAGCCGTTCACCGTGGTTGGACCGGCGAAATTGCCGTCGAAGTCATAAACAGGCACATCGGGCTGCATGGTCATAGCCTGCATGATGATACCGTCAGAGCCGTCGTTGAGCGTAATCTTTTCGTTTGTGCGAGTGTAAGCCAACTGACCGCCAAGCTTCATCCAAGGAGTCATTTGTGCGTCAACTGAGAAACGGCCGTTGAAACGCGAGAAGTCAGAGCCAATGATGATACCGTCTTGGTTCATCCAACCGCCCGATGCGGCAAATGTCACTTTCTCAGTACCGCCCGAAATGCTCAACTGATGGTTTTGCATGAAAGCGGTGCGGAAAATTTCGTCTTGCCAATCAGTTCCCTTGCCAAGAATTGAAGGGTCGCGATAGGCGTTGTTGATGTTTTGACCGGTGATGAAACCGTCTTCAACCAATTGCCCTTGATACTCAGCATATTGGCGCAAGTCCATCATGTCGAGGCGCTTGGCTGTTTGTTGCCAAGCCACATAACCGTCGTAGGTCATGCTGGTGTGTCCGGCTTTGCCGCGGCGAGTGGTGACAATAACCACACCGTTGGCACCGGCAGCACCATAGATGGCACAAGCTGATGCATCTTTGAGCACATCGATGCTCACAATATCGCTTGGAGCAATGGCTGCCAAGGGGTTCACTGTGTTCTGACCGTCAGAGCCGCCTGCCCACGAGAAACCGCCAATTGAGCCGCCTGCGCCCGACATCTGCACGCCGTCGATAACATAGAGAGGCTCGTTGGAATTGTTGATTGAGCTGGCACCGCGAATACGAATTGAGGTGGCACCGCCCGGAGCACCCGTGTTTTGTGTGACCTGCACACCGGCAACCTTGCCTTGCAGCATTTGGTCGGCGTTGGTCACAATTGATTCTTTCATTTGTTCGGCAGTGAGCGATGATACCGAGCCGGTGATGTCAACACGGCGCGATGTGCCGTAGCCCACAACCACCACTTCGTCGAGCGAAATGTCGCCGTCAACCATTTTCACTGTCACTTCACTACGTCCGGCAAGCTTCACCTCTTGGGTTTGCATGCCTACGTATGATACTACTAATGTTGATTTGGTGCTTGCCACCTTCAAGACAAACTTGCCATCGAAGTCGGTAGCCGTACCTCCTGCTTGCGAGCCTTTTTCGCGCACTGTGGCACCAATGATTGGCTCGCCCGACGAATCAAGGACTACACCTGTTACAGATGTCTGGGCCCACATGCTTATTGCAAAAAATGCAAAGCATGCCACTACTATTGCCCTTAAGTCCAAAACTTTTCTTGTCATAATGAGCATTACTTAAAGTTTAATGGTTTATGTTATTATTAAGTTAATTGTTTCAATTTCCGCACTGCAAAATTAGGTGATAGTTATTGTAAATTCTGACACAATTTTATCCACAGCTGACACTATCCCTACTTAATCATCATTTCTTTGAAAAAGCGCTTCTGTTCGTTGTCCCACGATGGGTGCTCGGTGTCGTGACCGCAATTGGTGTAAATGATGTAGCGCTTTTGGCTGCTTATCAAGTTATACCCCGAGAAGTTGGTGTGGGGTGGACAAACCGGGTCTTGCAAACCAACACCCATCAGGATTGGACAATCAATCCATCGCGCCAGGTTCTTGATGTCGAAATATGATAACGTGGCATAGAGATTGGCATCACTGATGCCTAATTCTTTCTGCTTATTTAGTATCGGTTCTGCCGGCCAATGCACAATTTTGAAGTAGTCGGGGAAGTCGCTCAAAAACGGTATCCACGGCGCTGCGGCGCGTATGCGACGGTCAAGGGCACAGGCTGCAAGCGTGAACGCGCCGCCTTGGCTGCCGCCCTCAGCAAAGATGTTGCGAACGTCGGCCTCGGGCAGTGTGCACACAAAATCAAGAGCCCGCACCAAGTCCATATAGGCACCTCTATAATAATATTCGTCTTTGCTGTGCAAGCCGCTCACCACCCAGTCGCCATATTTGTTGGTTGGCGCATTAAGGCCCTGACCGCGGCTGCTGAGCACAAACTCAATGAACTCAGCTCCCTCGTAGGGGTGAGCATACCATGGCTTGCTGCCATAACCCATGTAATGCACAATCACCGGCATGCGGTTCTTTTTGGTGCATTTGACGGGAACGGTGAGATAACCTTGAATAACCTCATCGCCCAGCGAACGCATCTTCACCAAATACACCTTGCCGCTCTTGTCGCTCTTATCGGGTTGTTCAGCAATCTCATATTGGGGAGCCACGGCGCTCAATTGGGCACGAGCCTCGTCCCAAAACTCGGCGAAATCGCTTTGGCAGTCGGGCAACGACACTATATTCTCAGGCTCATAGCCAATGTTAAATTCCTGCCTCGTGGCGCCGTCAACATTCACTTTGCAGCGATAGAAACCGGGCGCCAGATTCAACGAAAACGATGTGAGCACACTGTCGCCGGCTGCCACGCCAACCTGCTGCGCCATGCAGGCATAAGGTTGCTTGCAGTCGGTGGCCACCACCAACTCAACTTGGCAGCTGGCTTGTGCAGCAGAATCGTTTTTCACCATCACTTCTATTTGGGGCTGTTGCGGAACAGTCCACCACCACCCTTTTTGCTGAAGCACCTTTACCGATGTTTTGCCAAACGCAGGCACAGCAAATTGCGCGAGCAGAACAACGCACAACACACACTTTTTTATTATTGATGACCTATACATATTATTATTTTTGAACATTTATTGTTTTTGTCATTTCCTTAATCAATGCCACGGTGGTGCTATCGGCCAAAAACACCGAGTTCAAGCCCTGTTCTTCTTGTGCGGGGTCGCACACATAGTCGTCGCCACGCTGCCACGTCACATGGGCTGGTTTCACGTCACCGCCCCAGCCCCAGAAGTTGCATCCGGCAATCATCGGGCTCTCGCTGACTATTGAAAACACATAGCGGTAATAGGCATCACGCCCGCGGGTGGCGCTGCCCGGAGAGAACAAAAAGCCGTCGCGAGGATAGCCAAACTCCTCAAGCACCACCGGCTTGCCAATGCTGTGCATGAGCTTGTAATGCTCCTCAATGTAGGCGCGAGTGTTCACGCACGCGCTGTCAACGCGGCTCTCAATAGTGAGCTTGTCAATCCACCCCCAATTGTAGGGCCAAATGTGAATGTTGGCATAATCAACCTCGGGATAAGAATGTATGCGGTTCCACAAGTCAATATCTTCTTCACAACCATGCTTGCCCTCACTACCGGTTGACACCAAATGGTTTTTATCAATGCTCTTGATGAGTTTGGCTGCCTCATGAATCCAAAGGGCAAAAGCCTCTTTGCCCTCGTCGCTAAAGGCGCGCGGCTCGTTGGCAATCTGCCACGACATGATGGCTTCGCTCTCGCTGTAAGGCTTGCCGGTGAGGCTGTTCACCCTGCCCACAATGGCTTTGATGTGATTATGAAACATTGCGTGAGCCGAGTCGCATGCGGCATACTGCTTCACATAATCCATATAAGCCGGCCATCCGTCAACGCTTGGCACCGGTGCCTTGCCCTTGCCTGCCCATTCAAGATATGTGCCGTAGCCGCCGCTCCATTCCCATGCGTTGCCCAGATAGAGCACCGCTTTCATGCCACGTTTCTCAAGCTCCACAAGCAGATAATCGAGCCCTTGCAGAATGGTGTCGTTATACACACCGGGGCGCGTTTGCAATGTTGGCTCAACGTGCGAGGGAATGCCCTCGGCACCATCAGCCCCCACCAATATGCGCAAATTGTCAATGCCCAGGCTCTGCAACGTGTTAAGCTCGGCATTGAGGCGCTCACGGTTGCCGCCACGGCCCTCTGAGGCAAGTATGGCAGCATACCACATGTTGGTGCCAACGTATTTATATTCATCATCGCCAATATAGAAACGGCCATTGGCAACGCGCACAAATTGGGGCGATGAGTCGGCACCGCCATTTGGGGCACATGACACCAGCGCAAGCATAGTCATCAATGCCACAATCATAAGTGAATGAGTGAGTCGTAACATTTATTTTGAAATCTGGTTTATGTTTTTTTACACTGCAAAATTAAAGTGCCGACTTGTTTAAAATCGGCACTTTAATATCTGTTTATGATACTATTTTGCAAATAATGTTTTTCTGCTATTATTTTTCCCAATCGTCGGTGCGGAACGGCACAAGCGGCAGCCAACGCATGTTGTGAACCTTGCCAATAGCCCAATTCTTGAAACAATATCTCACTGAGGCAATCTGCTTCACCTGCGGGCAACTCACCTTGATGTATTTCACATCAACCACGCGTGCATCGGCTTTATGAAACACACGGTCAGCGCCTGCTACTTCAAAGCCTTCAACCGTGCGATTGGGGGAGAAGCCCTCATCGGCGTTGGCAAAATGCAACGTGGCGCTGCCGTCGTCATTAACGACAACACTTTTAAACGTGGGGCTATCGCATGCCACGCCGTTAATGCCATAGGTCTTCACCGCAGCCACAAACGCCAGTCTTTCGCCAATGGGCCGTTTGTTGCTTGCATGTATGTCTTCAACCTCAGTTGGCTTAACCAAGTCGCTGGTGCAAACAATTGCGCTGTTCTCAATCAGCGCAACCGACTTGTGCTGAGCCTCGCGAAGCAATGCGGCATAAGTGCCCTCGGGGTCACCATAGCTATACGGCGGTATCTCAACCATGTAAAAAGGCACATTGCCCAGTTGCCACTGCTCTCGCCACAAAGCCACCATACGGGCAAGCCGCTGAGCATAAACATCGTGATGACCAACGTTGCTCTCGCCCTGATTCCACAGGAATCCCTTCACCGTGTAGCCAATGAGCGGATGCAACATGCCATTATACATAATCATGGGCTGGTCCCACTGACACACCTCGCTGTTTCCGGCTTGCTTGATGTCGATGTCGGCATAGTCGCTAAGCACTTCTTTGGGCAACCATCCCTCAACGTGGCTACCGCCCCAACTGCAATTGATAATGCCCACCGGCACATTGAGCATGCGAGTGAGCGATTGGGCAAAGAAATAGCCTACGGCACTAAACCACGCGGCATTTTGCGGCTCGCACTCTTGCCATGCGCCATCCACACGCTCGGCAGGCTCAAGAGCTGCCACCTTGGGCACCGTGGCCATGCGTATGCGCCCGCGATATTCGCCCGAATAGGCAATCTCACGGTTGCTGCCTTCAACTGGCTGTGTCCAGAATCCTGCCAAGGGCATCTCCATGTTTGATTGCCCCGAACAGAACCACACTTCGCCCACAAGCACATTGCGCAGCGTCACCAACGACTGAGCATCGGCAATGGTAATCTCATAAGGCTCAAACGATGCTGCCGGAGTGCTCACTGCCACCTCCCAACGGCCTTGACCATTGGCCTTGGCAACGTATTCGGCACCATTCCACGAGGTGGTCACGGTCACCGCCTCGCCACTCTTGCTCCAACCCCACAGCTTGGCGTTGCACTGCTGTTGCAACACCATGTTATCGCCAATTATGGCAGGCAGTTCCACCGCACGGCCGGCAAAAACAACGGCTACGGCAGCCAGGCAAACAAGCAAACGTCTAAAATCACACATGGCATCAATATTTATTGTAAACTTCAATTATTCTTTTTCACATTGCAAATAGTGGCGCACAAGCACCGCCCACGGCTTCAGGTGTTGTTCTTGCCACAAACGCCCGTCGGCAGGTGCGCCCGGCACTAACATTGAGCAACTCTCAACCTTGTCGCTCACCGACCATGCAATCCAACTGATGGAGTTTTCGCGCGCCATACGCAGCCATTCTTCCCACGAATCCATGTCAAACACGCCATCGCCCGTATGCAACATTCCGCCGGTCTCGGCAAAAAACACCGGCAAACCCTTGTTGATTGCATATTGCACCTTCTCGCGGTTCCACTCCTTGTGGGTGGCTGAATAATAGTGCACCGAATAGACAATATTGCTGAATCCCGTCAGAGGGTCGTCGGCAGCGAGGTCAACAAGCTGGTCCCATTTGGGCGTGGGCACAATCACAATCTGATTGGGCGCATTGCGCCTGATGATGGGTATTAGCTCATTGGCATAGTCCTTTATCTCCTGCCATTGTATCTCCTCTGGCTCGTTCCATATCTCATAGAGCACATTGGGCAATTTGCCATATTTGCGCGTCACAACACTGAAAAACTCCTTTGCCAACGGCAAATTGTTCTTATGGCTATGAAAATCAACCAACACATATATGCCATGCTTCACCGCTGCGTTCACCATGCTGTCAACAGTGGCGTAAGCCAACTCGCGATTTACATCATAGCACTGATTGTCGAGGTTAAGCCCAATGGAGCAACGCACAATGGTTGCACCCCACTCGCCTGCCACCTTGCCAACCGAGCCTTCGTTGAAATAGCGATGCCACCAATTGTGCCAACCAAAGCTCACGCCGCGCAATTGCACCTTATTGCCATGACTGTCAACAATATATCGGCCCTCAACACGCAAAGCGCCATGCCGCTCAACAGGCGTTGCAGCACTGCTAACCATCACCGCAGCCATCACCGCCACAACAACACTGATAATTCTGAGAGACTTCATTGTTTTAAGATTTAATAGTATTAATGCTCAATTGCTTTGGGCACAAAATTAGCTCATTTGAGCACAAGCCAAACTCTTTTGCAGCATTAATACCATCATTAGGCAAAATAGTACAACTTGCCGCCACCACTATGCCGTGAACGAACAGAAGGCGTTCACACCACAATCTTATTCTTGCGGTAATTCTCGCGGAAGGTTTTGGGCGAACAGCCTTTTTTGCGCTTAAACAGACGGTTGAAATTCGACACGTTGTTAAACCCGCAGTCATAGCAAATTTCGGCAACCGACATGGTGCTGTCAACCAACTGACGCATAGCCACACCCAAACGTATGTCGATGATGTATTCTGAGATGGTCTTGCCGGTGCGCAGCTTAAAGAATCGGCTAAAGGCGGTGGGTGTCATACCCACCATATCAGAGAGTTCTTGCAGGCGTATTTCAGTGTTATAATTCTTATCGATGTAGTCTTCAACCTTCTGCACCCGGCGGCTGTCGCTGCTCACACGCTGACGTGCAAACGATGAACTCGACAACACATGCGCATGGTCGTCAACCGAAAGCTCATAGAGAATGGTGAGCAACTTAATCACCCTGTAAAAACCGGGCTGGGTGTGAGTGATATCGTCGAGGATGCTATATACCTTCATGATTGCCGGCATACCAAAAGCCACACCACGCTTTGCCTTGTTCAGCAGATTGCGTATGCTCGACAGCTGATTCTTGCTGAGGAAATTCTCGCCCAGCAAATCGGGCGAAAACTGTATGGTGATTTCGCGAATACCGCCCGTGCGAGCATTGTTCTGCTCCCACGCATGCTCAAGGTTGCCGCCAATCAGCGCCAAATCATAGTCGGCAAGCTCCTCAATTGAGTCGCCCACCACACGCTGTGCGCCGCGGCAGTTCTCCACAAAATTCAGCTCTATCTCGCCATGCTTATGTATGGGATAATTGAAACTATCCTTATAGCGGTCAATCAGATAAAAGCAGTCCTCTGCTCCCAATGGTGTGATTTCTGTTATTATACGGCTCATAGAATTTATTGGTTTAGTCTTATCAGATTTAAGATAAATGTTGGTTAGTGCAACTTGCATTATTGGCGCCATAACGCCATAAAAAAGCAATTTACGTCTAAAGATAATACTTTTTTATCCAAAACCTACACAATTCGGTAAAAATTTTTTACAATAACGCCGCTGAAAGAGTCCATCGAAGAGTGCAACGTGTGCCACTCGTTTGCGGTTTAAAACCACTTAAAGCCGTTCTGTGTGATGCCACGCGGCAAGTGTGCGAAGCCCACCCCAAGAGAAAGAGCACAACAAGAAGTGCAACGGCAATTCTGCTCACTCCTCCACCCCAGGGCGAGGAGCAAGCCAATGCCATCAATCACAAAGAGGATTTGGGGGTTATAAGATTTGTGGAGCAAGAGCCCATTCGTGAACGGGTCTTATGGCAATGCGATGCCCCTGACGTTCAACATCGGCATGCTCATGGTCTGTTAAAATCAGCAGATTCTCGCACTTTGTCAACCGCCCCGCCAAAAGCACCCCTCTCACCTCACGCGCCAAAGTTTTGGGGTTTGATATGTCATACGACACCTGTATGCACTGCACCGCTTTGTTGTTGTGGCATACAACAAAATCACATTCTCCCGAACGGTCGTTGATGTAATAAACATCATAACCATGCTGCTGACAATCTCGCAATAGTCGCACCAGCACTATTGTTTCAAGACGCCAACCCAGATTGTGGGCGGCAAACGCATTGTCGCGCTGATTCATCATAGCCACGTCAACGGCATACACCTTTTGTTGGGTGATGCGCAGTCTGCTTTTTGGAGAATATTTATTAACCCCTATCAGCAAATAGGCCTGCATGAGATATGCAACATAGTTTTTTACCGTTTGCTCCGACTTGATATTGAATGTCTTGGCAAGCTCTTTTACCGAAACTATTGCCGGCGAAACATTGAGCAAGTGCTGAGCCATAAGCTCAAACGAGGCTTTGTAATTGATGCTGTATCGCTGCTCGATATCGCGCTTAAGTATGTTATCAACCAAAACATTGATATATGTGCGCTTATTGCTTATGTTGAGCAACTCGGGGAAACCGCCATCGCTAACATAATTATCAAAAGCGGCTCTACGAAATGCCACGGCCTTTGTGGTATTGCTCTTGGTGTCAACATCTTTCATGTTGCAATATTCGGCAAACGAAAGGGGATAGAGATGTATCTCATTGGCACGTCCGGTTAAATGCGATGCCAATTCGCTACTAAGCAATTTGGCATTTGACCCGGTTACTATCACATGCATCTTTATCCTCAACAGGCGATTGACAAACAAATGCCAGCCGTCAACATCTTGAATCTCATCTAAAAACAAGTATTTGAAATCGCCATACACCTTATATAACACTTCAAGAACATCGTTGAGATGCTTGGCTTCAAGCCCACTCAAGCGCTCATCGTCAAAATCAACGTAGGCATATTTTACCCCGGCATGTTCAAGCCGTTGAAAGCACAACGTAGATTTGCCGCTTCTTCTTACACCTATCACCACCTGAGCCTGAGGGCTGTCGAGGTCAATCAAGTTCTCCTCAATGCGGCTGCAAAATTTCTCGCCGCGCTTTATTTCAAGCTCGGCTTGTTGGTCGGTAAGCACCTGTTCAAGCAATCGCCTATCAAACTCTGTGTCACGTTTAGTGTTTTGTACCATAATCGTTGATTATATAATGTGATTTCGGGTGCTAAGATAATAAAAATTATCAACAAATCACGTTATTTTACAAGTTTTGGCGCGTTTCATCACGTTATTTTGCAAGTTTTGGCGCGTTTCATCACGTTATTTTGCAAGTTTTGGGGTGTTCCCATCACGTTATTTTACAAATTTGATGATTCCACTTCGTGGCGAAGGTGATAGTAATTGCGCTGATGTTCAAAGGTTTGCGGCGATGTTTTGAGTGTGATGGTATCAGCAAGCGGATTGTAGCTGTCAACAATGCGTTGCAGGTTGACGTTGGCAGCGCCTGCGGTTGGCGTGCAAGGGTCAACCATAGGCGGCTCAATGTGCCAATGCATAAGCTCATTAAGCTGATTGATTATCATTGCCGTGCCGCGCATTTTGCCTTCTGCCGAGTATCCGGCAATGTGGGGCGTTGCCACAAAGGCTTGTTGCAGCAATTGGGGGCTGATGTTGGGCTCGCCTTCCCAGCAGTCAATTGCCACTTTAACGTGTTCATTGGCTTGCAGATATTCAAGCAGCTGCGGGGTATCAACCACAGCACCGCGGGCACTGTTGATGATGAGCCGGCATTGCTTAAGATTCTGCAACAAAGCGGCGTTGCACATGTGATAGGTGGCGTGCTGCCCTTCTCGGGTGAGCGGAGTGTGAAAGGTGATGATGTGGGCTTCATCGGCAAGTTGCTGCATCGTGGCAAAACCTTGCTCCCCCTCGGCAATGGCGCGCGGAGGGTCACATGCCAACACTCTGAAGCCACATTCGTGGGCAAACCGCTGCACAATGCTGCCCACATGGCCCACTCCCACAATGCCCAGTGTGAGCTGCGAGGGATGCTCAATGCCTTGCTGAGCCATGTAAGTGCCAATGGTGGCAAGCACATATTGAGCCACCGCAGGAGCGTTGCATCCGGCTGCGTTGAGCACGCTGATGCCTTGCGAGCGGCAATAGTCACGGTCGATGTGGTCAACGCCAATGGTGGCTGTGCCAATCACCTTCACGCGGCTGCCTTGCAGCAACTCGCGGTTGCAACGCGTGCGCGTGCGAATAATAAGCACGTCGGCGCTTTTAACGGCCTCTGGCGTAAATTCCTCCGGCTCGAGGTATTGCACCTCAGCCACCGGCTCAAAACGACCCTTAATGAAAGGGATATGGCTCTCAATGAGTATCTTCATAGCAAACAATCAAATGAAATAGTGCGTCACGCGCAATGCAACGGCTGCCGCCAACAGCAATATCACGGCTATGTAGCGCCTGGTGTGGCTGTTGATGGTGTAGAAATGCCCGAACTGCACTCCAAAGCACAGGTTGAGCATGGGCAAATAGAGAAACGCATTGCGATAGTCAACGCCAAGCATCACCACCGTGAGCACGGTGAGATAAACAAAAAAGCCGTTGTAGGCGCGCACCTGAAGCTTGTAGTTGATGATTTTTAGCAGATTGAGCACGGTGAGTACCACAGTGAGCACCGACAGCGTTGCCAAATACACAATGTTGAATTGCATCTGCGACATTTCAAGCCCGCTCCATATACTTTGAAACGACGGCAGGCAGAAGTCGCTGAACTGCGCAAACCCAAGCCCCAGCACAATCCAGAACGGCGTGATAATGCCAATGACCATGGCAATGGCACTACGCAGATTCATCACCTGCATGAGCATATAACCCAGCAAGAGCGCCAACAACAGATAGAGATAGGCATATTGGAACATGCTCAGCAACGAGATGAGAGCAAACGAAGCAAACACATTGCGCTGCGAGCGACGCCGCTGAAACGAGGCAAACATGGCAAACATGGCAAGAATCAGCGCCAAGCACATGATGGTGCCGCTATATAGCAAACTCGACGTGAACGGGCTTACCATTGAGAGCAGCATGAACACCGAGGCATAAATCCACGTCACCGAGCGGATGAAATTGAAGGTCTTGTTGAGTATCACCATTAGCAACGCTATCGCCAACAGGGTCAGCGCATTGAGCGTGACCGAGAGCGTGTGGCTGGTGACGAGCTGCGCCAACGACGAGAAAAACACGCCGTGAGAGCCGCCCACCGTGTGCTGAAACGACGTCGGCAATGTCTCAACATAGGCCAATGCCGCCACCAGCAGGGCTATCACCAAAGCAAACTCCTTGCTGTTGAAGAAATCGTTGATGCTGTTTTCGCGAAAACTCATCTCTGCTTTTTTTGAGCTTATTATTGATTACACTTATCTTGTTGCGCCACTACGCATGGCGATTGATGCGGCGCACCGTTAGGCGCCGTTAAAGCCGTATTTGATGCGAGGAGCCACACCGGGCCCCACGCACGATATAAGGGTTTATTTCAGGTCAAAACCAATGTCACGGCGGAAGTATTTGCCCTCAAAGTCGATTCGGGCAATGTTGCTCCACGAGAGGCTCAACGCCTGGTCTTTGGTTTCGCCATAGCTGCTCACAGCCAGCACACGACCGCCCGAAGTCACCAACGAACCGTCTTGCTGCAACTTGGTGCCGGCATGAAACACAATGCTGTCTTCAACCTGATTGAGCCCGGTGATGAGCTTGCCTTTAGGATAGCTGCCGGGATAACCGCCCGACACCATCATCACCGTTACGGCATAGCGAGGGTCAATAGCCACCTCACGGTCGCCCAGATTGCCCTGAGCGGCTGCTTGCAGAAGGTCAACCAAATCGCTGCCAATGCGCAACATCACCACCTCGGTCTCGGGGTCGCCCATGCGCACGTTATACTCAATCACCATTGGGTCGCCGCCCACGTTTATCAAGCCCAAGAAGATGAATCCGCGATAGGTAATTCCCTCTTGTTTAAGGCCCTCGATGGTGGGCACAATGATGCGTTCGTTGACCTTAGCCATAAACGCCTCGTCGGCAAAGCTCACGGGCGAGATGGCGCCCATGCCGCCGGTATTCAGCCCGGTGTCGCCCTCTCCTATTCGCTTATAGTCTTTTGCCACAGGCAGCACACGATAGTTGTTGCCGTCAGTGAGCACAAACACCGAGCACTCAATGCCCGAGAGGAACTGTTCAATCACAACAGTTGAACTTGAAGCGCCAAACATGCCATTGAGCATCTCGCCAAGCTCGCGCTTAGCCTCGTCAAGAGTGGGCACAATGAGCACGCCCTTGCCGGCAGCCAGACCGTCGGCCTTGAGCACATAAGGTGCCTGCATGCTTTCAAGGAATCTATATCCTTCCTCAATGTTTTGGGCGGTTACACTCAGATATTTTGCTGTGGGAATGCCGTGGCGTTGCATGAAGCCCTTGGCAAAGTCCTTGCTGCCCTCAAGCTGTGCACCTGCTTTGCTTGGGCCCACCACCAGCACATGCTGCACGGCGGCATCGTCCTTGAAACTCTCGTAGATGCCTGCCACCAGAGGGTCCTCGTTGCCCACCACCACCATGTGGATATCATGGGCTGCAACAAATGCTTTCACCGCATCAAAATCGAGCGGCGAGATGGCAACATTCTCGCCATAAGCGCCGGTGCCACCGTTGCCGGGAGCTATATACAGTTTGCCTAACTTCTCGCTTTGGCTCATCTTCCATGCCAATGCACATTCACGTCCGCCTGAACCCAGGAGCAAAATATTGAGTTTTTCCATTGTTTATGAAATGTTATTGTGAGTTTTTAATATATTCTTAGTTGATGTCTTTTGCGTGCCACGCAGGGGTGAAGGCATTATTGCTCGTCGCCGCCGTCTTCGGCTTCTTTTTTCTTCCAGCCTCGGTGACGCAACGAGTTGTTAATCACCTCTTTGTCTTTCGACAGCTGCGGTTCGCGGAAGCGCACCACCCTATTAGAGAACTCCTCGCTGTGAATCATTTTGCGCGGACGTTCTTCCTCGCCATCATAAAAATCATCGCGGCGGCGGTCACGGCGGTCATCGTCGCGGCGACGGTCACGGCGGTCATCATCGCGGCGGCGGTCACGGCGGTCATCGTCACGGCGACGGTCACGGCGGTCATCATCACGGCGACGGTCGCGGCGGTCATCACGGCGGCGGTCACGGCGGTCATCGTCACGGCGACGGTCGCGACGGTCATCGTCATCAAATTTGAAGTGGCGCGGACGGCGTTCACCCTCATCATCATCGTCGAAGTGACGTGGGCGGCGGTCGCTCTTGAATGTTTCCTCAAACTTGCGCTTGCGATAAGGCTTATCGTCGCCACGGCGGCGAGAGAAATCCTCATCCTTGATGCTGCCGCCTTCTCTGCGCAGGTCGTCATATCGGCCTTCAAAGATAGTGTATTCGCGCAATTCGCAGCTGAGTTCGCCGTTGAGCATCGGCATCTTCACCGATGGCTTCAAACCTATGCAGTCAAAAAGGTCTTGGTCATAACCAATAACCCATGCTTTATAGCCCTTGAACACGCGTTTCAGGCGCTCGCCTATGTCGTGGTAAAGCCCTTCCATATCTTCAACCGAGATGCGCTCGCCATAAGGCGGATTGGTCACTACCATGCCATCAGGCTCAACCTGCTCAATGCTTTGCAGCGAGCAGCACTTCAAATCGATATATTTTCCCACACGGGCGCTCTTGATGTTGCGCTCCGAGATTTCAATAGCCTTAGCTGAGATGTCGCTACCGTAAATCTTAAATTCAAACTCGCGTTCGCCCGAGTCGTCGTTGTATATTGAGTCGAACAGGTCGGCATCAAAGTCGGGCCAGTTTTCAAAAGCGAAGTTTTGCCTGAACACACCCGGATTGACGTTGGCAGCCATCAAAGCAGCCTCAATGAGGAACGTACCCGAGCCGCACATGGGGTCAACCAGATTGCACTGTCCGTCCCATCCGGCAAGCTTCAGTATGCCGGCGGCAAGCACCTCGTTGATGGGTGCCTCGGTTTGCGCCACGCGGTATCCGCGCTTATAGAGCGGTTCGCCCGACGAGTCGAGCGACAAGGTCACCTCTTTACCGGCAATGTGCACGTTGAATTGCACGTCGGGATTATTGAGCCTGATTGACGGGCGGCGGCCATATTTCTCGTTGAAAAAGTCGGCAATGGCATCTTTCACGCGATAGGTGGCAAAGCGCGAGTGGCGAAATTCCTCGCTAAAGACGGTGGCATCGATGGCAAAAGTCTGGTCGGCGGTCAACACCTGTTCCCAGTCAAAACGCTTCACCGCCTCATATAACTCGTCGGCATCGCCTGCAAGGAATTTGTAGATGGGTTTAAGTATGCGCAGCGCGGTGCGGCAGCAGAAGTTGGCTTTATAGAGTATTGCCTTGTCGCCGGTGAAACTCACCATGCGGAGGCCCTCTTCAACATTATTGGCGCCCAATTGGCGCAATTCTTCGGCAAGTACGCCTTCCAAGCCCTGGAAGGTCTTTGCAATCATTTCAAATTCCATGTTTTTTTACGTCAAAACGAGTGAAGTGGATATATTTTTTTGTTATTGATAAATCTTTTAAAAAAACGCCTTTGCCTGCGTCACCAAAGCGGTTGCAAGGCAGGGCGCGAGGACTCTATTTGCGCTGCACAATCATGGCACCGGCAGGCACGTCTTGCGTCACCCACACGTTGCCGCCAATCACGGCACCCTTGCCCACATGTATGCGGCCCAAAATCGAAGCGTTGGAGTAGATAATAACATCGTCGCCGATGATGGGATGGCGCGGCACGTCTTTCACCGGATTGCCATTCTCATCAAGGTCGAAGCTCTTGGCACCCAGCGTGACGCCCTGATAGAGCTTCACGTTGCGCCCAATGATGGCAGTGGCGCCAATCACCACGCCAGTGCCGTGGTCAATGGCAAAACGCTCGCCAATGGTGGCAGCCGGATGAATGTCGATGCCGGTTTCGCTGTGCGCAGCCTCGGTAATCATGCGCGGAATGATGGGCACGCCGCTCAACAGCAGCTCATGCGCCACGCGATAGTTGATGATGGCACGGATGGCAGGATAGCAATAAATCACCTCTTCATAGCTTACAGCTGCCGGGTCGCCCTCATACATGGCTTCAACGTCGGTGTGGCACACGCGGCGTATCTCAGGCAGTCGCTTTATAAGGCTCATGGTAAGCTGCTCGGCACGCATGCGCAAATCGGGCTCGCCAGCCTGCTCGGCATCTTTGTTATTAAACATCAGCCCGGCAAGAATCTGGTTCTCGAGCAACAACTTGAGCTGCTCGCACTGCAAGCCAATGCGATACTCCAAGTTATAGTCGTTAACGTCGTCGGTGCTGTAGAATCCGGGGAAAAGAAGCGACCGGCACAAAGAAATTATCTCATTGATGAGCGGCCATGCCGGTAGTGGCTCACTTCCGAAGTGTATGTGACACATCCGCCTGGCAGCCGTGCCGTGCAAAAGGGCGTTAACTGTTGACTTCAGCTCTTCTTCGTTCTTGTAAGTGATATAACCCATAGTTATATGTGTTGTTTGCTACGCTTCTCCAATACTTTATTTACCAAATCTGAGCGCCGTGAGCAGCACTTAACCGCCACTCCGGCGGAGCATTGTGCCACACGCCGTGCGCCTTTTAGGTAACTTCGTTGCAAAGATAAGCCAAAGCGGCGAAATAAACAATTATTGCCACTGGCTAAAAGCACTAATTTGGGCAAAATGCACCTGTTGCCACTGCCAAAGCGGTGCCGCCAACGCCACCGCGCCCAGTTGCCGCAGCCCCACTGCCAAGAAAAAGCAACCGAGGCTTCAACGCGCGCATCTGTGCGTCGCTGAAGCCTCGGCAATATCCCGTGTATTATGTGATGAGACGTTTCAGTTTCTCACCACTTTTTTGCTTTCTAAAGTTTAGTTCTTCACCCAGTTGACGTTCCAAATAGCGAGACGGTCTTTGTTTGACGATTCGTCGTTCGTTGGGCTCAGGTTGGTGAACACAATCTGATAACTGCCCTTCACGTCGAGAGTGTCAGAGAACTCATAGGCTGTGTATTTTGCACATTCACTTGCGGCCTTAGTAACGGTAAACGACTTAACAACCGAGCCGCCTTGCAAAATATCAACCTTAAACGAGATGCCATTGCTCTCGCTGTATGCATAACCGTAGTTGAAGCTGAGCTTGCTGATGCCGCCCGAGAGCACCGGTGAGGTGATGGAGCCCACAGCAGCGGTCTTGCCGTTCATGCATGCTGCGAAGTATGGAGTGCTCTCATCCTTGAAGCCAATGAACACAAACGCCGGATTAGAATCGGTTTCACCACCCTTCAAGATGTTGCAATTCACTGCTTCCCAGCCTTGTGTGGTCTTATAGGTGCCATAGTAGCCTGTGGCAGTGCCGTTGTTGAAGGTTTCAAAGTCGGCATAGGTAGCATCGACCGGAGTGTCGGTGCCGTCACCGCCATCATCGCCGCTGCCTGCCTCGCCCAGCACAACGTCGTCAACACACCAAGTAGCATAGTTGGCGTCGCTGGTGGCTTCGTAGCGGAAGCCAATGAAGATGGTGCCCGAATAGCTGCTGAGGTCAATGTCACCTGAGCTTACCCACTCGCTGTAGCCCGAAGCCGGAGCTGTTGCAAAGGTGGCGTTGAGCTGCTCAGGGGTGCACGATGCTGGGTCAGATGCGGTGAGTACATACACGCCAATCTTGCTGGTGGTTGAGCCGTAGCCGTTTACCTGAGTGCGGAAGCTGAGCACCTTGTTCTCAACCTTATTCATGTTGATGGCAGGAGTGATGAGCCATGAGTCGAATGGAGCTGTGCCCTTATAGCCGGTCATTGCGGCATATCCGTTATCGTTGAAGGTGGTTTGGAACCAAGCCTTGTTGCCCAGTTTCTGAATGTTGCTCCAGTCAGAAGGCAGAGCTGACTCAAAGCCTTCGTTAATGCTGGTCACGCCGCCGGTTGCCACCGAAAGGCGGAATTCGGCAGTGGTACCGGTGTTGCCGGTGATACCATAAGTGCCCAGATAAGATGCCATAGTACCCTTCACCTTGATGGCGGTCTTATAGACCTCAGCATTCTCGGCAAGGTTGGCTTGAGCGCGGAACGCTGAGCCTTGCGGCAGAGCCACAACAAGACACTTGGTATAGTCGGTGCACTCTGGGTCAGGACCAATCACCAAAGTGGTGCCCAGGGTGGCAGGAGCAGTCCATTCTATGTCGGCATTGCTCTTCACTTGTGTCACTTCAGGAGCCACGGCGCCCACAACGTAGCCGCCCACCCAGCCTTCGCGGCCAGTGTCCTGTATCGAGATAGCTTTTTCAACGGTCCAAGGATTTGACTCAACGCCCGAGAAGTCGGTTGAGAAGCCAATGCAGTCGTCGGCGCTGCGCAGCAGCAACTGCCAAGTGCCGTTGCTGGCGGTTGAGCCGTAGTAGCTGAGGATACCAACCACCGAGCCGTAGCCAAGCGGCAACAGTTCGTCCTTGAATGTTGAATAGTTGCTGGTGCGCACCACAATGGTGTTACCTCCGGCATCCTCAATGGTGCGGTTGGTGGTGGCGTCGCCGGCAACAAAGGCGTTTTGACCGTCGGCATCGGTAAACTTCACGTCATCAAACTTCACCAACTGGCTTTGCCACTTGCGCAAGCCGGCTGCGTCGGTTGAGAGGCCTGTGATGGTTGCAGGGATGGTGTCGATGTCGGCAGGCGAAGGCAAGCCGTTAAGCTCGGCGTGAGCCTGGAACATCTCAAGTGGCATGAATGTGGCTTCCCACACGCCGCCACTCTCATAGTATTGCGGATAACCCAACTGTTGAAGCGAGTTGTATTTGCCCACCCAGATGTCCTGAAGCGAAATCACCACTTCCTGACCAATGCGATAGGTGTTGTAGAGGCTATTGCCGTTGAGCGAGATGGCAATGGCTGCGGTGGCATCTTGAATCACCAGGCTCTTATAGATGTTGCCTGAAGCGTCGCTGCTCACCACGCGTCCGGCTATCACCAGGTCTTCACGCACGGTGTCGATGTAGTTAACCGGGTCTTGCCAATATTTTGCCTTAAAGTCGGCTATGCTGATGTTGGCAGTGCGGCTTGCCTGCGGCACCATCAACGGGGGTGTGTCGAAGTTGTCGGAACAACTGCTCCACATGGCAGCTGCTGCCATTATCATTACACTAAGATATGACTTGAAATGTCTCATAGTTTACTGTATTGTGAATGTATATATAGATGTTGTTTTTGTTTTTTCGTTACTCTGTTTGTTGCCCGAGTTTTGGCATCTCAGAACTTCACACCCACGTTGAAATAAGCGCGTATTCCCTGAGCATAATAGTATTTGTTGGGATACTTGGCTGTGGTGTAGTTGGTGTAGTCGAAACGGCCTTGCTGATAACCCGAAGTCTGCACGTTGCGGTTGTTGAGCACGTTGTCAATGTTCAGGTTGATGTTGAGCGAGGCGGTGCGGTTAAGGTATATGAGCTTGCCAATGCTCAGATTGAGCACAAAATTGTCGTTCAGACGTTCTTGCTTGGTGATGGCAGCCACACGAGCCATAAGGTCTTCCTCGGTTTCGCACACTTGATAGAGATTGGGCATTGCCTCGTGGCGTATTGGCGAGAGGTCAACATAAGAATCGGCCATATACACGCCGTTCATCTCGAGGAACCACATGCCCGGAGCGTTCCACTTCACGCCAAGGGTGTAAGCTTGTTGCGGAGTGCCGCCCACATAGAAGTTCTTGAGGTAAACCGTCTGGGTGGTATCGGGCGACTGACCGTTCTCGTAGCTGCGAGTACCGGTTGGACGGTTCTTATACTGATAGCGGGCAAAGGTGGCAGCACCGTTGATGGTTATGCTTGGAGTAACACGGTAAGCCATGCCCACTTCAACGCCCTTATAGGTCTTTTTCACACCGGTGAGCACATAGTTCATAAAGGTGCTGAACTGGTCGTCGTAGAACGAGGTGCGCTCGGTTTGGTTATACATATTTGTCCAGAATCCGGTGATGCTACCCATAAAGCGGCGATAGTTGAAGTTATAGCTGATGTCGCCTGAAAGGATGCGCTCGCTTGAAAGGCCTGTGATGGCATCGTCCTTGATGCGCGGCGACACGTAGGCTTGGTCATAAAGCGGAGCCTTGGTGCCGTAATAGGCATGTGCCGAGAAGTTGTTGCGGCCGTCGAGCTTATAGGTGGCACCCGCTTTCACGCCGGCGTTGTCAAACTCGTGAAGCTCGCCCTTGCCGTAGCTGTTCTCTGGCGAGCGGCCGTTGCGCATGTGTCCGTCGCGCTGGAATTGAGTATAGCTCAATGTCAAGCCGTAGTTGATGTCCCAACGCGGCAAGTTGATGATGTTTTGTATCCAGACATTTGCGCTCAGCGAGTTGATATCGTAGTCGTAGCCGAAACGGTCGCCCTCGCCCACCTTGCGGTTAGGGTTGTTCATATCGTTTTGCAGCATATTCTTGTCGCCGGGATAGTCGCGCTCTGAGAATTGGTCGGTATCGGTCCAATAAAGTCCGCCCAGCAGGTCTTTGATGGTCTTATAGTAAGAAGCCTTCGACCAGTTGAGTCCCACACCGGCTTGCAAAGTCATGTGGTCGTTGATGCGTGCATTAAGCACTGAGTTAAACATGGTGTTGAGCTGATTGCTGTGACGCTTCTCAAGAATGTAGGTTGAACCTTTCTCAACGCCGGTTGATTCGGCTTGCAGGTTGTTGAGATAGTTGGTCTGATAGAGCCCAGCCCAATCAATCTGGCGCATGCTCTCGTCGTTACGCCACAGGTCGGTGTAGAACGCATTGGTCTGCTCGTCGTCGTAATACGATGGCAGATATTTATAATAGTCGGGACGCGGGTCGGCAGCGTTATACCAGTTGAGCGCCGATGATGAATAGAACGACTTGCGCACAGCCACGCCCGTGTTGAGGGTCACGTTGGCCGATGGAGTCCAAATCCAGTTGACAAGTGCAGTGGGGTCGAACGATTCAACCACCTTAGCATTGCGCTTTTTGCCGTCTTGCCAGCCCCAGCTGGGGTTATAGAGGTTGTTGTCGGCAAGCTCATAAGCTTCTTCATAGGTGGCAGTGTTTGAAGCGCGCTTGGTGGGAGCGCCAAAGGTGGTGATTGACAGCGAGTGCTGCGGATTGAACACCTTTTGCAACGACAGGAAGTAGCCCCACGAATTGTAGAACGAGCCGGGCACCACACCCTCGTCGCTGTAACGAGCAATTGCGCTCACGGTCATTGCCCAGCCGTTTTTGCGCAAACCGGTGGAGTGAGTGAGCATGCCGCGCAAATAATAATTGCCGTTGGTATATGCCACGCTGGCACGCGTGCCGGGCGCATAATCTTTGGCATAAGTGACAATGTTGTTGGCACCGCCCACGTCGCCAAAGCCATAGCTGGTGGCCTCAAGGCCCACGCCTATGCTCTTGTTTTTGAACGCCTGGTTCATGCCGCCCATCATTGAATAGTTAAATCGTCCACGAGCAGGGTCGTTGAAGGCTATGCCGTTAATCATAGTCTGCGTGTACTCACTGTCGTAACCGCGCACACGAAAACGCATCAGGCTGAAGTCGTAACTCGCTGCCTGATAGAAGATGTTGTCGCCGGCACCACTCAGCGTGGCTATCGACTGGCTGTTGCCCTCTTCATCTTCAATCTGCGATTCGCTCAAAATCATATCGTCTGACTTGCTCAGACCATCGGCTACGCCCATAAGTTTGATGGTGCCCACATTCTCAACCACATTGGCCGAGATAATCACGTCTTGCATCCAATCCTTGTAGCCGTAGCTTAACACCAGCAGGCGGTCGGTCCCCGCCGCGGCATCACTGATGCTAAAGTCGCCCATCGGGCCGCTCGTCACCGCCAGCCCTTGCTCCTCGAGCATCACGGTGGCGCCCACCACGGGCAACCCCGACTTGGCATCTACTACTACGCCCTTCACTCCCGTGCGCTGCGCCAGCGCCGGCAGACAAAACATGAGGCTCAGCAGTATTAACATTCTTGCTCTCATAAGGTTTTTTTGTTTATTAATAATTTTTTGTTTTTCGCAAAATCATTAAAATGCGTCTCCTTGCGCCAGTCTCAACGCCCTCAGAAACTACACTTCATGGCATTCAGTGTTAAAGAAACCTTCAAATTTAACTATAATTTTCCGAATATCTGCCAAATCCCCACCGCATTTTTCTCCGCGCAAAAATTATATCTCGGCAACTCGTGATTTAAGCACCTCTGTGCACACTCTCCAACGGGCCTCACGCCACCAAACAATACCGCCCACAACCCAAAGAATCAACATTCTTAACTAAATCTAAACCTCTCAAACAGCTATTTAAAAAAGGCGGCTGGGGCAACTGTGTTATCGTAACGGTTTTGTGATTGCGTGGCGCGTTTTGGGGGGCGTGTTAAAAAGAAAAAGAGATGCCTGCCGTTGGGCAAGCATCTCTATGGTTAGAGTGTGAAATAATTGGTCAGTCGTTATTATTAAAAGAATCTTATCATGTCTTTTTCAACTTTCACAGCCTTACGCAAAATTTCCAAAGCATTTTGCATAACAGCTTGGCTACCGCGTGTGGTTGCAAATGTACGGTCGGCCTCAAAGTCGGTTGGCTTACGCTCGCTCTTTTGCGAATCGCTAACCTGGAAGGCATATACACCGTAAACGCCCTTAACCGGACCAACCAGTTCGCCCTTCTTAGCCACTGAAGCCTTAGCTGTGAGCTCGGCTTCGCCAACGCCAATCTTAGGAATGAATTGTTGACCGAAGGTAACTTGGGTAGTGTCGGTAGTAGCCTTCATTGCAGTTGCATATTCGGCGAGCGACTTCTTGCCTTGGAGGTCCTTCATCAGCGCTTCAGCTTTCTTCTCATTGGTTGCCTTGGCAGTGATTGCGGCTTTCACTTGAGCATCGTCGAGTGGAGCATAGCCATTGTCGTAGATAGCGTCGAGAGCCACCACAATCATCTTGTCCTTGTTGTCCTTATCGTAGATTGGGCTTACGTCGCCTTTCTTGGCCTCAAAGAGCCATTGAATGGTTTTGCGAGTGTTGTCGATGCCGTCGATTTGCGGAGTGCTTGGGGTAACCGAAGCTTCAACAGGTTGATAACCGGCCTTCACAGCGTTTGCCTCAAAAGCGGCTGCTGTGTTGTTAGCCATGATGAAGTCTTGCAGCTTGTTGCGCAAACCATCGGTGGTTTCGGTGCTTGGGTAAACCTTGTGCTCAATTTGGGCAATGGTGTACATTGTTTTAGGAGCTTTCTTCTCGTTAACGCGGCACAGGAATGCGGCTTGGTCGTTGCCATCGAGGCGGAAGAAGCCTGCAGGAGCGTTGGTGAGACGAGTCTTAACGCTGTCGGCTACGTTAATGATTACTTGCCATTGGTTCTCTTGACCGTCAACGCCTTTAACCTTCTTCACGTCGGCAAGTGTTGCGCCGCCATTGAGCAGGTTGAGCACTGAGTCTTGCACGCTCTTGGCGCCTTGAACTGAGATAACGTCAACGTTGATTGAGTCGATAGCCAATTCTTTCTTGATGAGCTTAACGATGCTGTAAGTGTAAGTGCTGTTGGTGAACTTAGGTTCTGACACTTGACCCACTGTAGCAGCAGCCACAAAGTCCTTAACCTCGGTGTCGCGGATGTCGCTGAGACGAACAATGCCCTCATTGATGATGAGCTCGCTGTTGTTGCGCACGCGGTCAACGCCGTCGGCCAGTTGCAACGAGTCGAGTGTTTCGCCAATCATAGCAGCTGCACGGTTGAGGTCGGTCTTTGATGGAACAACGTCAACAGCCACATAGTGGAGCTTGCGCACTTCCTCGTTGAGCTTATAGAGGTATTTGTCCTTGTCATATTGAGCCTTGAGCTCGGCATCGGTTGGCTTGTATTGGTCGCCTGTGAGGGCGTCGTAAGCTTGCTTAACGTAGAGGATGGTGTTGGTCACCTCGTTTTCTTCGTTTATTTGCTTGCGGTCAAGCTTGTTGGCTTGGATTGAGCCGGCAATGAGGGTTTGCAGTTTTGCATATCGCAGGTTCTTGATTACTTCGGTCTGCAAGGTTTCCCATTGTGCCTTGGCCTCAGCCACTTGTTGCTCGTTAGCGCCATATTTGGTTGGGTTGTAGAGCAGGTCGTAGAGCTGAGCCGGCGATTCAACGCCCATTTGCTGAGCAAATTGCATTACCATCATGTTGGCATTTTTGCCGGTCATAGCCTCGGTGATTTCTTCGTTAGAAACGTCGATGCCCACTTTTTGAAGTTCCTTCTCGAGCAAACGTTCTGAAATCATTTGTTCAATCACACGTTGTTGAATCAAGGCTGCGTCAGCAGTCTGACCTTGATTTTGGAGTTGTTGGCTGGCTTGCTCATAGCGTTTTTGGAATTCCACGGCGTCGATTTTGTCGCCATCCACTTTAGCAATTGTGTTGCCGTTGCCAAACATAGTACCTACCATCTTTTCTGCGTCGCCAAGGATGAAGGCAAGGAGTGCCACACCAATGACTACGGTGAGCAAGACGGCTCTTTTACGAATTTTCTCTAATGCTGCCATTATTCTTTTTCCTTAATTCCGCAACTTAGTTATTAGTATTTGTTTTTAAGTACCTGAGCAACAA
>JBJECY010000099.1:0-6923 GCA_051871515.1 Muribaculaceae bacterium | reverse complement strand
GGCGTATCGCAATACGCCCGAATCGGTATGCCGGGGTATTTAATATATGATTAAGATTCCGTATGCCATGTGTAGGGGCGTATAGCAATACGCCCGGCGACCGCGGCGTGGCGACCGATGCCCGGATATTTGCGGCGTGGTTGGTGTTTCGGGCGTATTGCTATACGCCCCTACATGGAAACCAACGCCCACGGCGACCGACAACTGGGCGATGCAACCGAACACCCTAAACAACGCATGTGATTTTGCGTGTGTTTTTTGGGCGTATTGCTATACGCCCCTACATGGAAACGAACAACGCGATGTGATTGATGCGTGTTTTTTGGGCGTATCGCAATACGCCCGGTGACCGCGGCGTGGGGCAATAAATACCAACGCGATGTGATTGATGCGTGTTTTTTGGGCGTATTGCTATACGCCCCTACATGGAAACCGACCCCACGGCGACCGATGCCCGGATATTTGCGACGTGGCTGGTGTTTCGGGCGTATTGCGATACGCCCCTACATGCTTCCATCCGTTTCTGGGTTGGGCGTATTCGATACGCCCCTACACTATTGCATCACTCTCCAACAAACACTTCCGCGCCCAAACTCTCTGCACCACCCGCAAGAGACTCCCACTTCAGGCCCTCTCAAACACTAAAATTTTGCCCATTTCTTTTTAATTCCAAAACACTTGCGTATATTTGTATATTAAATTAAGGAGGCAATTATGGAGAACAAGAAGTTAAAACCACTGCCAGTGGGTATTCAGACGTATGAGAAGTTGGTGGAACAGGATTGCCTGTACATCGACAAGACGGAATATATCTGTAAGATGATAAACTTCAGCAATTACATCTTTCTGAGTCGCCCAAGGCGATTCGGCAAGTCGCTTCTTGTGTCAACTCTCCAAGCCTACTTCGAGGGCAAAAAGGAACTTTTTAAGGGAACATATATTGAAACCGTTGAAAAGGATTGGACTGAATATCCGGTGCTGAAATTCAGTTTGGCGTCGGCAAAGCATAACGATGTGCCTCAGCTGCAACGTTTTCTCGGCAACATGCTCGAAAGGGAAGAACAAAAATGGGGCATCAATTCTCCAAAGCAAGACCCCAACGACCGTTTGCAGGACCTTATTTTGACAGCTCACCAACAGACTGGCAAAAAGGTGGTTGTGCTCATCGATGAGTACGACTCTCCGCTACTTGATGTTTCGCATCAGAGCAAGCTGTTAGACGAGATGCGTCAGGTGATGCGTAATTTCTATTCGCCGCTGAAGGACTGCGACCCATACTTGAAGTTTGTGTTCATCACCGGCATCACCAAGTTCTCGCAGTTGAGCATCTTCAGTGAGCTTAATAACCTCAGAAACATCAGCATGTTGCCTGAGTATGCTGCAATTTGCGGAATCACTAAGGAAGAGATGTTGATGCAAATGGCTGATTATATCGATGCGTTTGCTCGTGCGCTTGAAATTACCCCCGAGGAAGCGATGAATGAACTTCAGCATCAATACGATGGTTATCATTTCACTTGGCCCTCGCCCGATATTTTCAATCCGTTCAGCCTGCTCAACGCCTTCTTAGACAAGATGCTAAACAGTTATTGGTTTGAGAGCGGTACACCAACTTTCCTGATTGAAAAACTGAAGGAATTTAATGTTTCGCCGTCACAAATCACTCGCATTGAGGCAATGGCATCGGCATTCGATGCACCCACCGAGAGCATGAAATCGGTCACCCCGTTGCTCTATCAGGCAGGCTATGTCACCATCAAGGATTATGACCGCCTCACGCGCATTTACACGCTCGACATCCCGAATCAGGAAATACGCATCGGCTTGATGGAAAGCCTTTTACCTAATTATGTTGATACACGTTGGGAAACTGGTATGACCACAATAGCTCGCATGTTTTCTGCCTTGTATAAAGATGACCTCAATGAGATGCTGCGCTTGTTGCAGGCCTACCTATTGACCATTCCACAATGCGATAACACCAATTACGAGGGGCATTATCAACAGCTCCTTTATGTGATATTCTCGCTTTTGGGACGTTACGTTGATGTGGAAGTGCGCACTGCAACCGGGCGCGTTGATATGGTGATGAATTCCGGCAAGGCATTATACCTTATTGAGTTGAAACTCAACAAATCAGCTGAGGCGGCAATGAACCAAATCAACCTCAAAGACTATCCATCACGATTCGCCCTCAGCGGTTTACCCATTACCAAAATCGGCATCAACTTCAACACCGAAAGCCACACAATAGAAGATTGGAAAATCGAGGCGTGAACTCCGCGCCAAAAACTCCTTTTGCGTAAGGCGATTACAATACGCCCGGAATCCGATAAAAATGTGATGCCACGTTGTAGGGGCGTATAGCAATACGCCCGGCGACCGCAGCGTGGCGCAATAAATACCAACGCGATGTGATTGATGCGTGTTTTTTGGGCGTATTGCGATACGCCCCTACTTGCTTCCCACTGTTTTTGGGGTCGGGCGTATTGCGATACGCCCCTACATGCTTCGCACCGTTTTTTGGGTCGGGCGTATTGCTATACGCCCCTACATGGGACCGGACAACGCATGTGGCGTGGTTGGTGTTTCGAGCGTATTCGATACGCACCTTCATGTCTCCCACCGTTTTTTGGATTGGGCGTATTGCTATACGCCCCTACATTCATATTATTGCCTCGGTTTTTGGGGTCGGGCGTATTGCTATACGCCCCTACATGTTTCCCATCGTTTTTGGGTCGGGCGTGGTGACTGATACTCGGATATTAGCGGCGTGGTTGGTGTTTCGGGCGTATAGCAATACGCCCAAATCGGTGTACCATGAGGTATTTATATGTGTGTTTAAAATCCCATACGCCCCTACATTCACATCACGGCCTCGTTTCTGGGTCGGGCGTATTGCTATACGCCCCTACATGCTTCGCACCGTTTTTTGGTCGGGCGTGATGACCGATGCCCGGATATTTGCGGCGTGGTTGGTGTTTTGGGCGTATTGCTATACGCCCCTACATGGGACCGAACAACGCGGGTGGCGTGGTTGGTGTTTTGGGCGTATTGCTATACGCCCCTACATGGAAACAAACAACGCGTGCGGCGTGGCTGGTGTTTGGTGAACAACTCTACCGACTGGCGGCGGACGGTTGGATTGAAAAATAGCCAAACTGCCGATTGGATGCCGATTTTTACATTTATACGCATTGTTTTATGCAGAAAAACAAGTGCGCTTTACGCATCAAATTTCTCAGCATTGCACAACCGCTTAATACACAATGGGTTATAAAAATTACATAAATTATAAATGTTAAACTTGAAGTTAATATTTGCTAAATTGATATTAACGTTGAAAAAACCTCTTGCTTTTTAAAAATGAACTATTAATTTTGCAGCGTTGGGAATAGCTCATAAAAGCAATATAGCGACTTGATAAAGGATTTGCAACATTGCAAAAAAGGGTTTATTTTACAAGAGTTCACCTTAATTTTAATTTGTTCGTACTATCCGAATTAAGCCACCATTTGGCTTGCTTAGTTTTCCCACCTTAATCTTAAGATTTGTTTAAGATACAAGAGATCAATAACTAAATACTTTAAACATATCATTAATTTTTACTACTATGAGAAAATTATTTCTTAGTTTTTTAATCACTTTAGGAGCCCTTGCAGCCCCAAATGCTTGGGCGGACGGTTATTTGCGAACTGGAGGCAAAACGTTGACAGAGCAAGACAGAAGTGCGGATTTGAAATCGTACTTGGAAAATATTATTGGCGCAACTTACACCGAAAGTAGCGAAACTGCAACCATGAGTTCTTCGGTTAAACCTACAAATTCTGTTGGTGATGTTTATTTTGTTGAAGTGAACGATTATTGGGTGGGTAGCCTTGCAGAAGGCACTAACATCTTTGGAGCAATCAACAAAGGTGTAAATAAAATAGAAAAGGTTGACCCAAACAAAATGCAGCAAACCTCAACAGGTAAATTCTATCCATATCAGGCTACAAACACCAATAAGTTTTTCTTTGTAGAAAGAAGAGATGATTATTATTCATCTCATTCTACTTATCCATTAAATTTCAGCAGATGGTATAATGAGTGGAGTTATGTAGATACATCAAATGGCACACCCGACTATGATGACCTTGAAGAATGTTATAGCAAACTGACTGACGGTGCACCATTCTTTTGCCCTCACAAGTGTGACAACTCACTTGAAATCAACCACTATATTACTCTTAATGACCCAGATGCAGAAAATCCTACTAAGTATAGTTTCACTGCTTATTTGTATATCCCAGATACACAAGATTTCAACTATACAGAAAAAGTAATTGGGACAGAAGAGGGTTATACTTCAAGTACAGTTTATTTATTTAACTCCCAAGGTTGGAATGATAATAGTAGGACAAAGGTATCTGATGCCCCAGATAATGTGTATATACTGGAGAACGGGGAGTATATACTGTTTAAAGAGTCATCATATAAAAATCAATATTATTCTACAAATCAGAGCTGGAATCAAAGCACTGAAATTACTATTTACACATACGGAACTGTTGAAATAAAAGAAAAGGTATATAACAATGTTCCATACGTATTCTTCTATCGTATTTTGTTAGGTGATATAGATGCTGAAGGCAGCATTAAGTCAACGCTTACTGCTCCTGAAACCGACTCGTCTGAAGAAGATATGACATGCTACTACAAGGTTAACCTTGATTGGGGAACTTCGTTCGACCGCTTTGCTTCGCAGTTAGAAGCCACAAGCTACGACACAATGAAAGAGCACTTCTATATTCAGCGTTCTTTTGACATGACCAATTGGGAGACACTTGACACAAAAGATGTGGAAGGTGAAAATGTGGCATTGGATACCGACAAGATATACACCGACGCTAATCTTCCTGACTTCACCGAAACAACCAAACTGATTGGTTACACCGTTTATTATCGCATAGTTTCGGAAGTTCAGAAGGCTGACGGCACAGTGATGTCAATCACCAACTCGAATGTAATCACTGTAAACATCCCTGGCACCACACCGTTTAAACTCACTCTTCAAGCAGGTGGCACATCGGATTACGTGCCTGGCACAATGAGCGGAGATATTTACACCGACGGTGGCAATCAATTCGTAAACACTCTTATTGCAGGCAAGTCAATCTATGAAGGTGTGGTGAAACTTGCAGCGGGCGTTAAATTGGAATTGGTTCGCACAACTTACGCTGCTGATGGAACCGCAACCCAAACAACCCTTAAAACAGTTACTTGTACCGATACAACCACTCTCGATGAATTGGTAAACGAAATGGGCTCAAAGGACGATGATATGACAACTAATGCTGGCGAGAAATATGATGCAGAATATCAACTTGTGCTCACATACAATGATAATTCTACAACGCTATCAAACATTGTTGCCATTGTCAACTCAAAGGTTAGCAACGTCTCTGTGGCAGTACACCGCTCGGGTACTCCTGATGCAGCCACTTGCGCCGAAACAGAGTTGTTCCGCAACGAGATTACCTTCACCCCACAAGTGTCGGCTGTACCTGGTGCCGGTTACTACATCTATTGCAATGGTGAAAAGGTGCTCACTCTTAACGATAACACCAACAACATAGATTTCACTGGTGACAACGGCACGAAATATACAATCGCTGAAGATGGTACAATCACAGTGACTCACTATACCACACACGACCCAATCGCCGAAGGCGAAACAGGAAGTGCTACCGACGACGATTTCTCAGGTTTCTATTATGCAGTAGTACACTTCGACCCAATTGTCAACGGTCATAGCAACACCTACGGCAGCGCAGCTAAGCCAGCCCAATATACCGGCACAAAAGATGAATTGGTGGTAACATTCAACGATGGCGCACAAAAAGCGGCCTTAGGTAAGCACTACGACTACGTGTTTATTCGCCCGACAATCACTTGGTCGCTCAACAAGACCACCGATGATGTTAAGGAACCTTTGCGCTACGACATCTACATGATGATGGAGAAAGCACAATTCGAAGTAGATGGCAAAACCAGTTCAGGTAAAGCAGGAAACGTTGCCGATTGGGAAAAGGCTTTCGGCAAATATAGCCTGAGAAAATCCGTTGACGCAAGCACCCTTTCGTTCTCCGATGAAATCTACTATGCTCGTGAACAGCAAGGAACTGGCACATGGGTCAACCCAATCAGCAAAGACGAGATACGCCCGATTTACTACTATGTGAAGGCTGTCTATAGCGACAAAGAAGACGTTAAACAGAACGTAGCCGAAAAGAACTCTGACGTGCTCACAGTGGCAGCCGGCGAAGGCGGCACATTCACAGCCATCGACGAAGTATGGAGCGACAACGTGAGCGTGACAGCAAACAACGGCGTGATTACAGTGACAGGCGCACAAGGCACCATCACAGTGTATAGCGCAACCGGTCAGACAGTGGCAAGCGCACAAGCCGATGGCGGCGTAACCACTATCGACGCATCAGCCCTCAACGGTGTTTACATCGTGAAGGCCAACAACATGCAACCAACAAAAATCCTTATCAAGTGATTTACTAATAAATAATTGATTTTGGATAGCGGTGTCCGTGAGGATACCGCTATTTTTTTGTTTCCATCAAAGCACAAAAAACACCACGCCATGAACTCCATTTGCATAAGGCGCTTGCAAAATGCCTTTGTGTTTCGTATGCCATGTTGTAGGGGCGTATCGCAATACGCCCGAAACCACACGCAATGTTCCCCTGCTCATTTTTGGAGATGGGCGTATCGCAATACGCCCGAAATCACACGCGTTGTTACACCAATTACGAAACATCCGCCTGTAGGGGCGTATCGCAATACGCCCGAATCGGTATGCCATGGTATTTAATATTATTGCTGTCCGATAAAGATTTTTTGGGGAGGTGAAAAATTAGGGCTGATTC
>JBJECY010000098.1:30773-32519 GCA_051871515.1 Muribaculaceae bacterium | reverse complement strand
AAGATTTTTTACATATGATTAAACGGCCCTCAATAACCCTTATATACGACCGCAATCACCCGGACATCTCTCGCAGATTACGCAGAATCCTTTGGTAGTGGCAAACGTGACGGCGCAAGCGTCCGTAATCGGCGTGGGGCGATTCTTTGTGTTGGTTATCCGTAGCCGCGGCGTGGGGAGATTCTTTGCGTTGGTTATCAACAGCTGCGGTGAGGCGATTCTATGCGTTGGTTATCCGTAACCTCAGCGTGGGGCGACACTTTGCGTTGGTTATCAATAGCTGCGGCGTGGGACGATTCTTTGCGTTGGTTATCAACAGCTGCGGTGAGGCGATTCTATGCGTTGGTTATCCGTAACCTCGGCGTAGGGAGATTCTTTGCGTTAGTTATCAATAGCCGCGGCATGGAGCGGTTCCTTGCGTTGGTTATCAACAGCTGCGGCGTGGGGCGGTATTCTATGCGCCTTAACACGCGGCATATTGATTGCCCTCCGCCTCACCCTCTCTCTTGAATGGACCCCTCTTGAACACAAATGCCGGCCACTCATGAAGTGAGCAGCCGGCAGTGATATTGTCAAAAAAATATTTATGCTATACTTTGTTGCAGTTTAATTGTCCAAGCAATCAATGGTGAGGAAGCTTTCGCCGCCGCCAAGGTTATCGAACTTCAAATAGATGCCTTCAGCGCCCTGAACTGCCGGGTTGTGGTCAACGTCGAGGTGGAACGAAATCAGCTGTTGCGACATGTTGAGCTTTGAGTAGCTCTCCGATACGTTGCGATGCAACTCAAGGTAGATATAATCTGATGGAACCGAAACGTCGCCAGGGATGAGGCTTCTGTCAGGAGCAACCAAAGTGAAATCGTTAACGGTGCTATCGTCGCCGTAGTACGATACAATCATATCGAGCCATCCACCGCCCAAGCGAGTGTTTTGAAGCTCAATAGAAACGCCTTCTTGACCATAGGCATCAACTTCTTCTTGAGTATTTGCCAAATTAACCACATATTTTGTTGAGGCTATGTTGATGGCTGCAATATCTATCACCTTGTCGAAGCCGGGCATCACTTTGTCAAGTTCAGTATAATAGAGCAAAGCGCGGCTGTTGGCATATTGACTGAGGTCGAATGAAGTGGGCAGAGTTGTTGGCACATACAGGCCGTTTTCGCCTTGAAACCACACGTTACCTTCGTTCTCGGCGCATATTATCACAAACTCTTGCATATAGTTTGTACGTTCTTCGTCGTCACTATCAAGGCACGATGTTGCCATAACAGCAATTGCCATCAATGCCACAACTTTCATTAGATGTTTTTTGATTACGTTCATGTTTGTTTTTTACTTAATGAGTTTTTAATAAATTTATTATGAATGATTTGAATTGCAAATATACAAAAGTTATCACTGAAAACCGCGTTCTTTGCCATGTTTTTTCGCGTCAAGGGGCATCATTTGCCAGCATTTCTTTGTCATCTAACATTAATTCAATAATTTTGCATAAGAAAAAAGACAAATTCGGGCAAGCAGCAAGGGGTTTGTGATGCCGCATTGTTGCTGCCCGGCAAACATTTTATTGCATAAGAAACTATGAACATCAATATAACCGATTACACCATCCCTCAGCGCTCAACCGTGCTTGAGGCGCTCAACCGGCTCAACCGGTTGCCGGGTACTGCCATGACGCTGTTTGTGACCGACGACGACGGCTCGTTGCTGGGCTCGCTCACCGATGGCGACATCCCCCGCAGC
>JBJECY010000098.1:0-30763 GCA_051871515.1 Muribaculaceae bacterium | reverse complement strand
ACAAATCACCGGAACCCTCACCGACGGCGACATTCGCCGCAGCCTCATTGCCGGGCATCAGCTCAGCGACGAGGTGAGGCATGTGATGCACCACCCATGCGTGGCGTTCCGCGGACCCGAGGTGAAGGTGACCGACGTGAAAGAGCTGCGCAGCAAGCGCATCACGCTGGTGCCGCACATCAACGAGCAAGGCAAGATTGTGAACATCTACAACCTGAACCAACTGCGCTCGTTGCTGCCCATCGATGCCGTGCTGATGGCTGGCGGCAAGGGCGAACGGCTGCGACCGCTCACCCTCGACACGCCCAAACCGCTGCTGAAGATTGGCGACCGCTGCATCATCGACTATAACGTGGCAGCGTTGGCGCGCAACGGCGTGAATCACATCACCGTCACCACCAACTATCTCGCCGAGAAAATAGAGGAGCATTTTGCACAGCCCGTGGCAGGAGTGCAGGTGCAATGTGTGAAAGAGCCTTACCGCATGGGCACCATTGGCAGCCTCACGCTCATTAAGGAGTTTCACAACAACACCATCTTGCTCATGAACAGCGACTTGCTCACCAGCATTTGCTTTGAGGACTTTTATCTGGCGCACATCAACGATGATGCCGACATGACCGTGGCAAGCGTGCCCTACATGGTATCAGTGCCCTACGGCATCTTTGTGCTGCAAGGCAACCAAGTGCTCGACGTGGAAGAGAAACCCACCTATAACTATTATGCCAACGCCGGCATCTACCTCATAAAGCGCAAATGGCTCGACATTATCCCTCGCGGAGAATACTTCGACGCCACACACTTTATGGATGCAATGATTAAGCAAGGCGGACGGGTGACACACTTCCCCATTGAGGGCACATGGATTGACATTGGCTCGCCCAACGACTATCGCCACGCCCAAGAGCTTATGAAGCACCGTTCGAGCCTTGCCTCGCTGTGAGCGACACCCGGCTGCGGGGCTTGCGTGATTAAGATAAATGTTGTAACTTCGCATTTTGGGCACAGCGTCAGCCTGAGCAACAGGTCGCACGACGCACCCGGGCATCACAGCCCTTTGCGTTTATTTATTGATACTGAAAAGAGTGAGAAAAACCAGCAATATGATAGAAATCAGAAACATCAACAAAAGCTACGGTTCGCTACATGTGCTGCGCGATGTGTGCGTTGACATTCATCAAGGCGAAGTGGTGTCGATAGTTGGCCCCAGCGGTGCCGGCAAAACCACTCTGCTGCAAATGATTGGCACCCTCGACCGCCCCGACAGCGGCACCATCACCTACAACGGCGTTGACGTGCTGCGTATGAAAGGGCGTGAGCTGGCGCACTTTCGCAACCGCAACATTGGCTTTGTGTTTCAGTTTCATCAACTGCTCCCCGAGTTCACCGCCCTCGAGAACGTGGCGTTGCCGGCACTCTTTGGCGGCACCAAGCAAAAAGAAGCTTATGCGCGAGCCGCCGACCTGCTGCAATTCATGGGGCTGGAAGAACGCCTCAACCACAAACCCGCCCAACTATCGGGCGGCGAGAGCCAGCGCGTGGCTGTGGCACGAGCCCTCATCAACAAGCCAAGCGTGATTCTTGCCGACGAGCCTTCGGGCAGCCTCGACTCGCAGAATAAACGCGAGCTGCACGAGCTGTTTTTCAAGCTTCGCAACGAAATCAACCAGACTTTTGTGATTGTCACTCACGATGAGCAGCTTGCCAAACAAGCCGACCGCGTGCTGCACATGCGCGACGGTGCCATAGCCAACTATGTGGCAAGCGACCCCACAAACGCCATTTAATGCAAACAATCAACTAACAACAAAATAACTTACCACGCAGCAATGACCCGATTAACCACCATATTGCTCACCGCAGCACTGCTTGCAGTCGCATTAAGCGCCTGCAACAGCGACGATGAGCCTTTGGCTCAGGACCTCTGGCGATATGACGTGGTAACTTACAAAAACTACAGCCAAGGCATGGCATATTTCACCTATGTGCCGCGCCTCGATGCACAAGAGATTGACTATCAAGGAGCCATAAGCGTTGACCCCAACTTAAGCCGCGGCACCCGTGTGCTGCTCAGCTACTATCTGCCTGCCACCGGCACGCAGTCGCCGCAAACCATCAAGCTCAACCGCATCACGCGCATCATCTCTGACTCGTTGCGATACGCCTCAAAAGAGCGCATCGACACCATGGCAAGCGAGCAAATACGCTTGGCGAGTATATGGCGCACTGGCAACTATCTGAACCTGCACGGCGAGGTGGAATACACCGGCAAGTCGCGATGGCTTTATCTGCTCATGGACAAAGCCACTTGGAACGCCGACACCGTGGAGTGCTACCTTGTGCATAACACCTTTGGCGCACAGCCCCTGCATTGGCAGCAATTCTACGTATCGACCTATGTGGGTGCAGCATGGCAGAAGTCAACGTGCAAAGCCATCAGGGTGCACCTCAACGATTGCGTGTTCCCCAACGTGCACAGCTACACCTTTGGCAAGCAGCCTTAGCATAACACACCAAACAAACAAAGAAAAAAACAAAAAACAACAACAATATGAACGAAAAGAAAGAAATTAAAATTGAACTTACCCCTGAAGTGGCACAAGGCAAATATGCCAACTTAGCCATCATTTCGCATGGGCCCAACGAGTTTTTCATCGACATGATATGCATGGCACCGCAAACGCCGCAAGCCAAGGTGCAAAGCCGCATTATCATGACCCCCGAAAATGCCAAACAACTGCTCTTGGCGCTGCAAGAAAACGTGCGCAAATATGAGTCAACCTTTGGCGAAATACGCATGCGCCGCCCAATAGACCCCAACGAGCAAATCACCTTCCTGGGGCCGAACGGACAAGCCTGACACATCCCTTTTGGGGAGAGAGGCAAGCCACTGGCGCAAACTCAACAGTTTATCATCTACACAAACAAGTAAACGAAATTATGACTGACAACACCCTATTCATCTACAATACGCTCACACGCACAAAGATGACATTCAAGCCCATCCACCCCGGGCGCGTGGGCATGTATGTGTGCGGTCCAACCGTGTATGGCGACCCACACCTGGGCCATGCCCGCCCTGCCATCACCTTCGATGTGCTCTTTCGCTACCTCACCCACCTGGGTTACAAGGTGCGATATGTGCGCAACATCACTGACGTGGGCCACCTTGAGCACGATGCTGACGACGGCGAGGACAAAATAGCAAAGAAAGCACGCATTGAGCAGCTTGAGCCAATGGAAGTGGTGCAATTCTATCTGTTGCGCTATCACAAAGCCATGGAGGCACTCAACGTGCTGCCGCCAAGCATTGAGCCACACGCCAGCGGGCACATCATTGAGCAGATTGAATATGTGAAAAAAATCCTCGATTCGGGCTACGCCTACGTCAGCGACGGCAACGTATATTTCGACGTGGTGAAATACAACCAAGACCACCGCTACGGCAAGCTCTCGGGCCGCAATGTTGAAGAACTGCTCAACACCACCCGCGCACTCGACGGGCAAAACGAGAAGCACAACCCTGCCGACTTTGCATTGTGGAAGAAGGCTGCGCCCGAGCACATCATGCGTTGGCCATCGCCTTGGAGCGACGGTTTCCCCGGCTGGCACTTGGAGTGCTCAACAATGGGCACCAAATATTTAGGCGAAGAATTTGACATTCACGGCGGAGGCATGGACCTCATGTTCCCACACCACGAATGTGAGATAGCCCAATCGGTGGCTTATTGCGGTCACGATGCCGTGCACTATTGGATGCACAACAACATGATTACCATCAATGGGCAGAAAATGGGCAAATCGCTTGGCAACTTCATCACGCTTGAACAGTTCTTCACCGGCAACCACGATAAGCTTGAGCAGGCCTACAAGCCTATGACCATACGTTTCTTCATTCTGCAAGCTCACTACCGCGGCACCGTGGACTTCTCAAACGATGCCCTGCAAGCCGCAGAGAAGGCTTATGAACGTATGATGGACGGATGGCGCCGACTTGCCGACCTGAAAGCCGCCGACAAATCGTCGGTTGACATCTCTGGGCTGAAGCAACGCTGCTACGACGCCATGAACGACGACCTCAACACCCCAACCGTGATTGCAACGCTCTTTGACGCTTGCCGCATCATCAATCAGGTGAACGACGGTCACGCCACACTCACGCAAGACGACATCAACAGCCTTGTAGAGCTTTTCAAGACATTCTTGTTTGACATCCTTGGCGTGCGCAACGAGGCCGACGGCAGCTCGGGCGTGAACCTGAAACCCTATGAAGATGCCATTGACCTGCTGCTGAACATACGCAAGCAAGCCAAAGTCAACAAAGACTGGGCAACAAGCGACCTCATTCGCAACCGAATGAACGAAATTGGGTTTGACGTTAAAGACACCAAAGACGGATTTGAGTGGAAAGTGAAATAACCCCAACCACCAAATTGCGACCATACAACAGCCGCTGCCACCCCAACGAGTGACAGCGGCTTTTATCTTTATTGACGGCAAATGTGCCTTTTAGCCACAACACAGGCTAAATCTCAGTAAGATTGCAAGAGGGGGGCCATTTTGCGCCTCACTTGGCGTTGGCTTCCTCAATCAGGTTGGTGAGTTTCACAAAATCCTCAACCGAGAGCTGCTCGGGGCGTTTTGCCATGAATGGGTCTTGCAGCAGGCTGCATCCCTTAGGTAGCATCCCTTTGAGCGAGCCGCGCAGCATCTTGCGGCGTTGCCCAAAGCTGGTTTTCACCACGGTCTTAAACAGCCGCTCGTTGCAACCGAGGTCAGTGACCTGGTTGCGCACCATGCGTATCACGCCCGACTTCACCTTTGGAGGCGGATTGAACACGTTCTCATCAACGGTGAAGAGATATTCAATATCGTACCACGCCTGCAATAGCACCGAGAGGATGCCATAGACCTTTGACCCCGGAGGTGCGGCAAGTCGCTGAGCCACCTCGCGCTGCAACATACCGCTGCAACAACGCACCTGATTCTTATAATCGAGCACCTTAAAGAATATCTGCGACGATATGTTGTAAGGGTAATTGCCAATCACGCAAAACTCATTGTCGCCATAGATGTCGTGCAGATTGAGTTGCAGAAAATCATCGGCTATGATGTTGCCCTGCAATTGCGGGAAATTGACGTTGAGATAGTCAACCGACTCTCCGTCAAGCTCCACCACCTTTAGCTGATGGCCATTCTGCATGAGATACTGCGTGAGCACACCCATTCCCGGACCAATCTCAAGCACCGGCATGCCTTTATAGTCATCGAGGGTCGAAGCTATGCGCTGTGCAATTGAGAGGTCGGTGAGAAAATGTTGCCCGAGGGCTTTTTTTGCTTTTACTTGCTGCATATATTGGATTGTTTGTTGCTATGTTTTATTGCTGCTGCCTCACAAAAAATGGCTTATAATAAACATAAATACCATAAAAAAGGCTTATCTTTGCACCTATGCAAAGATAATGCAACTTGCACAATTGCGAAAATCTTTTGCCAAAAACCGTGTGCGCGCCGGAGAAAGGGATGCACCCTCCCACCTCACACGATGCAACGCTTAATTGATGAATTACGCAAAAACCCCAACCAACAAAACTAAAGCGATGAAAAAGATATTGAAAAGCTTATTGAAATATGGCCTGCCGGTGATAATAGGCGTGGCGCTGATTTGGCTGTTGCTCGACAACGTTGACATCAACGCAATGAATGACGTGATGAAAGCCGCCAACTTCTGGTGGTTTGGCATTGTGGTGGTGATTTCCACCCTGAGCCACGTGTTTCGCGCCATGCGATGGCGTCTTCAACTGCGCGCCATTGGCATTGAAGCACCGCTGAGCGCACTGGTAAACTCAATCTTCGGCACCTATGCCGTGAATCTGGTGTTTCCGCGAGCCGGTGAGGTGTGGCGTTGCGGCTACATTGCCAACCGCGAGAAAGCCTCGTTCACCAAGGTGGTTGGCTCGATGGTTGCCGACCGCATGACCGACACCGTCACCGTGCTGCTCATCACCTTAGCTGCGGTGGTGCTTGCCAAAGATGCCATCTACGACCGCTTGGGCGAGAGCACCAAAGCAATGGTTATGGGAATGGTGACCAACGTGTGGATGTGGGTAGCATTAGCCGTAATGGCAGCCCTGATAGTGTGGCTCTTTGCCAGCAAAACGCAAAATGCTCTGGTGTTGAAGATACGCACCATGGTGCTTAACCTGTGGAACGGGTTTGCCGCCATTGGCAAGATGCAAGGCAAATGGATGTTTGTGTTCTACACCTTCTGTATATGGGGTTGCTACTATCTGCAACTCTATTTCGCCACTTTCGCGTTCAGCTTCACCAGCGACTTGGGCGTGGTGCCGGTGCTTGTGCTCTTTGTGCTTAGCAGCATTGGCATGGGTGTGCCCACCAACGGCGGACTGGGAGCTTGGCACATGGCAATCATCTTGGGACTCTCAATCTACGGCATTGGCACATTCAACGTCGATAACCTCGACCCCAACGCATCGGGCTTTGCCATGCTAGTGTGGGGCATACAAACACTGTTGCTCATTGTGCTGGGCATCTACGCCTATGTATCGATGGAGATTGACCGCCGCAAGATTGCATCAGGAGAAAGAATTGTGCTGACGCAAAGCGACCGCATGCAACTTTAATCACCTCTATAACAGCATAAGGATTAATAAAATAGTATAAATATCAAAAGAGTATTGAAAAATGGCACAAGACAAAAAAGAGAATCTGCAATACGACTACTACGACAACGAAGAAGCGCCCGAGGAAGAAGTTCAACAAGAGGAAACGCCCGAGCAACGCGAAGACCGTGAACTCGACGAACTGGTGGTGGTGAATCCGCGCGACCACTACCGCGACATCACATTGGCAATAATTGGCGGCACAGTGCTTGTGGCAATGTTGGTGCTGTGGTGGGTGTTCTATCACCCGGTAGTGCACGAAGCTCAAGTCACCGGGCGACTGATGACAGTGAAATGCACCGGATTACTTTTCAAAACCTACGAAGGCAGTATGGTGTCAGAACAATTTATCACTGATAGCATCATGCGTAAGACTGACGATTTCCATTTCTCGATTGACAACGATTCGCTCTCGCTTGTGCTCATGCGTTCGCAAAACACAGGCAAGCGCATGCGTCTGCGTTACAAAGAATATCTTGCTCCGCTGCCTTGGCGCGGCAACAACACCAAGATAATCACCGCCATCGACCAATGAACCCACGACTGACAATCACCCTGGCTCTGATGGTGGCGTTTTCCGCCCTATTGCATGCATCGCAACCCAACTACGATGCCTTGATGGCGAAATATGGTATGGTTGATGTGAAACAGCTTGAACCCACGTTGATTGTTGACCTGCGTTATGCCTCAACCAATAATTTTGTGGGCAAGAACATGTATGGCACGCTGCAACGCGCCTATCTGCACCGCGATGCCGCAAAGGCACTGCAAAAGGCGCAACAAGCGCTGCAAAAAATCAACCCCGGCTATTCAATAATCATCTACGACGCAGCTCGTCCGCAAAGTGTGCAACGCACCATGTGGGATGTGGTGAAAGGCACTCCCAACGAGCAATATGTGGCACGTCCGCAAAAAGGCGGATGCCACAATTTTGGCGTGGCTGTTGATGTGGGGCTTGCCCTCAACGGCACTCCACTTGATATGGGCACTCCATTCGACACCTTCAGTACAGCTTCGCACATCACCAACGAGGCTCAACTGGTTAAACAAGGCATCATCAGCAAAGAAGCTCTCAAAAACAGGCAATTGCTGCGCCAAGCAATGACGCAAGCCGGATTTAAGACCTACCGGCGTGAATGGTGGCACTTTGAGCGCTATCGCGTGGCATACGCGCGCGCCAATCTGCGGTTGCTTGATTTTTAAAACGCTAACTTTGCAACTATGAATTATAGCAAACTCATCATATGGCTTGTGTTGATGAGCGTGTGCCATGCAGGCATGCGAGCCGGCAACGCGCAATGGGTTATGCCAGCCATTGGCACCGGGCACAGCCACGCTCCCACCATGTGGGGCAACTATGGCGGCACCTATCCCGGAGCCGTTGCACCCTGGGGAATGGTGCAGCTGTCGCCCGAGACAAGCAACCGGGCTTCAGAAAGCGGATACTACCATTGCGACTCCACAATACTCTGTTTCTCAACAGTGCACCACAACAGCGGCTATCCCAACGGTTCGCACGGGCGCATAAAAATGGCAATGATACGCGGTGCGGTCAATCATTTCCCCGCCAATTGGCAAGGAAGGCCGTTCAGCCACAGCCTTGAGACAATGCAAGCCGGATATTATGCGGTGACCTTTGCCGACGGCGACCGCGTGCAAGCCACTGCCGCCGCCCACTCGGGCATTTACTCCTATCACACCCAATGCCACGAAACTACCATTGCCATCTACGATGCCGGCAACATTGAGGTGACCAACAATCAAGAAGTGACTTGCTCCACAAGCAATGCCGTGATACGCTTCTCGCTGCCCATGCTGCGCCATCAGCTGCACGGCGACACCCTGTTGGCTCAGTTCAACACCTCGCAACACATTGTAGATGTGATGGTTATGACTTCTGCCACAAGCCACGCCAAAGCACGCAAAAACGGCGAGGCGGAGTTGCACAACGGCAATTTTGATGCCGTGAAACGCAACACCTACGATGCTTGGGACAAGGAGTTGGCGTGCGTTGACATAGTCACCGCCAACAGCAATCACAAACGCATGTTCTACACTGCATTCTATCACTCCATGCTCATGCCAAGCAACGTTGCCGACGCGGGCGAGGCTCCTCGTTTTGCCGGATTCTCGCCGTGGGACACTTTCCGCACACTGCATCCGCTGCTATCGTTGCTGAAACCTGACGTGCAAACCGCCATCACTCAAAGCATGATGCAGCACTATGAGCAACATGGCATCTTGCCTAAAGGTCCTATGACCGGTTTTCATGCCATCGCCATTTTGCTCGACTCGTATGTGAAAGGCGCCACCAGCTGCTCGCTCAGCAACATTCACCGGGCATCAATGGCGTTCTATAACGACAATCGGTGGGAGCAGTTGCGTAGCTATGTGCAAAACGGCTATGTTGATGCCCGTCACGAGAAATCGGTGAGCATAACCGCCGAACTTGCCTATGATGATTGGGCGATGATGAAAATATGCCAACTGCTGCAATTGCCCGACAGCGCCGCTTGGCGGCAACGTGCCACCAACTATTGCAATCTGTGGGATGCCGAGACGCTGTTTATGCTTCCGCGCCACAGCGCCCAGGGCTTGCTTCGCCACGCAGGCGAATTGGGTTATCAAGAAAGCACCAAAGTCACCGCCTCGCTGTTTGCTCCGCACAACGTGGCTCACCTTGTGAACCTCAGCGGCGGCGAGCAAGCGTTTGCCCGGCGGCTCGATGCCACATTCAACAGCGGCGAAGTGATTTTCGACAACGAGCCGGTGCTGCATTATCCGTGGCTGTTTGTGTGGGCTCATCGTCCTGATTTGGCGATGAAGCATGTGCACGGCATTGCCAACAACTGCTTTAGCGCAACGCCCGGTGGCATACCCGGCAACGATGACCTCGGGGCAATGTCGAGTTGGCTTGTCTTTGCCATGTTGGGCATTATGCCTGTGTGCCCCGGCACCGACCAGTATGTGATGGTGCCGCCCATGGTTGACGCCGCCACCTTGCACTTTGCCAATGGTAACACCCTCACAATAAGCCACCGCGGCAACAAGCGTGACGACACGATGCCCACGCCGCAACTTGGCGACAAGGCATTAGACCGTTGGTTTGTGACCCACGGCGAATTGCTGAAAGGCGGCAATCTTACCTATGATTGGAGCCGTCCGGCGCAATTGGCGTTGAGCCGGCTGCCCTATTCGCTCACCCCTGAGCCGCCACAATTCAACGTCACGTTGATGTCCTCAAAGAAAATAGTTACCGAGCCACACCGACTCAACAGCGTTGCCTACAAAATCACAAACACCGGCGGCGACGGTATCTACACCGCAGCCCTGATGCACGGCAACGACACATTAGTGAGCAAACGCATCATGGTGGCGGCAGGAGCCACCGCCTGCGATACTCTCACCTTTAGGCTCTACAAAAGCGGCAACACCCGCCTGACCTTTGCAGGGCAAAAACTCAGCGCAAAGGTGCGTGCGCCACGCGGCGAGCAGCCTCGCCTCATGTGCCATAGCATACGCATGACGCCGGTAGCCGCCATAGGCGACTCAGTAAGCGCAGCCATAACGCTGCAAAACATCACCTCACAGCCATTTGCAGGCAACGCCGCGGTGAGCGACGGCAACGCGACCATCGCCACCCTGCCGGTGAAGCTCAATGCCGGAGCTACTGCCACTTTGCAAATAAAACTGCCTGCCCTGAGCGTGGGCATGCACAGCATTGGCGTGGAAGGCTGCGTTGCGCAACTGAAAGTGTGCGACGATGCTCTGCAAACCACCGTGCTGCACCTCGACTTCGATGCCGAGGGGCAAGCCGCCGACCGCTCGGGCTTTCATAACCACGGAATTTGCAACGGTCCGTTGATGTGGAGCGGCGGTGCATTGCTCACAGGCAAAGATGCCTTTGTTGAACTGCCCACATCGCCAAGCCTTATGCACCCCTATGAACAAATCACCATGCTCACTTGGATGAAGCCAACCGGCATTGCGCATGGCTACGTTGACTTTTTCACCAAAGGCGACTACACCCTGCTGAAGATGCAAGGCAACAAGTTGGTGTGCTTTGCAGGCGGCTGGGGACGCGGGCAATGTGAGGCTACCGTGCCGCCCGACTGGTGCAACAATTGGCATTTGGTGGCAGGCGTGTGCACCGGAGACCAAGTGCAGCTCTACATTGACGCACGCCTGGTGGCAACGGTGCCCGTGCAAGGAACAATCAAAGCCACCGAAGTGCCTTGGAACTTAGGGCGCAACGCCGAGATGCCCTATTCGCGCTTTGGCGCAATATGGTTTTCCGGCACCCGAATATTCGCCTCGGCACTCACGCAGGCTCAGATAGCGCAAATCTATGCCTCAGAGCGGCATAAAATCAAATAACCCAGCGAGGCTTGCAAACACTAACACTAAAATTTACACTACGCAAATATGTTCACGGTAATCGCATCAATGTTTTGCGGCATGGCAGCCGGCTTTTTATGCCGCAATTTCCCAATGTCATGGGTCAAGCACCTCCTCACTGTCCTAATATGGCTATTGCTCTTTGTGCTTGGGCTTGAAGTGGGAGGCAATGAAACCATCATCAGCAATTTCGCAACATTGGGCGGCGAGGCGGCACTGATGGCATTGATGAGCATATTGGGAAGCGTGGTGGCAGCCAAACTGCTTTGGCAATGGGTGAACGGCAACAAGCAAGACGAACCTTGCTCCACCGAGCCGCAACAGGCAGGCAGCTTGTTTGGTGCGCTCAGGGGCAGCGCTGTGATAGTGGCATTTTTTGTGGTGGGGGTAGTGCTCTCAGCCACAGGGATAGTAGGCTTTGACATTGCCAAGACGCAAATCGGGTTCTATGCCCTATGTGCCCTCATGGCAACCGTGGGACTGAGCGTGGGCAGCGACACCACCACCTTGCGCCGGTTCAAGTCAATTGACCCGCGACTGGCGCTACTGCCATTCTTCACCATTATAGGCACCTCTGTTGGCAGCGTTGCCGTGAGCTTTATGCTGCAAGACCGCTCTGTGACCGACTGCCTTGCCGTTGGCTCGGGGCTTGCCTATTACTCGCTTTCAAGCATCTTCATCACGCAATATCGCGGTGCCGAACTGGGCACTATTGCCCTGCTTGCCAACATCTTCCGCGAGATTACCACACTGCTTGCCGCGCCTTTGTTGGTGCGATGGTTTGGCAAGCTTGCCGCCATCTCATCAGGCGGAGCCACCTCAATGGACACCACATTGCCCATAATCACTCGCACCGCAGGGACACAGATGGTTGTGGTATCGGTGTTTCACGGCTTTGTTGCCGACTTCAGCGTGCCCTACATGGTGGCGCTATGGTGCTCGCTGTGACAAACGATTGGCAACAATCGTCAAAACCGGGCGTGGCGTGAGGTATTCACACCCCGGCTACCTTGCAAATTTGGTGGGGAATTGATAACTTTGTGTTATGAACAACGAACTAAGCCATATTGAGCAGCTATTGCGCAATTGCCAATGCCAAGAGGCGCTACAAGCAATTGAGGAGTATCTCAGCCGGGGCGACGTGCCCAATGCGGCTGAGGCTTACTATCTACGTGGCAACGCTTACAGGCAGCTAAGCGATTGGCGCCTTGCGCTGAACAGCTACAACCGCGCCATTGAGCTTGATGCCCAGTCACCGGCAGTAACAGCAAGGCAGTCGCTCATAGAGATACTCGATTTCTTCAATCACGACCTCTATAACCCCTGATGCAACCGCGCAAAAAGCGCAAAAAACAGGCAGCCTTTGACTCTCGTCTTTGTCTGCCTTTTTGTTGTGTAACTAAAACTGTTATTAATTCTCAGTGTGTTTTTTTCAACTCATACTATTTTCTTCTAATTCTGATGTTTTCCCTTGCCACATTAAATACTATGTTTTTCCCGTATATCTATACTAATCAAAAAAAACCTAAAAAACTAAACAAACTCTACTGAAATTGATATTACAAAGTTAATCAATACACGCGATGCAAACATCGGTATTGAAATATTACAATCAATTAGCCCATTCACAACGGCCGATGTGAATGAAACATTACAAAAAAACGTAAACTAATGTGAGTGATTTTTTGAGGCCAACAAGCCTCATAGGTAAGAGGCAAAAAACGGCTTGAAAATACCCCGCGGCGTGTTAATTACGCGTTATCGCCGTTTTCATTAGCTACCACCTCAAGGCGCACAAGCTCAATCTTGGCAGCCGTCTTTTTGAGGATGGTAAACACAAAGTTATCAATGCGGAAAGTCTCGCCCTCTTGCGGCAGTTCTTCAAGGTTAAAGAGCAGATATCCGGCAAGGGTTTGATAATCGTCCTCCTCGGGGATGTTGAGGTCATATTGCTCGTTGATGTTTTCTATCTCGAGCCTACCGGAAAGCTCATATACATTAGGCGACACTTGGCGCGACACCAGCTGCTTGCGTTTGCGGTCGTGCTCGTCCTCAATCTCGCCGAAGATTTCCTCAACCAAGTCTTCAAGGGTGAGCATTCCGGCGGTGCCGCCAAACTCGTCAATCACTATGGTGATGCTCTTTTTGGCACTCAGCAAGTTTTGCATAAGCTGCTTGGCGAGCATGGTTTCAGGAGCATACATCACCGGCTTGATGTTCTTGGTCCAGTCAGAATCCTGCTTAAACAGCTCGCAAACGTGTATGTAACCAAGCACATTATCAATATCCTCACGATAGACGAGAATTTTCGACAAGCCTGTTTCGGTGAACATGCGCGACAGCTTCTCGCGCGAGGTACGGTCAATGTCAATTGCCACAATCTCGTTGCGCGGAATCATGCAATCACGCAAATGCAGATTTGAAAATTCAAGCGCGTTCTGAAAGATTTTCACCTCTTGCTCCACCTCGGCATTTTCGTCCTCGCGGGTATCGATGGTTTCTTGCAGATAAGCGTCGAGTTCGCCCACGGTAATCAGACCAAACGGCTTGCCGCTGCTCTTGATGCCAAAGATGCGCATGAGCGTGTTTGAGAGCGCCGACGAGAACCACGAGATGGGATAAAGCACAGTATAGCACAGCAGCAGAGGCAGCGCAAAGGTGCGTAACGAGTCGTTAGGGTTGATGCGGAAAATGGTCTTTGGCAGAAACTCACCCACAATGAGTATTATGCCGGTGCTGATGAGCGTTTGCGCCAACAACACCAACGCGTCGTTGCCAAGCCATGAGTTGAGCCAATCTTCCATGAGCATGGCAGTGCCCATACCGTAAACCACCAGCATGATGTTGTTGCCCACCAGCATGGTTGAGATGAACATGTCTTTTTTGCGATAAAACAGGTTCACAATCTTGTTGATTAGTCCGCCTTTGGCGGCATCAATCTCAACGCGCACGGTGTTTGACGACACAAAGGCGATTTCCATGCCAGAGAAAAACGCCGAGAAGAGCATCGACACTAATGTGAGAATGAGTATGTTTATTGATATCTGCATGATGCTGAGCGTTGTTTAGTGTGAAGAGTTGTTGTGCAGCGAGTCGGGGGCATTATCGTCAGCTTGCTGCGAGTTGCCCGAGAAGCGTTTCTCGTCGATGGGCAATATTGCCATCACCTTGTTGATGTTATATCGGGTGAGGTTTTGATTCGACTTAAAGCCATATCCCTCAATCACCCTGTCAGGTCGCTCAATGTGCACAAACGAGTCGCTGCGCACCTCTTGCCAACGCTGGTCCCAAAAGAGCTGATTGGTGAGGATAAGTTCGTTGTTGACATTCTGAATACGCACATTGCCATCGAGTTGCCACAGCTGCAGCTTGGTGTCGTAGAGCGCCGAGTCGCATCGCACGGTTGCCACCACCTTAAACTTGCGGTCGAACTGTTCAAGAAAAGCACCTTGCGGAAAACGCCAACGGGGTTTGCTGCCGCCATCGTAAACCAGCCAGATGGGCGTGGTGATGCGGTATTGAGTGATACCCGAGTCGCTAATGAGCGTTTTCACGTTGTGGGTCACCATCATGGGCACCACGTCGGGGTCTAATGGCTTCGACGGCGCTTTCTCGGCCTCGTGCGAGCACGATAGCATAAGCGATGTGGCTAAGAATGACAGCAGTATGTTGCGTGAAACGTTCATGTGCACGCCCTTAGCGTATCTTGTTTTGCCAGAACCACATCTCGTTGAAGGTCACGCCCAAGGTGATGTTGAGGTAATCTTCTTTAACGAGCACAGTGGGTGATGAGGTGCGGCGTTTATATTCCACACCAATGTTGACCATCGTCTTGCCGCCGGGCACAGGCAGACTCACGCCGGCACTCACGCCATAGTCGCGCACGTCGTTGCCCTTGATGTTCATATAGTCGTTGTTGTAATATGCGCCCACGCGATAGACGGTGCGTTTGAAGTATCCGGCACGAGGGTCAGGTTGCCACGAAAGACCGGCTGCCACCTTCCAACGGTTGTTGAAGTTGAGAGAGGTGCCCTCGGTGTCGAAGGTTGGTATCGGGGTAAACTTGGCATCTTTCCACGGCTGATAGGTGAAGTTGACCTCGGCAGTGAAGCGGTTGTTATAAGTGTAGCTCACACCGGCGCCGTAGGTCGCAGGGATTTCATAGTTTCCTGCCATGCTAATGGTGTCGGTATTGGTCAACTGATTGTCTTGTGAGTCGTAGTATGAGCCCCAGGTGTCGCCATGCAACGACTTGCCAAGTGAATAAACAACACCCACGGTGGCACGGTTGCGACGGTTGAACTCATGGGTGTATTGTGCACCAAACTGCAAGCCCCAGTCGCGCACCTTCATGATGCGTTCATAGAGCGTGGTCGAGGTGTTATTGCCCACATAAATGTCGTTGACCATTGTGCCAAACACATACGATGCGTTGAAACCCACCGAGAGACCCTTCACGGGGCGAATGGCATAGCCGGCATAGAGCTGATTGATGCCGCCGTCGCCCACGCGGTTGTCTGTACCGTTGTCAATATCCTTGCCGTATTGGTATCCCACCGCCGAGAACGGAATCACGCCAATGCTGGCGCCCATGTTTTTGGCAATGGGGAATTGCATTGCAATATAGTCGAGACCACCGCCAAACGAGTTGCCACTATCCTCGCCGTCGGTCGACCACGATTGGCTCAGGTCAAGCCCCATGTCAAAGAGGAAGGTGAGCGAGTCGGTGGCGGCATACGACGCGGGGTTCATAGGGTTCACTATGCGTCCGTTTTGCATTGCATAGCCCACGCCGCCCATTGAGCGCTGCAAACCTGTGGCGCCATCGCCCAGCAGTCCGTAGCCGAATTTTGAATATGGACTGGTGATGCCTTGAGCACTCAACTGTGATACTGTGGCTATTGTCATCAATGCCACCAATAGAATTAAGCTATATACCTTTTTCATTGTCAACGTTTGTTCTCTCTTTTGTAGGGTGAAAAAAATGCGTGAATGTGCCTCGCCGTGACTTGCTCCGCATCTTGCTCAACAAGTAAGCATCAGCGGGTTGACATCGTGTAGTGACAACATTCAGTGTGCAAAGTTAGTAAAACTTACTCTGATTATGGGCATTTTAAATGTTTTTTGCTAAACTAAGCGCCAAAATGGCTTAATTTATGAAATATTGCGGCGAATTAATACGATAAAGCGTTTTCAAACATGCGCCTCTAAGAGGCTGTTTTTTGACTCACATCGGCTTGTGTTTGCCCAACAAAAGGAGCAAGTGGGCATCATTTCATAAGCGAGAAACGCCGCACCGCCATTGCCTGTGAGCGCCTCGCCTGCATCACGACTGAGGAAAAATGTTGATACACCTGCGGAGCTAACCGCCGCCCCATTTCACACCGTCAGCGGTCGTTGCCTTTGGCTTCTTTTTTCTCTTCGCGGTCAATCATAAACGATGCATAGAGCTGCACAATGGCACCGGCGAGCAAGAAGGCAATCCAGTCGGTGCCGCCCAGACGGTCGCCATAATAGAAGAGCATGAACGCCGACACGCAATAGAGCAACGCCGACATGCGCTCAAGGGCATGCAGGCGCTTAATCCTGAAGTTGGTGCCGTGATACACCTGCGTGGCACGAGCCACCAGCGTGAGTGCCGCTCCGGCAGCATACACATAGCGCATAAGCATAATTTCCTGGCGCATGATGCCCAGCAGCGGAAAGGCTGCCGCCACCACAAGCAGTGTCATGCCAACGCCAAGCAGCGTTGATTGTATTTTTTTGATGGTTTGTTCGCTAAGTTTGTTCATCTTTTTGTTTTTGGGGTGAATTGTAGTGATTCTTAATAGTCAACATGGAGAGGGGGCATCAGCATGCACGCAACCTTTAAGGCATGTCGGTCATATAGATATCCTCGTTTTGACGTTTCATGCCGTATTTTTCGCGCGCAATGCGCTCAAGCGATTCCTTGTCGGTGTTGAGTTCTTCCACCTTGCGGTTGTAATAGTTGGTTGAGTCCTTCACCTGCTTAATCTCACGCTTAAGTTGCTGTATTTCTTGCGCATGGCGATTTGAGTTGATGTAGCTCGATTCGCCATAAAACAGGGTGTAGCCAATGAATAACACAAAAGCCACAAAAGTAACACTCATCCATGCGGGCACCCATTTGGGGCGCAATCCTTTCCAGTTGTTTGGTTTTTCTATCATTATTCTTGCTATTTTTTTATGAGTTAATCATTACCGTCGTTGAGCAAGTCGGGGCGCAAGCGCATGGTGCGCTCCATGCTTTGATTGTGCTTCCACTCGTCGATTTTAGCTTGATTGCCTGAGAGCAGAATATCGGGCACACGCCAACCCTTGTATTCGGCAGGTCGGGTATAGACCGGTGGCGCCAGCAGATTGTCCTGAAAAGAGTCGCTGAGCGCGCTTTGCTCGTCACCTATGGCGCCGGGGATTAGGCGCACCACAGCATCGGCAATCACAGCGGCAGGAATCTCGCCGCCGGTGAGCACATAGTCGCCAATTGATATCTCACGCGTGATGAAATGCTCTCGTATGCGATAGTCAACGCCCTTATAATGGCCGCACAAAATCATCAGATTCTCAGCCAACGAGAGCTGATTGGCTATGGGCTGCGAGAACTGTTCTCCGTCGGGGGTGGTGAAAATCACGTCGTCGTAGTGTCGTTGCTGCTGCAAGGCACTGATGCAGCGGTCAACAGGCTCAATCTGCATCACCATGCCAGCCTCGCCGCCAAAGGGGTAATCGTCAACCTTGCGGTGCTTGTTGAGCGAATAGTCGCGCAAGTTGTGCACCACAATTTCCACGAGGCCTTTGTCTTGCGCCCGCTTCAATATTGAGCAGTTGAGTGGCGAGATGAGCATCTCGGGCATCACTGTGAGTATATCTATTCTCATTTTCATGAAACAATTTGCCAATTAGTGATGCAAAGATAGCTTAATGGCGCGGAATAAGCAAGCAGAAACTTCACTTGTGGCGGCGACCCTCAACTATTTCAGCCAAATGAGCCTGCGCCCATTCCACCATTGGCTGGCAAGCCTGCATAAACGACCGGGCACGCGTAGTGACGGCATAATCGACGCGCGGCGGCACCTGGGCATAAACGGTGCGCTCCACAAAACCGTCTTCTTCAAGGCGGCGAAGTGTCTGGGTGAGCACCTTTTGCGACACGTCGGGGATGGCTTGGCTCAACGCCGAAAAGCGCATTGTGCCCTGCGAAGCATGAATGAGGGTGTGCATCACCAGCAGCGACCATTTATCGGCCACGCGAGCAATCAGGTTGCGCACCGGGCATTGCGGGAAGATGGGGTCTTGAATGGGTAGTGTTGCCATGTTTTTCTCTACATTTTTGAGCGGTGAATATATCTCTCTGTCTATATGGAAAACGGAGGCCATGCAACGATAATTGCATTCCTCCGTGATAAAAAAGCTTAGTCACGCCCCCACGCTGCCGCGCCGGCGCAACATGCCCTGTTTATCGTTCACACAGCACGCCGTCGGTTTGCGTGTAGCCATCAAGCGAACCGGCTTTGGCTTGTACGCACAGCACCAACAGGGGCTCGTTGCCGTTGTTTTTCATGCAACGGGTGGTTTCAGGCTCCACTCTCACAATGCTGCCGCTGCTGATTGCCACATCGTCGGCACCAAGCATCATGATGCCACTACCGCTAAGCACCACATAAACCTCCTCGTTGAGCTTATGACGGTGGAAAAACGGCACCGACTCACCCGGAGCCAATGTAGTCACCGACAGTTCCACACCCGTGGCACCTACCACATCTTTCACAAATGCCTTTCCGGCAAACTCTCCCAGGCTGCCCACAGTGGCAACTGCGTAGCCCTCACCTTTCTTTGTAAGTTTAATTTCGCTCATATAGTTTAGGAAAAAAGTTTGTTTTGTTCCAAATAAGCCATTAGCGTTAAGGTGACACATTCTTTTTTAAGCAGATGCTTTAAATTGCTTGTAACCGAAAAACTTAAAACACCGAGGGGCAAAAAAAGAAGCATCTTGTTTGCGCATAATGATTTGGGGTTAATTCCTTGTTTATGGCGCAAAATTAATGAGTATAGCCCATTTTTGAAATACGGCACTTGCAGGTGGGTTACTTACTTTGAGGTTTGCATTGCTAATAGTCAACAGCTTGTGTTTTTGGCATTTAACTGAGATTAACTTTTGCTACAACACAATGAAGCCGCTGCCGCACATGGGCGCACGAAAAAAGGTCTGTGCCGCCACACGGCATAGACCTTTTTCTAATGAAAACACTTGTTCTCTTAATATGCTGAAAGAGTTTTATCTTTTTTGAGGGGAGTGGCGATGATTTTTCTTATTCGCCCTTATTGGCATCGGCGCTAATCACGCGGCTTGCGCCCACATAGCGACGCTTGTAATAAGGCTCCTCGCTTGAGCTGACCACCACGCCACGGCCGTTGCTTGAGTGGATAAATTCAAATTTGCCGTCGTCCTTCACCTCGGTTACGATGCCCACGTGGCCCACACGCTTGCCCACTGCTCGGCCGTTGAAGAACACCAAGTCGCCGGGTTGAAGCTCGTTCTTTGCCACCGGAGTACCGTTGTTAACCTGTGTTCTCGACGAGCGGTTAAGCTCATAGCCAAATTTCTTGAACACAAAGCTTGTGAAACCTGAGCAGTCAAATCCTTTAGGGCTTGAGCTGCCACGGCGGTAACGAGTGCCCTTGAAAGTGGCAGCATAGTCGAGCAATTCACGTATCTCATCATATTGGCTTGAACCATAGAGCTGCGATTGCTGCATCTGCTCACTCACCGTGCCGTGCTTGCGGGCTGCAAGCTCTTGCGCAGTGGCAGATGAAGCAGCAAAAATCATGACTATTGCCACGATTATTGATGTAAATATGTAGCTCTTTAAGTTCATGCGTTTGTTTTTACGATTAGTCTTAATGGCTTGTGCCTAATGAGATGTGCCTGTAAAAAATCTTTCGACGAGCACAAAGTTATGTAAAATGAATGTGCAAAAAAAATCCATTAAAGGTTTCATAACATTTGCCCGGCACACCGCCACGCATAGGCAACAATGTGCAAAATCGTGCACTGAAGCACCCAGTGAGCCGATTTTGGCGAAACCAAGTTAATGAATCTGCGAAAAATAAAAATTGAAGAAATTACATTTTTTAACATTATTTTCTTTCCTCTAACTTGCTCATAATGCCACAATTACACAAAAATTGCCTTTTGTGCAACCATTTTTTGATGGGAAAAGGGTGCGGCAAAGGCGTTGAAACAATGGCATTTGCCGCCGATTCCTCTCGGGTTCCATTTATAAAAATCCGGGGTTGTATCTTAGCTTCTATTATAAAAAGATGTGTAAAAAAGCAGCCGGGTCAACCGTCCTCACTGATGAGGCTTGATTGACCCGGCGGGCAATATTTTTATGTGTGGCGGCAATGTGCGCGCCAATAGTTCATCACAACTCCAAATCGCAGTCGTGCACTTCGTGCCAAGGCAAGCCTTGCTTGTTGAGCACATCGAGGAATGGGTCTGGGTCGAACTCCTCAACGTTGTGCACACCCGGCTTCTTCCAGATGCCCTTCAGGAACATCATGGCGCCCGTCATGGCAGGCACGCCGGTGGTGTAGCTCACGCCCTGCATGCCGGTTTCTTTATAAGCAGCCTCATGCGAGCAGTTGTTGTAGATATAATAGGTGTGTTCCTTGCCATCGTTGCCAATGCCACGAATACGGCAGCCAATGCTGGTTTGACCCTCATAGTTGGCGCCCAGGTCTTGCGGATTAGGCAGCACGGCTTTGAGGAATTGCAGCGGCACAATCTTCACCTTCACGGTCTTGGCTGGGTCATCGGCAAGCGGAGCGTTATATTCAATCTCGTCAATGCGGCTCATGCCAAGGTTTTGAATACAATCAAGATAAGTGAGATATTGCTGACCGAAAGTCATCCAGAAGCGAGCACGCTTAATGGTGGGATAATTAATCACCAAGCTCTCAATCTCCTCGTGGTGAAGCAAATAGCTCTCGCGCGGTCCAACCTCAGGATAGGTGAGCGGTTGGTGAATCTCAAGCGGTTCGGTCTCAACCCACTCGCCGTTTTCCCAATAGAGACCCTTTTGAGTGATTTCGCGTATGTTTATCTCGGGATTGAAGTTGGTGGCAAACGCCTTGTGATGGTTGCCGGCGTTACAGTCAACAATATCAAGATAGTGAATCTCTTTGAAGTGATGCTTAGCAGCATAAGCAGTATATACGCTTGTCACACCCGGGTCGAAGCCGCAGCCCAGAATGGCGGTCAAGCCGGCCTTCTCAAAGCGCTCGCGGTAAGCCCATTGCCAGCTGTACTCAAAGTGAGCCTCGTCACGCGGCTCATAGTTGGCAGTATCAAGATAGTTCACGCCACACTCCAAGCAAGCATCCATGATGGTGAGGTCCTGATAAGGCAATGCCACGTTGATGACAATGTCGGGGCGATGCTTCTTAAACAGCTCCACCAGTTGAGGCACGCTGTCGGCGTCAACCGAGTCGGTGGTGATGTTGGGTGCGCCAATGGCCTTTGCCACAGCATCACATTTGCTCTTGGTGCGCGAAGCAATCACAATCTCGTTGAAAACGTCGGGGTTCTGAGCACATTTGTGAGCCACAACGGTGCCTACACCTCCGCATCCAATAATCAATACTTTACCCATTCTTTTTTGTGTAATAAGAAATAGTTTTTAATTAAAAAAGTGAATAAATATTTTCTGTGCCGCAGCCCAAGCATCAGCTTCGCCGCAATCAGCACAGCCTTTTCAATCCACAAAAATAGTGATTAAATCGCAATAAAACGGCAAATCGCATCAAAATAACCCGATTTTTGTGTGCTTTGCCCCGCCAATGAGTGCAAAGGCGGCAACAAGAGCCTCAATCAGCCCGCCAACATAGCTGGCGAACTCAAAAATTTTACTATGTAATGGGCTGATTTTCGCCGAAAGTTTACTATCTTTGCCGAGCGCAAGAGTAGGACCCACCTTGTGCGGAATGTAATCATCGCAAGCTAATCGAAGACAAAGACAGGCAAACGACAAAACGGAAGTTAAACCACAAACGTAACTTAGCTATGCTGGCATTTTGGAACATTACCAAGGGCATTAACGAGCTGGAAGAATGGCGTCCATCTTGTTGGGTACAGGTGACATGCCCCACCGAATCAGACATTCAGTACCTTAACGACAAATTGCATTTGCCCGACTATTTCCTATCGGACATTGCCGATGCCGATGAGCGAGCGCGTTACGACTATGACGACGGTTGGTTGATGATTATCTTGCGTATTCCGCAACTCAAAAAAACCAACAGCCGGTCGCCCTACACCACCATCCCGCTTGGTATTGTGATTAAAAAAGACATCATCATCACCATCTGCCACCAAGAAACCGGCATGCTGCAGGACTTCATCAACCACCACAAGCGCAAGGCTGTGGGATTTAGCGACGCCGCCGACTTGGTGTTCTGCCTTTTCCTCTCAGCTTCGGTGTGGTATTTGAAGTATCTTAAGCAGGTGAGCATGCTGATTGAGAAATTCAAGCGCAACCTCGACAAGCAAATCGACAACAACGACCTTGTGAGCCTCTCACGGCTGCAAGACAGTTTAACATATTTTGCCACCTCAATACGTGGCAACGAAACGCTGTTGTCAAAAATCAAGTTCCGTCTGCCCGTTGACGAACTCGACGCCGAACTGATTGAAGATGTGAATATTGAGATGAACCAGGCGCGTGAAACCACAGCCATCTACATCAACATTCTCAATTCAACCATGGACACCTATGCCAACGTCATCAACAACAACATGAACCGCGTGATGCGTCTGCTCACCTCGCTCAACATGATTATCATGTTCCCAACGTTGGTGGCAAGCCTTTTTGGTATGAACCTCATCAACGGCATGGAGGAATGGCGCTGGGGCTTTATAGTGGCTTTGGTAATCTCGGTGCTCACAACCATTGGCTCGCTTCTGTTCTTCAAAAAGCGTAAGTGGCTGTGATTGGCGCACACCGCCGGCAATCATCTCTCAAAAAAACGGAGAAAAAAGTTTTTCACTTATCAACGTGTTGTGGGCGTGCCAAGCTACGCCTGCAATGTTTGCGCACCTGCCTATGCCATCATTGCCGAACGCCATTAGGGCCGCCGCTATAAGCCTCATCTCACACCAATTGTAAAAACACACCCCCTCGCATGTTAAGCGAAAGGGTGTGTGAATGTAAGTTTTATATCTTCTTATTAATTTGTCACTTTTTGGCTTCTGCTATTGCAGTCTTGATGTCGGCAAAGATGCCATCGATGGTTCCTGAGCCTTTGATAGCAGCATAAACGCCTTCATTTTGATAATATTCCTTAAGCGGAGAAGTCTGACTGTGATACACCTCAAGGCGTTTCTTGATGGTTTCAAGGTTGTCGTCGCTACGGCCGCTGTCCTTGCCGCGCTTAATCAGGCGGTCAATCAGTTCGTCATCGTCAACTTCAAGACCCAGCACAATGTTCACCTTAGCGCCGCGCTTAGCCAGCATGGCAGTGAGCGACTGGGCTTGCGGAATGGTGCGAGGGAAACCGTCGAAAATCACGCCTTCTTGCACGGCTTCTTTATTATCGTCGAGTACGCTATCGAGTATGCTTATCATAAGGTCATCGGGGATAAGCTTGCCATCGCTGATGTAAGTGTTGGCTGTCTTACCCAGCTCCGTGCCACGTTTGATGTGGTCGCGCAACACGTCACCCGTTGAGATGTGGTAGAGATGATAGTGGTTGATGAGGTTTTCGCTTTGAGTTCCTTTACCCGAACCCGGAGCGCCGAAAATTACAATATTAAACATATCAGTATCTTTAATAATTAACTTTTTTGGTTAGTAAGAGGTGCTACTTTTTTATGCGCCATTCGTGCGAGGGATGCCCGCAAAAGCGAGGGTGCATTGAGAGAGGGAGGTCCACGCCGCTCATTGCCGCGCTGCCACATCACCTTGGCAGCTGACGATTCACCTCGCGAGCTTATCTAAGCTCCCGCCGAGGGGGGGGGCGGTGGCGGTGTGGTGCCAGAGTTCACATGCTCAGGTTCAGCCCGTCATCATCATCTTTATCCGAGCTCAGGATATAGATGTCGCTCAGGTTGCGAGCTTCTTCGTCAAGGTCGAGTCCGTAACCGATAATAAATTTCGATGGGATGTTAAATCCCACATAATCAGGCAACACCTGATTGATGATGCTGTTAGGCTTAAAGAGCAGGGTGGCAAGGCGCACGCTCTTGGGTCCGTGCTCCGAGAGCAAACTAATCAGTTCTGCAGCGGTTGAACCGGTGTCAACAATGTCCTCAATGATGATGATGTTACGGCCCGTGATGTCCTCTTGTAAACCCAGTATTTGGCGTATCTCGCCCGAGGTTTCCATGCCGTCGTAGCTCTTAAAGCGGATAAATGTGATTTGCGAGTGGGGCAGATTCACCTCGCGATAGAGGTCGGCAGCAAAGATAAATGCTCCGTTGAGAACACATATAAACAACGGTGCATCGTCGCCATCGAGGTCTTCGGTGATTTCGTTGGCCACACGTTTCACTTGTGCAGCAATTTCTTGCTTGGTGATGTACGGCTCAAATTCGAGCCCTTGAAGTGTAATTTTTTTCATCGGCTATGATTCTTTAACAACAAAGATAAAAAAGTTTAGCTAAGCTTGCAAATATTTATGGCACGCTGTGACAAAAAATTTGCTGCAACGCGTTTTTTTAGGAATAATGCACCACGTTTTGAGGCAAAACGCAACACCTGAGAGCCGCTGCACCATCGCCGACAACCGCCCCATAAAGCCCTTTGCGCTTTTTGCCATTTATTGCGCCACTTATTATGCCAGATAATCTTTTGTGTAATCAATCAAAAACTTGTATTTTTGCATATAGATAATTGCAGGCCCGAGCCAACCCAACGGTTTTTGCCGCAATTATCAACAACAGCATTTTTTTGACGTAACTACAACTTTATTAATATTAAGATAGGCAGTAAAGTTATGAAAATATTCACAACCAAAGAGATTCGTACAATTGACAACTACACTATTGAGCACGAAGGCATCAAATCAATTGAGCTGATGGACCAGGCAGCCGAGGCGGTGACATGCGAGGTGATGTCACGCTTTAAGCCCAACAAACGCATCGTGGTGTTTGCCGGCTCGGGCAACAATGGCGGCGACGCCCTGCTGGTGGCGCTGAAGCTCTACGAACAAGGATATCACCCTGAGGTGATATTGTTTAATGTACGTTCAAAGCAACTCTCAGAAAACTGCGAGCTGTGCCGCGACCGCTTGCTGGCGTTTGGCAACATCAACTTCACCGAAGTGGTGGGCACCTTTATTCCGCCTGAAATCAGCAAGAACGACGTGGTGATTGACGGACTCTTTGGCACCGGGCTGCGCACGCCTGTCAACACAGGCTTTGCCATGCTCATTGGCTTCATCAACGATAGCGGAGCTTATGTTATCTCAATCGACGTTCCCTCGGGGCTTTGCGGCGAGTATAACAGCGGCACGCCACGCAACAACATAGTGCGCGCCAACCTCACGCTCACATTCCAGTTCCCGCGACTTGCCTATTTCTTTGCCGAGAACGCTAATTTCATTGGCGAAGTGAAGATTCTCGACATCAATCTGAGCCAAGATGCCATAGCAAGCACTCGCAGCGACTATTACCTGATTGAAGACGACGACATTCGTGCCATGATAAAGCCGCGCAATGTGTTCTGCAATAAATATGATGCCGGCACAGTGTTCCTTGCGGCAGGCAGCTACGGCATGGTGGGAGCATCAATCATGGCTGCACGCGCCGTGCTGCGCTCAGGTGCCGGACTGGTCACCGTGCATGCGCCTTCGTGCGCCTTCCAACCGCTGCAAACGGCGGTGCCCGAGGCTCTCTTTGAGGTTGACCGCGGAGAATTTTTCTCAACGCAAATCGACCTCAAGCGCCATTATAGCGCAGTGGCTTTGGGACCGGGTTTGGGTACCGACAAGGCAACCATCGATGCCCTCGACCAATTCTTGAAATCGTGCCACACTCCGGTGGTGCTCGATGCCGATGCGCTCAACTGCATTGCGCTGAGGCCAATCATGCTGCGCAGCATACCCAGCGGCTCGGTGCTCACGCCCCACTCCATTGAGTTCGACCGCCTGTTTGGCGCTCACGGCACTCAGGAGGAACGTCTTCTTAAAGCTAAGGAGGTGTCAAAGCTCTATGGCTTCACCATTGTGCTCAAAGGCCACTACACCATGACCGTGCGCAGCAATGGCGAGGTGTATATCAACAGCAGCGGCAATGCCGGAATGGCAACCGCAGGCAGCGGCGACGTGCTCACCGGCATCATCGCCTCACTCATTGCACAAGGCTACGCTCGCGACCTTGCTGTGGTGATGGCTGTGTATATCCACGGCCTTGCGGGTGACCTCGCTGCCGAACAGTTCGGCGAGATGGGCATCACCGCAAGCGACATCATCAACAACATTGGGCGAGCCATTCGCAGCCTGAGCAAGCCGCGCAACAACGGCAGCTTTTTGCCACAATAAGCAGCCCGGCAAATGGCTTGCAGCACCATGCCATCGTCACCCGTCTGTGGTGACAGCAAGGCAGCGCAGCCCACAACCGCAGCACCTAACAAGAACGAATAATAATTTTAACGTAACATATTTTTTAGTTATATGAAGTTTACAGCAATTATGGTGGCATCGCTCGCAATGTGCGCGACACTGCACATGAGCGCCCAAACCACTCAAAAATTCACTGCCGCAAAGCACAACGAGTATGGGCTCACTTATAGCATGCCCATCACCCACCTCAAAGTGGTGGTTGAAGCTCAAAAAACGGTCAAGAAAGCCGGGCCTTACTACAAATACGCTAAGAAATATCTTGGCACTGACAATGTAATCACCCAGGACTCGCAAGAATGGGACCTTAAAAGCGTTGACATGTGGAGCTACGGCGTGCCCAACGACGATAACCAATATCTCATGCAGTTTAAGCCCGGAACAAACGTGTTTGTCACCAAGAGCGAGGACGGCCTGTTGCTGTCAATCAACACCGAGAACGTGCAAGCACCTGAGCAATCGCGCAAAAGCGTGACAGAACAAGCATCGGTGCTCAACGATAACTCCTATGTGAAAGCATTGCCGGGCGAACTTCTGGTGAGCGCCTCAACAGCCAAGCGCGCCGAGATTGCTGCACAGCAAATCTACAAGATTCGCGAAAGCCGCACCAACCTTGCCACCGGCGAGGCCGACCAAATGCCGCCCGACGGCGCTGCCATGAAGCTGGTGCTGCAACAGCTCGACGAGCAAGAAGCTGCGCTCACAGCTCTCTTCCTTGGCACCGTGCAGACAGGAACCGAGGTGAAGGTTTATGACTATGTGCCCGACACCATTGACGTGAAAAACCATGTGCTGATGCGCATCAGCGACCAAAACGGCATGGTTGACGCTGACGACCTTAGCGGCGAACCGCTTTACCTGACTATGACGGTGATTGAACAAGGCGAACTGCCTGTTGACGACAAAGGCGTGGAGAAAAAGCTCCCTAAAGGCGCCATTATCTACAATATGCCCGGCAAAGCCGAGTTCACTCTGCAATACAACGCCAAACGCGTAGCTCGCAAAACATTCAACGTGGCTCAACTGGGCGTGGAATTTGGGCTCGACCCCACTCTGTTCTCCAACAAAAAAGCTCCGTCGTTTGTGAAATTCCACCCCGAGACGGGAGCTGTTATGGAAATTGGTGCGGTGCAATTGCCCGAACAGAAATAATCAATGACAGCTAAAGGCTTAATCACAACGGCAGCAATAATTTGCTGCCTCACAGCTTTACATCTGTTTTGTTTGGCAGCTCCTGGCAGCAAAACAGATGTTAAACGTGTGTCACAGCCTGCCCAAAACATATTCAGCATTGTGGGCGTGGGCGACGTTGTGATGGGCATCAACTACCCCGACACCGCGCAATTATTCACCAACGACGACGGCGCAAGCCTTTTCAAGCACGCAAAAGCGGTCATCACCGGAGCCGATGTGGCTGTGTGCAATCTTGAAGGGGTAATGCTCAACGAGGGAGGAACACCCAAAAAGGTGCAAAACAAAGAGGCGTTGCATCTGTTTCGCATGCCCGAGCACTACGCCGGATTGCTTAGCGATGCCGGATTCGACTTAGTGTCGATTGCCAACAACCACTCGCGTGACTTTGGCGAAGAAGGGCTGACCAGCACCATGCACGCCCTTCAGAACGCAGGAATAGCCTATGCCGGGGTGAAAGGCACATGCGAAACTGCCGTGGTGACACGGCGCGGCGTGCGTTTTGGCTTTGTGGCTTTAGCGCCCAATGCGCTCATGGTGCATCTAAAAGACATCAGCTATGCCACAAATCTTGTGAAACAGCTCAAAGCTACATGCCAAGTGGTGATAATCTCGGTTCACGCCGGTGCCGAGGGCAATGATGCTCGCCATGTGACCCGGCAAGATGAATTTTACTACGGCGAAAACCGCGGCAACATCTATGAGGTGGCTCACGCTCTGGTTGATGCCGGTGCCGACGTGGTGTTTGGGCACGGCCCTCATGTGTCGAGGGCAATGGAGCTTTATCGCGGACGGCTCATAGCTTATTCGTTGGGCAATTTCTGCACGCCGTTTGGCGTGAACATTCTTGGCACAGGCGGTCACGCCCCATTGGTGAGGGTGTGGGTGAATCAACGAGGTGAATTTGTGAAAGGTCGCATCTTCCCGTTTGCGCAACTATCTCGCACAGGACCGCAACCGGCTCGCAGCTACAACGTGATTGCCGACATCATTTCTCTCAGCCGAGCCGACTTCCCCAACTCGCCTCTCATCATCTCGTCAAAAGGCATAATGGTGCCTGCCAAGCGCCGATAGGGGCGCACAAGCAATATCAAAGAAAACCTCAGCATAGGGCAAGCGGAGCACAACAATGCACCGCTACTCACTTGGCGTTCAAAGGATTTTCAACAATTAGTTATGGGTAAACATCTTTGCCACGCGGGCTGTGGCAGCAACAAACTGCTCAACCTCTTGCATGGTGTTGTAAACGGCAAACGAGGCTCTCACAGTGCCCTCAATGCCCAAACGGCGCATGAGCGGCTGAGCGCAATGGTGACCTGTGCGAACCGCCACACCAAGCTTGTCAAGCAAAATGCCTATATCGTAGCTGCTCACGTCGCCAATAAGGAACGATAGCACCGCATCTTTCTGCGCGGCAGTGCCAAAAATGCGCATTTCAGGTATCTGCATCAATCCCTGTGTGGCTGCCTCAAGCAACTCATGCTCATGGGCAGCAATATTCTCAATGCCCAAGCCCGTGATATAGTCAATGGCACGGCTAAAGGCTGCAATATCAACAAAATCGGGCGTTCCTGCCTCAAATTTAAAGGGCAATTCGGCAAATGTGGTTTTCTCAAACGACACTGTGCCTATCATCTCGCCGCCGCCCTGATAGGGTGGCATTTTCTCAAGCAATTCCTTCTTGCCATAGAGCACGCCCACGCCTTGCGGACCATACATCTTGTGAGCCGAGAACGTGTAGAAATCGGCGTCAAGGTCGCATACGTCAACTCGCATGTGGGCTATGGCCTGCGCTCCGTCAATGAGCACCGGCACGCCATGGCTGTGAGCAATCTCTATAATCTTCTTCACCGGGTTGATGGTGCCAAGCACATTGCTCACGTGCGCCACCGCAACAAACCGGGTATCGTCGCTCAGCATATCGGCAAAAGCTTCAATATTCAGTTCCCCGGCTTGATTGATGGGCACCACCCTTATGCGCAGGCGTTTGTTGCGTTGCAACAATTGCCACGGCACTATGTTGGCATGGTGTTCCATTGTAGTGAGGATTATCTCGTCGCCATTGCAAAGACGGTCGCCATAGCTGCTTGCCACCAGATTGATGGCCTCGGTGGTGCCGCGGGTGAAAATTATTTCTTGAGTTGACCGGGCATTGATGTAGGCACGCACCTTCTCGCGAGTGGCTTCAACCATATCGGTTGCCTCTTGCGACAGCGTGTGCACTCCGCGATGCACATTAGCTTTGGTATTGTAGTACATCTGCTCAATGCCTTCTACCACACAACGTGGCACCTGTGAGGTGGCTGCATTGTCAAGGTAGATGAGCGGCTTGCCCGACACAGTGCGTTGCAGTATCGGGTAGTCCTCTCGTATCTTCTCAATATCTAACTTGCTTGACATAATAAAAATGTTATTTCTCAATTCGCCCGCCGCCCGGGCTTTTGAGCCTGTGGGCGGCTGTTGGCGTTTTTATATATAAATTAATTTTGTTTTTCGTTCGCGGCATAGAGGGGTAAAAGCCCCACCCTGCCCCGAGTGGATTATTTAATTTTCAACCGTAGCACTCCGGCGGCACATCAGGTCATGTTATAAAAATTTCTTCACTTGGCATCTTGCTTGTTTTGCAGCGAGTCGCGGCAATTGCTCATGCAATCAGTGCAGTGCGTGAGCTGTCCGCAAAAACGCTTCTCCACAAGGTGTTGCAGTCGGTTTTTAAGCGACTCCATCCTCACCTTGTCAATTACGTCGCTCATGAACGCCTGCATAAGCAGCGTGCGCGCCTGGTCCTTAGGGATGCCGCGTTGCTGCATATAGAATATGGCATCTTGGTCGGGCTGACCAATGGCTGTGCC
>JBJECY010000097.1:0-32667 GCA_051871515.1 Muribaculaceae bacterium | reverse complement strand
CATCAAAACAACGCATGGCATCACATTTTTTTTGCGTCGGTTATCGCCGCGGTCGGTGGGCGTATTGCTATACGCCCCTACAACATGGCATCACGTTTTTTTGTGTTGGCCCACGCCGCGGTCGCCGGGCGTATTGCTATACGCCCGAAAACACCCGCCCAAATCACACGCCCAAAAACATCCGCCACGCCACCCACGCGTTGGTATTTATTGTTCCACGCCGCGGTCACCGGGCGTATTGCTATACGCCCCTACAACATGGCATCAAAACAACACAACACGGCATGGCATCACATTTTTTTGTCGGGCATCGGTCACCTCGCCGCGGTCACCGGGCGTATTGCTATACGCCCGAAACCACCCGCCAAATCACACGCAATGGTATTTATCAGGACCACGCTGCGGTCACCGGGCGTATTGCTATACGCCCCTACACATGGCATCTGGACTCCAAATCACATATTTAATTACCCGGGCATACCGATTCCGGGCGTATCGCAATACGCCCACCACCATTCGCCAAAACCACCAACCACGCCACCCGCAATGTTTGTCACCGTGGGCATCGGTCACCACGCCGCGGTCGCCGGGCGTATTGCTATACGCCCCTACACATGGCATGCAACACAACACAACGTGGCATGGCATCTGGAATCCGAATCATATATTATTAAATACCCCGGCACACCGATTCCGGGCGTATTGCTATACGCCCCTACACATGGCAACAAATTTCCCCCAACACAATATGGCGAAAAAACGGGCGTATTGCTATACGCCCCTACACATGGCATCTGGAATCCAAATCAAAACAACATCGCACATATTAAAAATTCTCGTCAAATAACTCGTCTTTTGCCCAATTCATCGGGTTATTTCGGATATATTTGCGTATTTCATGGTATTCTTCTCTCCGTCTGACTATATGGTCGTAATAATTCCTTTGCCACACGGCAAATCGCGCTCTGCGACTGACCGACGACTTAAATCCTCTTACAATCGACCCCAGGTTCATCGACGGTGAAACAAAATCAACTTTGTCGGCAATCATGCCAAAATTTGGATTGACAATCTCAACTAACGCATGAAAATGGTTGGGCATCACCACATGTTCATGTAACACCACACTTCCACTACGCACCTCCGCCGTCTTTTTCCATTCTTCTTCTACGATAATGCCAAGATGATTCTTTATCATCACCCCGTTTGCCACCTTACCAAACAAACATTTCATGTCAGCCGCGCAGATTGTTATGAAATATATCCCGGAATTGGCATAATTATATCGCCGATAACGAATGGATTTCCTGTCGTTTTGTTCCATATTTTGAAAATTTTTTGCATCACATGCGTTGTTTTGTTTCCATGCCACGTTATTTGTCCGTCACCATGGGCGTTTGGCCGCCGTGGTTGTTTGTCACCGTGGGCGTTGGGTCACCGTGGGCGTTGGGTCACCGTGGGTGTTGGGTCACCGTGGGTGTTTGCCACCATGGATGTTTGCCGCCATGGGCGTTCGTTTCCCTGTAGGGGCGTATAGCAATACGCCCAAATCACCACACGCATCCAATAAATTTAATTACCGCAAAGATACATTTTCGGAATCACAATCCCAAAAACACAATGGTATTTATTGTGCCACGCATCGGTCGCCGGGCGTATTGCTATACGCCCACCACCATTTTTGGATTACAACGCATTACCCCCCCGGCACACCGATTCCGGGCGTATTGCTATACGCCCCTACACATCGCATTTGGAATCCGAATCAAAAACACATGGCATCACGTTTTTTGCGTCGGTTATCGCCGCGGTCACCGGGCGTATTGCTATACGCCCCTACACTTGGCATGCAATAACGCATCAACACAACATCGCATCTCATTATTTCTGGAAACGGGCGTATTGCTATACGCCCGAAATCACCCGCATTGTCCGTTTCCCACGCCACCAACGATGTCCGTCCCCTTGTAGGGGCGTATTGCTATACGCCCAAAACACCCGCATGGTTTTCCGTTCCCCCGTATGGGCGTATCGCAATACGCCCGAAAACATCGCATGCGGAATCCGAATCACATATTATTAAATACCCCATGCACACCGATTCCGGGCGTATTGCTATACGCCCCTACACATGGCATCATGTTTTTTGTATTGGACCACGCTGCGGTCGCCGGGCGTATTGCTATACGCCCCTACATATGGCATCTGGAATCCAAATCACATATATTAAAACCCACGGCACACCGATTCCGGGCGTATTGCTATACGCCCCTACAACATCGCATCAACACAACACGGCGTGGCATCAAAACAACGCAATGTGGTGGCATATTTTTAATTGGTAATTACAATAAAGCACGGTGGGTTATCGTTTTTGTGATTAGAGGTTTTATGGCACAATGGTGATGATAAACAGGAGAATCTACATATTATTGGTAGTGGGGGCGATGGTTGCCGGGGTGCTCAGCGGCTGTCGCAGCGCTAAGCTCAGCGACGCTGACGAGCAGTATGCGCGCGGGGAATATCATGCTGCCATGCTCACATATAAGAAGGTTTATAATAAACTCACCAAAAGGGAGGAGCGTGCGCAACGTGGCGTTGTGGCGTTCAGAATGGGCGAGTGCTATCGCCACCTGAACATGGCTGCTAATGCCTCGGGTGCGTATCGCAACGCGTTGCGGTATAACTACCCTGACAGCATGGCGCTGCTCTATCTGGCTCAAAGCCAACACATGGAAGGAAAATATAAGGAGGCGGTGAAGAGCTATCAGGCGTTTCTTGAAAAATCGCCGGGCAACACGCTGGCGCGCGACGGCTTGCGCGGCAGCGAGAATGCCGCCCGCATCAAAGCGACGCCAACACGCTATAAGGTGGCGGCAGCCAAGCTTTTTAACTCGCGCCGCGCCGATTTCTGCCCGATGTTTTTTGATGCCTCCCACGATGTGCTCTATTTCACTTCATCGACCGAGAAGTCGAAGGGTACGGTGAAGAGCGAAATCACGGGCACCAAGAACAGCGACGTGTATGTGTCGAAGAAAAACGAGAAGGGCGATTGGCAACGCCCCGAGGCTGTTGAGGGCGAGCTGAACACCGACTTTGATGAGGGTATCACCTCGTTCTCGCCCGACGGCACCACGATGTATCTTGCCAAGGCTCGGCGCGAAGAGAACTGCGGCACCAGCGTGGAGATATTCACGTCGAAGCGCAGCGAGGCGCAATGGAGCGCTCCGGTGAAGCTTGAGATAACCGCCGACACGCTCTCGGCATACGGCGACCCGGCGGTGTCGCCCGACGGCAACTGGCTCTATTTCTCGAGCGATATGCCCGGCGGTCAGGGCGGAAAGGACCTGTGGCGCATCAACCTGAAGGAGCGTGTGGGTACGCTTGAGAACCTTGGCGACGTGATAAACACGGCGGGCAACGAGCGATTCCCCTATGTGCGCAGCGACAGCGTGCTGTATTTTGCTTCGGACGGTCACGCCGGCTTGGGCGGTCTGGATATTTTTAAGGCTACCATGACCCCCTCGGGCGGCTGGAACATTGAGAATATGGGTTGGCCCATGAACTCGTCGTATGACGACTTCGGCATCACCTTTGGCGACGGCGAGAGCGGCTTCTTCAGCTCGAACCGCAACGATGCGCGCGGCTATGACCATATATATAGCTTTGTGAAACCTGAACTGAAAATCACCATATCGGGCTATGTGCTCGACCGCGACGAGGAGCCTGTGCCCGACGCCGTGATTCGCATTGTGGGCGACGACGGCAGTAACCAGAAAGCGATTGGCAAAAGCGACGGCACGTTTCAGTTTAATCTGCAACGCGGCGTGAAGTACGTGATGATGGCAGGCGCCAAGGGGTATATGAACGGTAAACAGGAGTTTGAGAGCGATATCGCTGAGGAAGATGCCGAATATGCGGTTGATTTTATTCTTGCTGCCATGACCAAGCCTCAGGTGATTGAGAACATCTTCTATGACTTTGACAAAGCGACGCTTCGCCCGGAGTCGAAAGCTGCGCTCGACTCTATGGCGATGATTCTGAAGGATAATGCACAGATAGTGATTGAGATGGCGTCGCACACCGACCGTTGGGGCAACGATGAATATAACATGAAGCTGAGCGACCGCCGCGCCCAGAGCGTGGTTGACTATCTGATAGCCGCCGGCATCGACGCGAGCCGCCTGCGCCCCAAGGGGTATGGCGAATCGCGCCCAAAAACCGTGACTAAACGCATTGCCCGCCTCTATCCGCAGTTTAAAGAGGGCGACGTGCTCAACGAGGAGTTTATTGAGAAACTGTCGAAGCCAGACCAGGACGCAGCCGACCAAATAAACCGCCGCACGGAGTTCCAAGTGATATCGTTGCAGCAATAATGCAACCGCCCCCGTGGTTTTTCGGGCGTGGGTGGTGGGCATCGCCGTTCGGGTCGGTTTTTCCGTTTCCATGTAGGGGCGTATCGCAATACGCCCGAAACACACGCATTGTCCGTTCCCATGCCACGTTATTTTTCCGTTTCCCTGTAGGGGCGTATTGCTATACGCCCTAAATCATCCGCGTGGTTTTCCGTTTCCCTGTAGGGGCGTATCGCAATACGCCCGAAAACACATGCCAAATCATCCGCGTGGTTTTTTGTTTCCCTGTAGGGGCGTATAGCAATACGCCCGAAACCACCCGCAATGTCCGTTTCCATGCCACGTTATTTTTCCGTTCCCCTGTAGGGGCGTATCGCAATACGCCCGCAAACATTTATTTTGTATTCCAACGTATTAACCCACGGCATACCGATTCCGGGCGTATAGCAATACGCCCCTACACATGGCATCACGTTTTTTGGGGACGGGGTGTCGGTTATCGCTGCGGTCACCGGGCGTATTGCTATACGCCCCTACACTTGGCATCATGTTTTTAATTGGTAACGATTTGGTGGGGTGGGCGTATTGCTATACGCCCCTACACATCGCATCACGTTTTTTTTGGTGTTGGGCCGCGGTCGCCGGGCGTATTGCTATACGCCCCTACACATGGCATCCAACCTTTGTTTCTGGAAACGGGCGTATTGCTATACGCCCCTACGGCATGGCTTCTTGCCTTCTTTTCTGGAACGGGCGTATTGCTATACGCCCCTACACATGGCATCCAACAACATATCCGTTAACGTCGTGGCATCTCATTATTTTCGGGTGGCGGGGTTATATTCGTGGTTGGGGGTGGGTTGGGTGTTGATGGCTTGCTGACGGCGGTATTCTTTTGGGGAAATGCCGGTGTAGGTCTTGAAATATTTGCGAAAGGTGAATTGTTCGGGGAAGCCAAGCTGCGCACTTATCTCCTTGATGCTCTGCGAGGTGTTGCCAAGCAGCAATTTGGCGTTCTGGATGGTGAATAGCATGATGAGCTGCGACGGCGATTTGCCCATGGTGTCGTGGATGGTTCTTGAGAAATGCCCGGTTGACATGTTGGCCTCGGCGGCATACCAGCTGACCTTGTAGCGGTGCATGTAGTTGCGTTGCAGCGATAACAGGAACTTCACCGTCACCGTTGAGGAGAACGTGCGCGCCGCGTTTTGCTGCTTGGGCAGCATCTTGTACACCATGTGTATGGCGGTGATTGCCGAACGTAGCGTGTTGGTCTCAATGATTTTGTTGATTATCACCCGTTCGTCGGGGTCGATGGTTTGGGCATAGAGCGCGCGTAAGCGGTTTTCCTCGCTGATGTGGCTGTGAATCAGCTGCATAATCTCGTCATTGGCCTTGAACACCGGGTGGTCGATGAGTCCGTGGCTCACCATGATGGGCAACACCGTGCGTGCCATGGGAAACAGCACCTTGATGTCGGCAATAAACGAGATTGACTCAAAGTCGGGGCTTTGGTCGATGATTTGAATCATGAAAGCCGGCGAGTTGAGCTGCATCATTCCCGGAGCCAAAACATGAAGGCTGCCGTTGATGAGAAGCTGCCGCCAACCGGCGGTGCACACTATAAATCCTGCTTTTTTCTCAATCATAATGAAGGCGTTAAGGAGAAATGTTGTTGAAAACCGCGCTAAAGTTACTCAATTGATTGTGAATTTTACTCAATTAAGTGCCCTGAAAAAGCACATTTATTGCATTTTGCTCAATTTTGATGCTATATTTACTTTTTATCACATCGGGTATGGACTATCTTTGCAAAAGACATAACAATTTTTGTGACTGAATCATGAAACTACAAAAAACAAAACTGCTCATGGCATTGACCTTGGCGCTGGGCGTGACCGTCAACGCCGGCGGCGAGAGCCTTGAGCAATGTCAGGAAATGGCGCGCAACAACTATCCGCTCATAAAGCGCCATAACCTGTTGCAACAGGCACAGGACTACACTCTGAGCAACATCAGCAAAGGGTGGTTGCCCCAAGTGAGCGCCTCGGCTCAGGCGACCTATCAGAGCGACGTGATGCAATACCCCGAGGGGCTTGTGAAGGTGCTGCAACAAACCGGCACCGACTTTAAAGGGCTGAAGAAAGACCAGTATAAGGTGGGCATCGACGTCAATCAGATGGTGTATGACGGCGGCAACATCAGTGCGCGCCGCCAAGAGAGCCAGGCGCAAACGGCAGTGGAGCAGAGCCGTAACCAAGTGGAGCTGTATGCCGTGGTGAGCCGTGTGAACGACTTGTATTTTGGCATATTGCTGCTTGATGAGCGTCTTGCGCTCAATGCCGAGAAACAGCGGGTGCTGCAAGCCAATGAGGATAAGCTGACGCAGATGGTTAACGGCGGTGTGGCTATGGAGAGCGACCGCGATGCGGTGCGCGCCGAGCGCCTGAGCACGCGCCAACAAGCCACAATGCTTGCCATGCAGCGCCAAGCCACATTGAATATGCTCAATCTGCTGTGCGCCGGCAATATCACTGCCGTGCAGAAACCTGAGTGCGCCACTGCGCCGGCTTGCGTCGACGATGCCGCCTTGCGCCCTGAGATGGACCTTTTTGAACGTCGCCTGGCACTCACTCGCAGCAGCGAGAAGGTGCTAAAAGCCGGACTGATGCCTCGGTTAGGGCTGTTTGCGCAAGGATATTACGGCTACCCCGGCTATGATATGTTTGAAGACATGATGCGTCACCGCTTCACGCTCAACGGCATGGTGGGCGCACGGCTATCGTGGAACATTGGCAACCTTTATACGCACAAAAACAGCAAGGCGCTGCTTGAAAACGAGCGTCGCCAGATTGAGGCCGACCGCGAAACATTTTTGCTGAACTCGCGCATCAGCTCGAGCCAAGAACGCACCATGATTGATGGCTATGGCAAGGTGGTTGCCGACGATGATGAGATTGTGAGGCTGCTTGGCGATGTGCGCAAAGCCACCGAGGCAAAGCTGCAACATGGCATAGTTGACGTCACGGGGCTGATACAGCAGATTTCAAACGAGAATCAAGCCAAAATCAACAAGCTCAACCACGAGATTGAACAATTGCAACACATATATAATCTTAAATACATAAATAATTATTGAGATATGAGAACTAAAATGATGATATGCAGCGCGTTGGCCTTGATGCTTGGCTCGTGCGGCAACAGCGATGAGGCTTATGATGCATCGGGGGTGTTTGAGGCAACCGAGGTGATAGTGAGCGCCAAGACCCAGGGCGAAATCACCATGCTGGCTGTTGACGAGGGCGATGCAGTGAGCAGCGGCGATACGTTGGGTGTGATTGACAGCCGCCAGTTGGCGCTGCAACGGCGTCAGCTTGAGGATAACCGCCTTGCCACAAGCGAACAGATGCTGAGTTTGCCCAGGCAGATAGCCTCGTTGCGCCAGCAGATTGCCAATGCACGCCGCGAGCAGGCCCGTTTCACCGAGTTGCTCAACGCCAAGGCTGCCACGCAAAAGCAGGTTGACGACATAACCTACGAGATAAACACCCTTGAAGCGCAGCTGCAGGCGCTCACTGACCAGGTTGAGAGCAAAAATCGCAGCCTCAGCAGCCAAGGAGCCGGCATCGACAGCCAGATAGGGCAGGTTGATGTGCAGCTGAGCGATGCCACGGTGACGTCGCCGCTCACCGGCGTGGTGCTGACGCGCTATTGCGAACCCGGAGAATATGCCATGCCCGGCAAGGCGTTGTTTAAGATTGGCGATATTGTGAACATGAAGCTGCGGGCATACGTTGATGCCGAGCAGGTGAACCGCCTGCGCATTGGGCAAAAAGCCAAAGTATATGCCGATGAGGGCACCGAGGGCCGCCGTGCTTACGACGGACGAGTGACGTGGATTTCGCCAAAGGCAGAGTTTACGCCCAAGACCGTGCAGACGCGCGACGAGCGAGCCAATCTGGTTTATGCCGTGAAGATAGCCGTGAACAACGGCGATGGATTGATAAAAGCAGGCATGTATGGCGATGTTGCGTTTGAGTAACATAGTGAAGCGTTATGGCGATGTGGTGGCGCTCGATGGCGTGTCGCTCAACATTGAGCGAGGCGAGATATTTGGCATCATCGGAGCTGACGGTGCCGGCAAGACCTCGCTGTTTCGCATCATTGCCACGTTGCTGCTGAGCGATGGCGGAGAATGTGCCGTTGACGGACTTGACGTGCGACGCCAGTATAAGCAGATACGCCGCATAATAGGCTATATGCCGGGGCAATTCTCGCTCTATCAAGACCTTACGGTGGAAGAAAACCTTGAACTCTTTGCCACCATCTTTGGTACCACCATCAGCGAGAACTATCACCTCATACGCGACGTTTACAGCCAGATTGAACCGTTTAAAAAGCGTAAAGCCGCTAAGCTGTCGGGCGGAATGAAGCAGAAGTTGGCGCTGTCATGCGCATTGATACATGCGCCCAAGGTGCTGCTGCTTGATGAGCCTACCACAGGCGTTGACCCGGTGAGCCGCACCGACTTCTGGGCGATGCTGCGCCGACTGAAAGAGGAATTTGGCATCACCATAGTGGTGAGCACGCCTTATCGCGACGAGGTGATGCGCTGCGACCGCATTGCACTCATGAGCCAAGGCAAGGTGCTTGCCGTGGGCGCTCCGCAAGAGGTGATGCCCTCAGAAAAAGGCATCACCGCAAACCGCGGCGATATGACTGCCGACGATTGCGCCATTGAGGCTTGCCAACTCACCAAGCAATTTGGCGATTTCACGGCAGTGAACCAAGTGTCGTTTAAGGTGCAGCGAGGCGAGATATTCGGCTTCTTGGGAGCCAACGGAGCCGGTAAGACCACAGCCATGCGCATGCTGTGCGGCCTGTCGCAACCCAGCGGCGGCTGGGCGCGGGTGGCAGGATTCGACGTGGCTCGGCAAAGCGAAGATGTGAAACGCCACATTGGCTACATGAGCCAACGGTTTTCGCTCTACGACGACCTCTCGGTGGCCGATAACCTCACTCTGTTTGGCGGCATCTACGGCATGAGCCGCAGCCAAATCAAGGAGAAAAGCCGCGAGGTGATTGAGCGGTTGCAGCTCACGCAGCATGCTCACAAGCAAGTTCACTTGTTGCCGCTTGGCTGGAAGCAGAAACTGGCGTTTGCCGTTGCCACCTTCCACTCGCCGCAGATAGTGTTTCTCGACGAGCCTACCGGAGGCGTTGATGCCGACACCCGCGTGGAATTTTGGCAGCAGATTTATGAGGCGGCTGCACGCGGCATGACCATCTTTGTCACCACCCACTATATGGATGAGGCAGAGTATTGCGACCGCATCTCAATAATGGTTGACGGTGAAATACGCGCGCTCGACAGCCCAGCTGCCCTAAAACGCCGCTTTGGCGCAGAGACAATATATGAAGTGTTTGTGAAACTTGCCAGAACAGCTCAACGCACATGAAACGATTTTTGGTTTTTGTAAAAAAGGAATTTTTGCACATTGTGCGCGATAAGCGCACCATGCTCATATTGCTTGCCCTGCCGGTGGTGGCAACCTTGCTGTTTGGCTTTGCCATAACCACCGAGGTGCGCAATTGCCGCGTGGGAGTGCTGGTGCCCAATGCCAACCAGACCACTCAACAGCTTGTGCAGCGCATTGATGCCAGCCAATATTTCACGGTGAGCCGGCTTTTCAGCCACAACGACGAGATTTTGCTGGCTTTTGAGCGCGGCGAGGTGTCATTGGTACTGGTGTTTGACGCTGACAACAGCGCGTTGCAGCTTGTGGCTGACGGCAGTGAGCCTAACCAAGCCTCGATGGTGGTCAATTATGCCCAGGGCATTGTGGCCGGAGCCTTGCGCGAGATGTATGCCCAAGCCGACGCTGTGGGAAGCATTGATGTGACGGTGCGCATGCTCTATAATCCGCAACAGCGGTCGGTTTACACGTTTGTGCCAGGCGTAATGGGCTTGATATTGATGCTGATATGCGCCATGATGACCAGCATAGCCATTGTGCGAGAGAAGGAGCAAGGCACCATGGAGGTGCTGTTGGCGTCGCCGCTGCCACCCTATGTGATTATCGCAGCCAAGCTGGTGCCATACGTTGTGATATCAATGATAAACATTGTGAGCATATTGCTGTTGGCGGTGTTTGTGCTCGATGTGCCCATTGTGGGTTCGCTTGCGCTGCTTGTGGGCGTGACGCTGCTGTTTGTGATGCTCTCGTTGAGCTTAGGTTTGCTTGTGAGCACCGTGACGCAGACGCAGATGGCTGCCATGCTGGTGAGCGGTATGGTGATGATGATGCCTGTGATGCTGCTTTCGGGCATGATTTTCAATATTGAGGCAATGCCCGAGGTGTTGCAGTGGATATCATGTGCCGTGCCCGCAAGGTGGTATATTGATGCCGTGAAGATGGTGATGCTGCAAGGTTGCTCGTTTGGGCAGATTTGGGGCGATGTGGCTATTCTTGGCGCTATGACAGTGGTGATTTTAACGGTGAGTATAAAGAATTTCAAGGAACGATTGTGATGAAGACTTTGCCATATCTCATAAAGAAAGAATTTTTGCAGTTTGCGCACAATGCGTTTTTGCCCAAACTGATGGTGATGATGCCGTTGATGCTGATGCTGGTGTTCCCGTGGGCGGCAACGCAAGAGGTGAAGGACTTGCGCATAGCCTTTGTGGATAACGACCGCAGCGCCGAATCGCGCCGACTGGTTGAGAAGGTCAGCTCGTCGGGGTTTTTTGTGGCAAGTGCACATTGCAGCAGCTTCCCTCAAGCCGAGGCGCTTGTGCGTGGCGGTAAGGCCGATATTGTGGTTGACATTGAACGCGGATTCGGGCGCAATCTGCTGCGCGACGAGGCATCGCACGTCATGGTGGCACCAAATGCGGTGAACGGCACCAAAGGGACGCTTGGCGCAGCCTATCTGCAACAGATAATTGACGACTTTGGGCGCGACGAGATGGCTCACTCGCCTGTGAACACCCAAATCTCAGCCCCCTCGCTGAGCCAGCGCTATCTGTTTAATCCCATGCTCGACTATAAACGATTTATGGTGCCGGCGCTGATGACCACGCTGCTCACGCTGCTTGCCGGGTTTCTGCCGGCTCTCAACATCGTGAGCGAGAAAGAGCGTGGCACCATTGAGCAAATCAACGTGACGCCTGTGAGCAAAGCCGCCTTTGTGCTGGGCAAGCTCATTCCGTATTGGCTGATGGGCTTTGTGGTGATGAATTTTGCCATGTTCATTGCTTATGTCACTTATGGGTTTGCGCCATGCGGCAGCCTTCTCACCGTCTATGCCTTTGCAGCCGTGTTTATTGTGCTTATTTCAGGGCTCGGCTTGTTGATATCGAATTTCTCCCAGACCATGCAGCAAGCCATGTTTGTGATGTTTTTCTGCGTGTTGGTGCTGCTTCTCATCAGCGGTATGTTCACGCCCGTAAGCTCAATGCCTGATTGGGCTCAGATGATAGCGGCATGCAATCCGTTGCGCTATTTTGCTGAGGCTATGCGCATGATTTACCTCAAGAGCAGCGGTGTGGCTGAGATGATGCCCGCTTTCCTCACGCTGAGTGCTATGGCGTTGGCGGTGAACACCGTCGCAGTGCTCAGTTATAGGAAAAACTCATAACCAAACAATTGGCAGTGCCGGCAATCATCGGCACAAAAAAATAGCGACCACGGCAGTGCTATGGTCGCTATTTTTTATGATGGAGATTTGTTTATTTTTCCCAGAATAGTTCTTCGTTGCCGGTCATGATGTTGTTGTAACGGCCCAAGATGAAGAAGAGGTCGCTGATGCGGTTGATGAAGCGCAGCACCTCGGGGTTAACGGGCGCATTGTCGGCAAGCGAAACGATGCGTCGTTCGGCACGGCGTGCCACGGTGCGGCAAATGTCGGCTTGAGCGCTCAGTTTGGTGCCTCCGGGCAGCACAAAGCGTGTGAACTTGGGCACTTTCTCATAGAGGATGTCAATGATTCGTTCAATGGCTTCCACGTCTTCGTCTTCAATGCCGAGAGCTGCTTTGGCGTTTTCGGTGGCAAGATATGCACCTATGTTGAACAGTTTGTTTTGAATCATGAGCAGGAGGTCGTAGATGTCGGGGTACGGTTCTTTGCAACCCACAGCAAGCATAGCTATCTGCGAGTTCAGTTCGTCAACTGTTCCGTAGGCTTCAATGCGCGGGTCGCTTTTGCTCACGCGTGTGCCACCAACCAGCGAAGTGCGGCCGTGGTCACCTGTCATTGTGTACAAAGGGCTTTTCATATGATGTATTCTTTAAGTAAATTAATTAGACTATCGGTTTCTTTGGCTATAATTGTGCAGTCGATATTCTTGCCTCGGGCAAAGGGCGAATGTGCACATTGGCCCAATTGGGCGATGAGATTATCGTACATTCCTTTATAGTTAACGGCAAAGATAGGCTTTTTATTTTCAATTCCGGCAACAATTAGCTGAGAAAGTGTAGAAATCCATTCATCAATTGTGCCAATTCCGCCCGGAAGGCAAATAAAGGCATCGCCTTGCTCAATCATTATGTCTTTGCGGTCGCTGAGGTTTAGGCAGGCAATCACTTGGTTGCAGAGGGGGTCGGTGCGGTGAGCAAATGTTTGCGGCACCACGCCAATGATGTTGCCGCCGGCATTGGCAGTGGCTTGCGCCACGATGTGCATTAGTCCGGCGTTCACTCCGCCATACACCAGCGTGTGGCGGTTGCTCCCAATCCATTGGCCCACGGCTTGCGCCATGCGCTGATAGTCGGCGTCGAGGTCCTGTCGCGATGAGCAATATACTACTATGTTCATGTTTTCACGATTCTTTTGGTATGATAAATGACACTTCTTTGAAGGCGTATTCTGTCACTTCGCCTTGATTGTTGGCAAGGCAGAGCATGCCGTTGGGTTTCACCTGTTGCAGAGTGGCTGTGAACATCTCGCCGCCGGGCAGTGCAAAGGTGTGCGGCTTGCCGTCGGCAAAATAGAGGTGTTGTTGATAGCGCCGGTGCAGGTTGCTGAGGCTCTCCTCGTCGCCGGGCGTAAATTGGCACATTTGCTCAATGCGTTGGCACAGCAGGTGCAGCAGCTGGGTCACGTCGTGGTCTTGCCCGGTGATTTGCTTTAGGCTGCGCGGATTAGGCGCGTCGCTGAGGAAAGCGGTTTGGTTCACGTTCAGCCCTAAGCCTATGATGGTTTGGCTGATGGCTTTGGTGTTGAGCGTGTGTTCAATGAGTATTCCTGCTACTTTGCTATTGCCGTGATAGATGTCGTTGGGCCATTTTATCACAAATCCCGGAGCAATGGAGTTGAGCACGTCAATCACAGCCAATGACACTGCCTCGCTGATGGTAAACTGCCTGTTGGGTGCCACGGCGGGGTTTTTGATGAGCATTGAGAACGTGATGTTTTTTCCGGGTTCCGACTCCCAAGAGTTGCCTCGTTGCCCCCGTCCGGCGGTTTGCTGTGGGGTGTGAATCACAGTGCCCGATGGCAGCATGGCAGCCATACGAGCCAAGTAGGTGTTGGTTGATGCTGTTTCACGCACAAGAATGTATCGTGGCATAGGGCATCAATCGGGCAATGTGAGGGTTACGGTGCGAGAATCGTCGCTGTTGGGCTTGATATCGACGCGCACGGTATGGTCGGGCAGCAGCGAGTCGATGCGCTCGGGCCACTCAATGAGGCATATTGCTCCGCTCTCAAAGTAGTCGTCAACGCCAATGTCCTCAGCCTCGCGTTCGTCGTCAAGGCGGTAGAAGTCAAAGTGATAGATTAGCTCGGCGGTGGTGTCGCTGCGATACTCGTTCACTATTGAGAACGATGGCGAGTTGGTGGTGTCGGTCACGCCCAGCTCGGTGCAGATGGCGTTGATGAAAGTGGTTTTGCCGGCTCCCATCTCGCCGTAGAAGGCAAACACGTTATAGTCGGCCATAGCGTCGATAAACTGGCGTGCTGCGCTTGCTATTTCTTGCAGATTGCTTATTTCAATATTGATTGTTGTCATGTTTATGATGTTAATAATTGATGGTTTTCAAAAAAAAGGGGAGTTGCTATGATTATTTGGCGGTGAGTGTCACTATTGGCACCAACATCTCTTCCATTGATATGCCGCCGTGCTGAAAGGTGTTGTTGTAGTACTGGGCATAGTGGTTGTAGTTGTTGGGGTAGGCAAGGAAGTCGCGGTTGGTGGCAAAGATGTAGGTCGATGAGAGGTTGGGCGATGGCAGCCCAAAGGCTTGCGGCTTCTTGATTTCATAGACCTGCTTAGGGTTGTAGTTGAGCGATTTGCCTACCTTGTAACGCAGGTTGGTGTTGACGTTTTTGTCGCCAATCACTTTCACGGGGTTGTTCACGCGTATGGTGCCGTGGTCGGTGGTGAGCACCACTTTGTATCCTTTCTCGCAGATGCGCCTGAAAAGCTCCATGGTGGTGGAGTGCTTAAACCACGACTCGGTGAGCCCGCGATAGGCGGCGTCGCTGTAAGCGAGTTCGCGTATCATCTTGCTCTCGGTGCGTGCGTGTGAGAGCATGTCAACGAAGTTGAGCACCACCACGTTGAGCTGATATTGGTTGAGCGAGTTGAAGCGTGCCAACAGGGCTTCGCCGGCGGCGGTGTCGTTGATTTTGTGGTAGCTGAAGCGGTAGTTTTTGCGAAAGCGGTCAAGCAACGTTTGTATGAGCGGACTTTCGTTGATGTTTTTGCCTTCGTCCTCGTCCTCGTCAACCCAAAGGTCGGGGAAGAGTTTTGCTATCTGCACCGGCATAAGCCCTGAGAAGATGGCGTTGCGCGCATATTGCGTGGCTGTGGGCAGAATAGATGTATAGATTGAATCTTCGCTCACGTTGAAAAGCTCGTTGAGCAGTGGCGACACAATGCGCCATTGGTCAAGGCGGAAGTTGTCAATGACTATGAAAAACACATTCTCGCCCGAGTCGAGCAGCGGCAGTATCTTGCGCTGAAACACCTCGTGGCTCATGAGCGGATGCTGCGGCGAGTTGAGCCACAGTTCGTAGTTGCGTTTCACAAATTTGGCAAAGGCGTTGTTTGCCTCGGTCTTTTGCATGTGCAGCAGCTCGTCCATGTTGGTATCGGCTCCAGAAAGCTTCAATTCCCAGTGTACCAGAGTGTTGTAGATGTCATACCAATCTTCAATGGCAGTGGCATTGTTGATTGCCATGGTGATTTTCTGAAATTCCTGCTGATAGGAATTGGTGGCTTGTGCCGAGACAATGGCGCTGCTGTGCAGGTTTTTCTTGATGGAGAGCAGTATTTGGTTGGGGTTGACGGGCTTGATGAGGTAATCGGCTATTTTGTTGCCAATGGCTTGGTTCATTATGTTCTCTTCCTCACTTTTTGTAATCATAATCACGGGCACGTTGGGTTGCGTGATTTTTATCTGCGTGAGTGTTTCAAGTCCGCTGATGCCAGGCATGTTTTCGTCGAGAATGATGAGGTCGAAAGGCGTGGCTGCGGCAGCGTCGAGCGCGTCGCGCCCGTTTGACACGGTTGCCACTTCATAGCCTTTGGCTCGCAGAAACAATATGTGGGGCTTTAGCAAGTCAATCTCGTCGTCGGCCCATAATATTACACCTTGATTCATAGCTTAGTTGTTTTCTTGTGTTTGACTTGATGCCCGGCGGGGCGAGAAAAAATCATTCTTCACCCGCAAGGCGTCTGTGTAGATGCAAATTTACAAATAATTCGCGCAATAATATAGGCATTATCGGCGCTTTGCTGCGTTTTTTGACTGAAATGACATCAAAAAATGTGAATAAAAGTTGACCGGAAGATGAGTGATGGCATTTTTGCCTATTGAGGCGGGGCGCGCTAAGGCGTGTCGTCGGCTTTTGCTTCAACATCTTGGGCGTTGAGTTGCTCTTGATAGAGGAAATATTCTTCAAGCGAACGGCCTTCGTTGATGAGGATGTTGAAGTTGTCTTGGCTGATGAGCACAATGCGCACTTGCTTGGGCAGCGCTTGCAGCTGTTCGTCGGCCTCAAAGAGTGTGCGATACTGTATCAACTCCTCGAAGTTGGCGAAGCCCTTCACGGCAAGCAATCCCAGTGCGCCAAAGGTCATTTGCTCAAGGTCGAAGTCTTTAACCACATATTTCGTGAAGTTGTGGTAAGCCACTCTATAGAGCAGGTCGTTTGCCGATACGCTGTCGGTGGAGTAGGCGAGCAGGAATATGTGCGGCTGGTTGGGCTCGTTTGAGAATGGCGTGAGCTGCTGTGTTGATGCTGCCTGCGTTGTGTCGTTGCTAAGGCGAGTTGCCCACAGCAGACCGCGGGTGTTGGTTGCGCCACTGTGTATGTTGCGCCCTGAGTTGAGCTGTTTGAGCATAGCCGATGCCGTTGGGGTGATGTCGGTATCGGGATAGCGTTCAAGCATCTCGGTGAGCGTTGTGCGGAATTTCTCTTCGTCGTTCTCGGTGACATAGGCCAATGCATCGATAAACATGAATTTGGGTATGATTTTTGAGAGCGGATAGTTGAGTTGCATAAAGGCGAGCGCCTCGTGCACCTGGCTGTTGCGATTGTTGATGTAATCGTCGTAAGCTTGGGCATAGGTTTGCTCTTGCACCTCGTTCATGCGCTTGAGGTTGTCGATGTAGTTGGGGTCTTGCAGAGCTTGCCCGTAAGAAGATTGCTCAAACTCGGTGATGATGAGCTGCCTGTATTTCTCGGCGCTTTCGGTGTCGCCGCCGCGCACATACATCAGATAGAGGTTATAGTACGTATCAAGGCGGTAGGTATTATCGGGGTATCGTTGCAGGAGCGTAGCAAATTGCTCAACGGCGCTGCGGGTGTCGTCGAGTTTGTCTTTGAGTATCACGCCCATGTTGTAGAGGCCCTCTTGAATCACATCGTGGCTGGTGGATATCTCCTCGGGCGACGATGGAATTTGCTTCAGGTAATATTCCTCGAAGTGAGGGTCGCTCTCGCGTTGAGCCTTCTCGGGGTCTTTTTCGCTATCGTTTTCCTGTGCATTGGCTGCGGTGTCTTGCTCCGATTCACCGGTGGTGTCTTGGTCAGACTCGCTGCTGCCGGTGTCGGTCTCGAGCGAGAACACGTTTTTGTTGCGGCGTCGCCAGTCATCTTCAAGTTTACGGTTGCCCCACACCTTCTGGAACTGCGTCTTTCCGGCGTTTTTGGTGGCGGTGTTATAGAAATACCATGAATTGTCGGAGTTCATGGAGTATTGTGTCGGTTGGTTTGATGCGTCGTTGCCCAAGTTTGATGCTCTGGAGTTGGCTTGCGCAAGTCGCTCGTCGCGTTCGGCGGCTTCTTGCTCCTCTTTTTCGCGGCGTTTCAGGTCTTCAATGATTTTCTTCACCACTTCGCGCTGCTGCTCGGGCGTCATGGCGGCAAGCTTCAGCAACGAGTCTTGCAAGGTGACGTTTTGCGCATAGATGGCAAGCTCATCGAGCACGTCGCTGCGCTTTTTGAGTATCTTGTAGTTGGGATAATCGTCGTTGAGCTGAGGGATTGCCTCGGAGTAGCAGGGTTGAGCCAAGTCATACTGGTGGCGCTCAAAGTAGAGTCCGCCCAGGGTGATTTGACTGATGGCTTTGTCGATGCCTGACCGTGTGCTCTTTTCTGCCGCGAGCTTATAGTTGGCTATTGCCTGTGTGGTGTCGGCTTGCGAGAGGTAGAGGTTGCCAATGGCATAGTATATCTGGTCGAGGTATTCTTTGTTTCGGCTCAGGTGGGTCATGCGTTTGAGGCTTTTTATCTCGCCTTTGATGTTTTGCCCCGTGGTGACTGCGCTTTGCTTGATGCGGGCATTGAATTTGGTGTAATAGGTGGCGCTTGAGCTGCTTCCCGCCTTGCCAAATGCCTTATAAGCCATTGCGTTGTTGCCGGCTTGTGCATAGAGTTGGCCCAAAAGGAAGTTGAGGCGCACCTTTTGCGGCCCCGAGGCACGTTGGGCGGCTTGTTCAAGGAACGGCAGCGCGTCCTCGTATTTGCGTTCGTGAATCAGGTAGTTGGCTTGGGCAAGGTTGTAGAGGTAGAGCAGCTTTTTGCCTTTGAGCTTATCGGGATGTATGTGCACCAAGATGTTATCGGCCTCGGTGTTCCATCCCATGGCGCAATAGCTTAGCACCTCCCACAGCTGTGCCTCGGCAACAAGCTGAGGCATCCACGTGAAATGCCGGCTGATGTAGTGGAATGTGGCGGCTGAGCTGAGGAAGTCGCCGTTCATATATTCGGCTTTGGCGAGCATCAGCCATGCATTGTGTATGAAGGGGTTATATTCGTCGCGTTTGAGCCATTCTTTTTGTTTCTCGGTGGTGCGTCCGCCTTTGCGCTTGGGCTTTTTCTTGATTGAGTGCAAGGCAATGGCTTTTTGCATTTTAGTGATGGTGCGGTCGTAGTTTCCGGTGGGTTTTTTGGCTTTCTCAGCGGCGTGTGCCTCAGCCGGATGTATGAACAGACGTTTTGAGTAGTCGTCCTCATAGGCCTCGGTGAGCTTTATTTGCTCGTCGTAGTGCGAGGCGCCGTTGTAATAGACGTTGTAGCGGGTGTTGAATGCTTGCCAAAAGCGCGTGCTTGCCGTGTTCTTCTTGGTGCTGCATGAGCTCAAGAACAACATCGCCGCTATGGCTGATAGCAGGGTGATATGTTTGAAAATCCTTTTCAACTATGCTATATAATAAACCTTATTGCTGCTTAATGTAAAACGAAATAATCGGTGATAAATTATTTAATTTTAATGTAAAGATAGTGCAAGGTGTGTGTTTTGGCAAAATTATGCGTCAGTTTTTTTGCTTATACTGTTGATTGATGGGCTTTTTGTTGGCGTTTTTAGCGGTGGGGCTGTTTCTGATGGAGTGATAATTAGATGTTAAAAGTGCGCTTTTATTGGTAAAAATGTAGCATGGTAGTTGCTTGTTTATAAATGATGGAGTAATTTTGTTTAAAAATACACGTAATTATTAACAAAATACGAAGATTGAAATGAAAAAGTTTTTAATTGTTGCAAGTTTAATGCTTGCTTTTGTGTCGGCAAAGGCACAGGGTGAAGTGGGTCAATTGAGTCTTCGCCCGACTGTTGGTATGAATCTTGGTTTTATGTCGGATTCCGAGGGTTGCTCAGCGCGCGTAGGTTTGGTGATTGGCACCGAATTGGAGTATCAGGTAACCAACACTGTTGGTTTATCGGCAGGTTTGCTCTATTCACAACAGGGCTGCAAGGTTGACGATGGCGGCACTCTCAAACTCGATTACATCAACATTCCGTTGTTGGCTAACGTGTATGTTGCCAAGGGTTTTGCAGTAAAGTTGGGTTTGCAACCGGGCTTTCTTATCAACGACAAGGCAAAGGTGAGCGGTAGCGGAGTGTCGGTTGAAGCTGGTTTGGGCGATTGGTCGAAAGACTTCGTGCTGTCGGTTCCGGTGGGCATCTCTTATGAGTTCAGCAACATTCAGCTCGACGCCCGTTACAACTGGGGTGTAACTCATGCGTTGTCGGCTGGAGGCGAATCGTGTAACAGCAGTGCGTTTATGATTACTGTTGGATATAAGTTTAAGTTGTAATATTCATAAGGGCTGGCAGATAGCCGCTCGTGCAAAATGATATTGTGCGCTACATCGGTTTTTAAGCCGTTGCGGCGCATTTTTTTGCGTATGGTTTAGGCTTTTAGCGATTTTGCGATGCGCGCCACGGCGTAGGCGGTGATGAGCAGAATCACGATGGTGGCTGATGCCGGCACGGCAAGCACATAAGAGGCGCATAGCCCCAAGAGTGAGCAAGATAGGCTGATGATGGCTGAGATGAGCATCATGGGGCGCATCTTCACGGTGAAAAGCTCGGCAATGGTTTGGGGCATGGTGAGCAGCGAGAGCAGCAGCATGATGCCAATGAGCCTGATGGTGAGCACCACGCAGAGCGCAATCATCACGGTCATTGCCATGTTGATGGCAGCGGCAGGCATGTGGCGTGTGGTGGCAAAGTCGCGGTCGAAGGCACAAGCCACAATCAGGTGGTAGCACGAGCCAAAGAATATCAGCAACACGGCGAGATAGATGGCAAAGAGAGCCAAGTCGGCGCGTGTGATGGTGAGCACGTTGCCAAAGAGAAACGAGGTGAGCTCGGGCACATAGCCGGGCGAGAGAAAGAGGAACAGCGTGCCCAGCGCCATGCCCAGCGCCCAAATCACGCCTATTGCCGAGTCTTGCCGTATGTTCTGCTTTGTTGACATCCATTCCACGCCAATGGCCGAGCCAACGGCAAAGATGGCAGCCATGGCAACGGGATTGATGCCGGCATAGAATCCCAACCCCAATCCGCCAAAACAGGCGTGGGTGATGCCGCCGGTGATAAACACCATGCGCCGGCTCACCACATAGGTGCCTATGATGGCCGAGGCAATGCTTACTATCGCTATGCCTAAGAGCGCGTTTTGAAAGAATGTGTAGTTGAGTATATCCATTGCTTAAATCGTTCCCCTCACTGGTTTTTTGCCATGTTGGCATTGAGGTTTTGCAAAATTACAAAAAATAATTGGTGCTGCGAAATGGCGTGCCGGCAGGCGGCGTGTGGCGCTATGGCTGCTGCTGTTGCAGCTTTTGGCTGCGTGCTTCGGCGGCGAGCATGATAAACTCGTCGTGAATGGGCGCCGGCATCACAATGCCGCGCAGGGCAATGCTGCGAGCCCAGGGCGCCAAGTCGTCGCGTTGCAGAGTGTAGAGCACGTCGCGAAATTGCTCAATCTGAGCCTCGGTGTAGTCGTCGGCAGCTATGCCGCGGTATTCGTCAAGCTCTTGGTCGTCGTAGTAAACTATCTGATTGCTAATGCCTTGCAGTAGCGAGTCTTTCTCGCACACGGCATGCTGTCCGCAACAACCCTCGGGGCGCTGCGGCTCGTTGACCTGTGTTTCTTCGCCCGGACGCGTGGTGAATCGGTGCACAATGTAGAGGATTGCGCCTACAATTACGGTCACGGCAAGTATGATGAGTGCTCCGGTCATGATGGCAAATTACACTGTTGTGATGTTGAATTGGGCCTGTTTCAGGTCGTCCCAGAATCGCGGATAGCTTTTGCTCACCACGCCGGCATCGTTGATGACGAGCCCGGGATGCAGAGCGGCAGCGGGTGCAAACGCCATTGCCATGCGGTGGTCGCAATAGGTGTCGATGCCGCAAGAGAGGTCGCAGGTGTCATTCACTTTTCCGTTAAAGAAAAGCGAATCGTGGGTGGCGGTGAGCGTGATGCCAAATTTGCTTAGCTCAACGCAGAGGGCGTTGATGCGGTCGGTCTCTTTGATGCGCAACGTCTGCAAACCAGTGATTTGGAAAGGCATACGCAGCATACAGGCAGTCACCACCACGGTCTGTGCCAAGTCGGGGGTGTTGCTGAGGTCCAGCTTCACGAGGTGCGGCGTCACTTGTTTGGCGTTGAGTACCAGTTCGTTATCTTCCCAAGAGGTGGTGACGCCAAAATGCTCAAATATCTTTGCCACTGCGCTATCGCCTTGCAAACTGTCTTTGAAAAGTCCGCGCAGACGTATGTTTGATTGCGGCATAAGGGCTTTGATTTGAAACCAATAGCTGGCAGCCGACCAATCGTTCTCAATCACATAACCGTTGCTGCTATAAGCCGGGTTGGGCGGCAGGGTGATGGTGTTGCCGCTGAACGTGGCTTTTACGTTGAATTTCTCCATCATGGCAAGGGTCATCTCAATGTAGGGGCGTGAGATGATGTTGCCGGTGAGGCGCAGCGTGGTGCAGCCTTCAATGAGCGGAGAAATCATCAACAGGGCAGAAATGAACTGCGAACTTACGTCGCCGGGAATCTTTATTTCGTTGGCTTTGAGGTGCGTACCGGTGATGCGTAAGGGAGGGCAACCGTCGTTGTCAAGATAGCTGATGTTGGCTCCGCACTTCTTGAGGGCATTCACCAGAGTGCCAATGGGCCTTTGGCGCATGCGTGCGCTGCCGTCGAGCACCACTTGCCTACCTTCTTTGGCGGCAAAATAAGCTGTCAGAAAGCGCATTGCGGTGCCTGCGGCGCCAATGTTGATGTTGTCGCTGCCGTTGCTGTTGAGGGCATGAATCATCGCGTTAGAGTCGTCGCAGTCCGATATGTTGGTCAGGTTTATTGCCTTGGGGGCTTGACATAACGAGGTGAGCATCATGGCTCGGTTGCTGATGCTTTTTGATGCGGGTAGGTCCACTGTGGTGTTTATCCGCTCTGGTGCAGTGATTGAGTAGTTCATAAGTGATAACAAAGTTAATAATTATTGCCGAATTATGTGCAATTGAAGTAACTTATTATGGCTATTGTGATGCTCAAAGACTATGCAAGACGCGATTTCATCGGGCAAATAGCGACAATATGGGGCAGTGGGAGAGCCATAGAGGCGTGTTGCAGAAAATTGCCCGATGGATTCGGGCATTGAGCCGAAGTTATCGGGCGATTTGCCACACCCTTGTTTGGTGGAGCGGAAGGGCGGTTTGCAACTGCCGTGATTCACGAATTTTACCGATAAAACCGCGCGTTTTATGCTGTTGTGTGCTTGCAGTGCCTTGTTGCCAAAACGCTGATGCGGCGAGGCAAATTAGTTGGCGAAATAAGATGCCGGCACAATGGGCGAACTCTCGTCGCTCACCAAACGGAACAGCTTGGGGTCTTCAACGATGGCCTTCAAATCAACGGTTTTCCCGTCGATTTCGGCAACTCGGCTCACCAATCTCACCCCGTGGCTGTAGTCAACGTAGAAGTTGACGTGCCCAACATAGGTGGGTTGCACACGGCTGCCGTCGGGCCGATGCCAGCCGTAGATTGCCACCCGGTTGAGGCATTTTGCATCGTTCCACAGGCGATGGGTTAGGATAATATCTTTTTTGAGCCCTGAGATGAGTTGTCCAAAGTGATAGCCTTTGGCGCGGAAAAGGGCGTTGATGGCGTTGTTGCTGTCTTGAAACACAATGGGCCAAGTGTTGCGTTCGCCAAGCGGTCGAAACGGAAAAATCTCAATTGCGCCTTGGCGAGCATCGTTGATGCGGTCAACAATAAACGATGTGGGCAGCATGCAATGCAGCGAGTCGGCAATCTCTTGCGCAGCCAACGGTCCCATGGGCATGCGCACAAAATCTGTGTTGGTGCCAATGGAAAGATAGTCGCAAGTCACCCATAGCGATACGGTGTGCGGTTGCCGAAAAACCTCGATGGAATCGACAATTGGAGTGGTGTAAGTGATTTTCTTGAAGTATCGCAGCGAGTCGGGCACGTTGCCGCTGAGAACGGCATCAACCACCATCTTTTCTCTTGTCCAAAAGTCAACGGTGTCGCATTGCAGCATGAAGTTGCTGCCGGTGATTGCATTGTTGGCGGTTTGTGCAGGCAAGTGCCTGATGGGTTGCGAAGAGTTGGCGCATAGCGTAGCCTTTTGGGCATGGGCTGCAGTTGCCCACGCCGCCGTAATCAGCAAAGCGATGAAAAGATGTTTCATTCGGCGTTATTGCATTGGTTTGCGGTCAAAGAATGGATTTTTGCTTGCTGCGCCAATGGCTATGGCAATGGTCTGGTGGCAGCCCGGCATCCAGTCAAGAAACTGGCTGCACCATCCGGCAGAGAACATCACGCGAGTGTCAAGTCGGAGGTCGGCTGCTTTTGAGCAGGCTGAGCCAACGGCAATGCCCACGTCGATGCTATTGAAGGCGCACGGCGCTACCTCTGGTTTAAGTTGGCAGTTGGGGTATCCGCAATAACCGCAGTTGAGAGCCAAAGGCTGTGCTTTGGTGCCAATGAGCAGAACCGCCTCGCCGCACAAAATGTTGTCGGCATCGCGTTGCAGAAAAGCCATGCCGGTTTCTTGCGCTTTTGCACTCATCACGCTTGCCAATGCTTCGAGGTCGGCGCGTTGGCTCACGAGAGTGATTTCAATAAGGTCGCAACCTTTGCCCTTTGGGGCGGTGCGGGCGGCAATCATCATTTGGTGAGCCGCCTCTACCACTATTTGGTGGCGAATTAATCGTTCGTTTTCGGTCATTTCTTTGTTTTTATGAAGTGGTTATACATTATTTGCTGAGCTTGCACAAGCACCTTGTGACCATTGCGGGAACCGTTGCAGATTACCACAAATCCATAGTGCTCTTTGGGGTTGAAAAACATTGCGCTCGTGAGTCCGTAGGCTCCGCCAGTGTGGCCGGTGAGTGGCACTCCTTGCACAAATTCTTCGGATTTTTCGAGTGCAAAGCCGTAATATTCGTCGGTTGGCGTGTGGTCGGCTTGCATCAGTTTTGAGCTCTTTTTGCTGATGATGCGTTTCTCAGCCAACGGGCTTTTGCCGTGGTTCATGTGCATGAGCATATAACGGGCAAGGTCGGGGGCGGAGATTTTCATGCCGCCGGCAGGCGACATCTTCACGGTGGAAACCTCCATCTGATAATCGTTAAGGTTATCTATTGGTCGGTATGCTTGCGGCCTTGCAACAAAAGCCGAGTCCTCCCAAGCATAGAGCGTGGCGCAGCTGTCGGTGTTGATATAGTTGACGCAGAAGTTGCCGTCGATGCCGAGCGGTTCAAGCAGGTTTTGCACTATGTAGCGGTCGAATCGTTGCGAGCTTGCGCGCTCAATCACTATCCCCAACAGGTTGAAGTTGAGGTTGCAATATTCATATTTCTGCCCGGGAGCATAGCTGTTGTAACATTTCGCGTAATCGGGGTTGGCGGCAGGGTTGATACAATCGTAGCTGATGTAATAGCCTTGCGAATCGTTGATGCTGCTGGTGTGAGACATGAGCATTGCCACGGTGATGGGCACATCGGGGTAAGCCGGATTGCGCACTTCAAAAGGCAACCAGCGGTTTACGTCGTCGTTGATGTTGAGTTTGCCGCGGTCGGCGAGTTGCATGATGGCTGTTGCCACAAACGATTTTGAGATTGACGCTATGCGAAACTTTGTGCTGACCGAAAGCGGCTGCTCAGGGGCAAGACTCTTGTGCCCGAAGGCGCCGGTATAGACAATTTTGTTGTCTTTCACCACAGCCAGACTTAGACCCACCACATGCAGCGAGTCAATCATGCTGTTGATGTCGGCGTGGAATGACGAATAGTCGGTTTCATCGGGCGTTTTTGGCAATTCTGCTGCGATTGTTCCGTTTAAAACAACCGCTAAGCCCATTATTAATGATAGCAATCGTTTCATAGCTAAATTGAATGTTGGGTGTGACAATAATGCAAAGATAGACAAAAAGAGGGGAAAGCGGTGGCGTGGCAGTGTGATTTTTTGGAGTAAAAGCGTTGCGGGCAAAGCAGTAATTTTGTCGGCGAACACACAAATCATTGAAAAACACACAAAACAAAGCATTAAACAACATGGAAAACACCAACGAAACATTTCGCATTGTGCTTGCCGGCGCATTTGTGGTGGGCGAATATCTGCTTGTGCTTGTGGCTGTGCTTGCCGACCTGTGGAGCGGATTGCGCAAAGCGCGCAAACGGGGCGAGGCTCGTCGCAGCGAGGCATTGCGCCGCACGGTGAGCAAGCTTGGGCAATACTACAACGTGATGCTCTCGCTCACGGTGGTTGATGCCATGCAGATGGGCTTGGCATGGTATGTGAGCGTGGCTTGTGACTGGCATGTGCCGCTATTGCCGCTGCTCACGGTGTTGGGCGCCATTGGCATTGCCGCCATCGAGGTGAAAAGCATCTATGAGAAAGCCGAACAAAAGACCCGGCGCGATTATGTAAACGCCGCACAACTCATGTTCAAGGCGTTGCGCACGCTTTCTGACAAAGGCGTGATTGACCTAAACAGTTTATTAACCCAAATTAAAGACAAAACCCATGAAACACTTCACAATGAATGAACTTGTGGCCTCGTGCACGGCACAGGCATGTGGCATTGACAACACCCCTCCGCCGGCAGCGCAACAGGCGCTTGCCCGGCTCGTGGAAAATGTGCTCGACCCTTTGCGCGAGGCATTTGGCAGTCCCATCTACGTCAACAGCGGCTATCGCTGCGCGGCACTCAACGCTGCGGTGGGAGGCGTGGCGAAAAGCCAACACTTGCGTGGCGAAGCCGCCGACATCACAGCAGGCTCACGCGATGCCAACGTGAGGCTGTGGCGCACGCTCAAACGCCTGAAACTGCCCGTTGACCAAGCCATCAACGAGCATGATTATGCTTGGATTCACATATCGCACACGGTGAACAACCGCAATCAGTATCTATCAATAAAATGAGCAACGGCGATATGACAGACGTGCAAACAATAGCAATGGCAAGCGGCGACGATGTGAAGGTGCTGCATGCCGCCTATCGTGCTTGGATGGGTTGCAGCAATCTGCGCTCGCGCCGCAGCCGCAACAAGGCGTTTACCTATGGTCGCCAGTGGGACGACATGATGACCGACGAACTGGGCAATGCCGTGAGCGAAGGCGAGAACATGCGCAATCGCGGTTGCCGACCCATCACCAACAACCTCATCAGGCAAATGGTGAAGACGGTGATTGGGCGATTCAGAAATAAGAAAATTGCCGAAAAATGCGATGAATCCGTGGCTGAGGTCTATCGCAAGTGCATGCTCCACGAGCTTGACAGCCGTGCGCTTGAAGAGTTCCTGATATCGGGTTGCGTGGTGCAGCGAATCGACGTTGAGACCGATGTTTTTGGCAGCAATATGCGCGTTGATAACGTGAACATCAACAAATTTTTCATGAACCGCATGGATGATTGCCGCGGCTGGGATGATGAGATTGTGGGCGAGTTGCATGATATGAGCATGGCCGATTTGCTGCGCCGCGTGTCGGGCGGCAACCGTGCCCAAGCAGAGGCTGTGCGCAAGCTCTATGCCAACGATGTGAATGGCCGAATTGACGATTTCATCGGTCAAATTGGCGCAGATGATCAGCGCGGAGTGGATTTTTGGCAAAGCCACGGAGGCAAGTGCCGCGCCATTGAGGTGTGGACCCTTGAAAGCAGCGAAGTGCTGGTGTGCCACTGCCGCAGCACGGCATCGCTCATTGTGGTGCCCTTTGGCAGCGACCAAGCCAAAGAGTTGCAGGCGCAACCTGACGTTGACACGCGTTGGGACATTGCCAAAGAGTGGCATTGCCGCTGGTTTTCGCCCATGGGCGACTTGCTGTGCCACTTCCGTTCGCCTTACAGGCATGGCAGCCATCCGTATATGATTAAGATGTATCCCATGATTGACGGTGAGGTTCACTCGCTGGTTGAAGACGTGATAGGGCAGCAGAAGTTTGTTAACCGGCTCATCACTATGCTCGACCACATGATGAGCGCTTCGGCTAAGGGCGTGCTGCTATATCCTGTTGATGCGTTGCCCGAGGGATTCTCGTGGCGTGACATTCGCAAGGTGTGGGCGAGTGCCGACGGCGTGCTGCCATTTGCCGAGCGTGACACAGATGCCAAGCCCGAGCAGATTGTGGGCAGCCCCAATAGCCTGGGCGCGTATGACATGATAAACTTGCAGATGAAGCTGTTTGAATATGTGTCGGGGGTTAACGGTTCGTTGCAGGGGCATCATCAGCAGGGCGTCAACTCCACCGCGCTCTATCAGAACGAGGTTGACAATGCCGATATTGCCATTGGCGATTTGATACAGACCTTCGCCACCTTCTTGCAGATGCGCGACCGCAAGCTGCGCCTCACCCGATAACACTCACGGGACTGTGACAATCATGCTATTGCCACAGCCCCGTGTGAGGTATTTTGCCCGATTTAATCGCGTTTTTTCGCCAAATAGCTCTTTGCTTCGCGGCGCACCACCGGTGCCAATTTCAGCAGTGAGAACATGGTGGGAATTGACATGAGCGCAAATGCAAGGTCCATCACAGCCACCACAGTGTCGAGCGTAACGATGCACGACACCACAATCATTGCCAAATAGAAATATTCGTAGTATTTGCCGTTTTCAACGCCAAACAGATAGCCTGTACACTTGGTGCCATAGTAGCTATAAGAGAACATGGTGGAAAAGGCGAAGAAGAACACAATCACCATGAGCAGATACTGACCTATGTGCGGAATGAGCGTTCCAAACGCTCCGAGTGCTATGTATAAGCCTTTTATGCCTTCCACGTCGAGGTAATTGCCTGCCATAAGGATAGGTATGGCGGTGAGTGTGCACACCAGACCGGAATCGATGGCAGGGCCAAGCATTGCTACCAGGCCTTCGCGCACCGGTTCGGCGTTTTTGCTTGCTCCGTGCATCAGCGATGCCGTTCCCACGCCAGCCTCATTGACGTACATTGCGCGGCGAGCGCCCACAACAGCCACGCCTGCCAAGCCGCCAAATCCGGCTTTCAACGAGAATGCGCTATTGATGATGTCGGCAAACACTTGCGGCACAAGGTGCAGATTGGTGATTATAATCCACAGCACAAGAATGAAGTAGAGCGATACCATTACTGGCACTATCTTGGTGGCAATCAGCGAGATGCGCTTTATTCCGCCCAGCATCACAATGGCAACGGGTATCACAATCAATACTCCAATCACAGCCCTCAGCTGCCAAGTGTTTTCAAGATGCAGCAAGGGGTCGGTAATCACTGTGATGAGCGACTCGGTGAGCTGGTTGGCCTGCATCACGCAGAGGCAACCTATCATGGCAAATGCGCAGAAGAACACTGCCAGAGGCTTGAGCTTGGGGCTGATGCCCTCGGTGAGCACATACATTGGGCCGCCTTGCACGTTGCCTTTGTTGTCCTTGCCCTTATACATGATGGCAAGCGTTCCCTCAAAAAACTTTGTTGCCATACCAAAGAGCGCGCTCACCCACATCCAGAAGATGGCGCCCGGACCGCCCATGGCAATGGCAATAGCCACGCCGGCAATGTTGCCCATGCCCACGGTGCTGCTGATGGCACTCATGAGCGCCTGAAAGCTGCTTATCTGCCCCTCGCCGGCCTGCTTGGTGCGCAGCGAGCGAATGGCGCGCTGAGTGTAGCGCAAAGGCACGCATCCCGAGTAGAGGAATAGAAAAAAGCCTCCGCCAATGAGCCAAATGAATAGCGGATAGCCACATACAAAGTCGGTCACTGCCGACAGTCCGTCGGCAAGAGATTGGAAAAATCTGTCCATCAAGAAAATCTTTTTTACACTAAAAAACACACCCATGCGTGATGCCAACGGGCAGCAGCATGCCTGCGAGATGAGGCCGGACGCAGAGTCTGGCCATAAATCAGGCTGCAAAGGTAGCAATTAATTATTGAATATGAAAGGTTTGCGCACGGCGTGGCAAAACTATATTCATAACGAAAAACAGCGCATTGGGCGTACAAAATGAGAGAAAAATGCAGAGTATGGCAACAAAATGATGGTTGTATGCTTTTATTTGTGGAAAAATGTATTATCTTTGCACCCGAAAACAAGTTACATGCTACCAAAAAGATTTTAACAAAAGTATGGCACTGATAATACCAAAAAAGTATAAGCAAAAGCTATTGCCCGAGACCACCGAAGTGGCAATTAAGAAGATTAAAGAGACATTTCAGCTCAAATTATCGTCGGCATTGAACTTACGCCGCGTCACCGCACCGTTGTTTGTGCTTAGCGGCACCGGCATCAACGACGACCTCAACGGCGTGGAGCACGCTGTGGCTTTCAACATTGAGTGTATGAACGGCAGTCGCGCCGAGGTGGTGCACTCGCTTGCAAAGTGGAAGCGCATGAAGCTTGGCGCCTACGACATTGCGCCCGGCTACGGACTTTACACCGATATGAACGCCATCCGCACCTTTGAAGAGCTTGACAACATCCATTCACTTTACGTTGACCAATGGGATTGGGAGCAGAGCATAAACCGCTGCGACCGCAACCTTGATTATCTGAAGCAAACGGTGAGAAAAATCTATTGCGCCGTGCGTGAAACCGAGTGGAAGATTTATGAAGATTTCCCACACATCACCCCTCGATTGCCTAAGGAAGTGACTTTCATACACAGCGAGGAGTTGTTGCAGATGTACCCCGACTGCGGAGTGAAAGAGCGTGAAGCAAAGATTGCAAAGAAATATGGCGCAGTGTTTATTATTGGTATTGGCAATCCGTTGACCAACGGCGAGCCGCATGATGGCCGTGCCCCCGACTACGATGATTGGATTACCCCCAACGAGGACGGATTTTACGGCTTGAACGGCGACCTGATTCTGTGGGATAATGTGCTTGAAATACCGTTTGAACTGTCGTCGATGGGCATACGCGTGAGCGAGGAGAGCCTTGTGGCTCAGCTCAAAGCCCGTGGCTGTGAGCAGCGGTTAAGCCTCAACTTCCACCGCGCCCTCATGGCAGGTGAGCTGCCGTATTCAATTGGCGGCGGCATCGGGCAGAGCCGTTTATGCATGTATTTGCTGCAAAAAGCCCACATCGGTGAGGTGCAAGCCAGCATCTGGCCCGACGAACAAGTGGAAGAATGTCGCAAACACGGCATCTTGATTATGTGATAAGAAAAGATGGTTAATAAAAATAGTGTGGCGCTGAGGTGTATATTTAAACCTCGGCGCCATTTCTTTTTGGGGAGCAACATGAAAATGATGATTCTTGGATTTTGAGAGGATGCGATGTGGCGGCTTGCGGCGAAGTGCCTGTTTTGAGGGTAAGGGATTGATAATCAAATGATAGTGTGATATTATTGCCTCGGTCGGTGGCGCGTTTCGCGGCTTGCGAGGTAATCTTTATGCACGTTGTGTGAAACTTTTTTGCTGTGTGCTATTGTGTGAGTGTTGCAAAAGCAGTAACTTTGCAGTCCGAAAACTGAATTTATTAACTCTTGTGGAAAAATTTGGCTGCTTGCAACCACACTAAAAAATGCTAAAACTGCAATTCTCGACAACAAATCCAGATTGCTTATTAACTTTTAGCGTTTTTCCACTTTAAAAACAAATTGGAAAAATGAAAAATTATCTGTTTACTTCAGAATCGGTGTCAGAGGGGCATCCTGACAAGGTAGCTGACCAAATCTCTGACGCTGTGCTCGACAAACTGCTTGCTTATGACAGCGACTCGAAAGTGGCTGTTGAAACCCTTGTTACCACCGGTCAGGTGGTGATTGCCGGTGAGGTGCGCTCAGAGGCGTATATCGACCTGATGGACGTGACCCGCGGAGTGATTAACCGCATTGGATACAACAAAGCTGAGTACAAGTTTGACGGCGCTTCGTGCGGCGTGCTCTCAGCCATTCATGAGCAAAGTTCCGACATCAACCAAGGCGTTGTGCGTGCCACAGCCGAGGAACAAGGTGCCGGCGACCAAGGCATGATGTTTGGCTACGCTGTTAACGAGACTCCAAACCTGATGCCGCTCACGCTCGACCTTTCGCATCGCATCCTGCTGGAACTGGCTGCCATTCGCCGCGAGGGTAAGCTGATGACTTATCTTCGCCCCGACTCAAAGAGCCAGGTGACTGTGGAATATGATGGCGAGACTCACAAGCCGGTGCGCATCCACACCATTGTGGTGAGCACACAGCACGATGAGTTTGTGGCACCTGTTGACGGCAGCGAAAAAGCACAAAAGCGTGCCGACGACATTATGCTTGAAAACATCTTCTACGATGTGAAATACATCCTCATGCCGCGTGTAAAGGCCTCGTTGCCTGCCGACATTCAGGCCCTGTTTGACGATAAGATTATCTATCACGTCAACCCAACCGGCAAGTTTGTGATTGGCGGTCCTAACGGTGACACGGGTCTTACAGGCCGCAAGATTATTGTTGACACTTACGGAGGCCGCGGCGCTCACGGCGGCGGTGCTTTCTCGGGCAAGGACCCCAGCAAGGTTGACCGCTCGGCTGCATACGCTGCTCGCCACGTTGCCAAGAATGCTGTGGCAGCCGGCGTTGCCGATGAGATGCTTGTGCAGGTGGCTTATGCCATTGGCGTGGCTCGCCCGGTGAGCTTCTTTGTTAACACTTATGGCACCAGCCATGTGAACATGAGCGACCAGGAGATTGCTGACCGCCTGAATAAGCTGTTCGACATGACGCCTTACGGCATTGAAAAACGCCTGAAGCTGCGTGCGCCCATCTATGAGGAAACGGCTGCTTACGGTCACATGGGCCGCGAACCGCGCACGGTTGTTAAGCATTTCACCTCGCGCTACAACGGTGCTAAGAGCATTGACGTGGAGGTTGAGCTGTTCACATGGGAGAAACTCGACTATGTGGAGCGCGTGAAAGAAGTTTTTGGCATTTGAAGGGTAAGAGATTTTAATTCGCTATAACTTTAGTGATTAGTGGTTAATACTTCGGGGCGTATCATTGCGATGCGCCCCGTTTTCTGGCTCAGTAGAAAAAAGGTGTGGTTATAAATAAAATTGTTACCTTTGCAGTCAT
>JBJECY010000096.1:0-6994 GCA_051871515.1 Muribaculaceae bacterium | reverse complement strand
GAGCTAACTGTTCTAATATCTTTGTTTCCATATGACTGCAAAGGTAACATTTTTTTATTTATAACCACACCTTTTTGCTACTGAGCCAAGCCCCAACCTTTGCCACGCTATAATAAAAAAGCCCCATAGCATTGAGCTATGAGGCTTTTATATATCATATTTTCTTCAAATATTCTTGAATCTTCTATGAAAGATTACTTCTTGAGGGTTTCCTGAACTTTGTCGTTTGGAACCATTTCCTCAGTGAAAGTATAGGCGCCGGTCTTTGGAGACTTAACCATCTTGATTACCTTGCTATAGGTACGGCCTTCACCTTTTTGAAGAGTTGCTACAACTTTTTTTGCCATGATTCAACTATTATTTAATTTCTTTATGTACTGTTACTCTCTTAAGATATGGGTTGTATTTCTTCAACTCCAAACGCTCAGTGGTGTTCTTGCGGTTCTTAGTTGTGATGTAGCGTGACATTCCTGGCACACCGCTTGCCTTTTGTTCGGTGCATTCAAGTATTACCTGAACTCTATTACCTTTTGCTTTCTTTGCCATCTTCTTTTTACTTTTCTATGGTTCTAATACATGTTAAGTTACCTTCATGAGCAGCCTTCTTAAGAGCAGCATCCAAACCGATCTTGTTGATCAAGCGGAGACCCGAAGTTGAAACTGTCAATGAAATCCATTGTTGTTGCTCAACCCAGAAGAATTTTCTGTTGAACACGTTCACGTTGAACTTACGTTTAGTTCTTCTTTTTGAGTGCGATACATTGTTACCTGTAATCGCCTTCTTGCCTGTAATTTGACAAACTTTTGACATGGCTATTTACTTTACTTTTTTATTTAATTCATTATTATTCATTTCAGCATAGAGTGCAAAGTATACAATCAATGTGAGTCTTTCACCCGACCCAACATAACTGCTACTTTTCTTCGTAGTAGCGCCAATATTCATGAGTTGTGCCTTAAAGCATCTCTTAGCGGTGCTTTGGCAATCACCCGTTACAATACCGTTCTACGCTTTTTGCGAGTACTTAAGCATCATTGTCTCGCAACGAAGTTTCAACGATTAGAGTCACAGAACATGACTATAGGAATGTAGTCGTTGTACTGCTATCCCGAAATGTGGTGCAAAGTTAGTAATTATTTTCCACTTCAACAACCCACAACACAACTATTTTGCCCTCTAAACTGCACTTTTTGTGCTTTTTACGGCTTTTAGCAACGGTTTTTGGCGGTTTTGCCCATAAACCTTGGCTTCTCTCCCAATCTTCTGCGGGGAGAAAAGCATAATTTGCCAACTTGTAGTCAAGCACATTGCACGCTCTTGACATCAACAATTTACAAATCTTGCCTGCCGAGGGTACAACGCCAACATGGGCACATCAAAGTTCCATAAGCAGTTTTATCAGCATTATGGTGACATGGGTTGTGGTGCGCTCAATAACGCGGGCGCGGTCACCCGGGAAACGGCGGCACTCAGTCACCAAACGGTCGCCGCATTTTGCCGACATCCACACTGTGCCCACCGGCTTACCCGGCACAGCACCACCAGGACCGGCAATGCCCGACGTAGCCATGGCACAATCGGTGTTCATAAGGCTGCTCACACCAAGGCTCATCTGCTTAACGGTAGGCTCACTCACAGCGCCCACAGTGTTGAGCACTTGCTCATCTACGCCAAGCACATTCTTTTTCACCTCGTTGCAATACGACACCACCGAACCAGCAAAATACTCCGAACTGCCGGCAATCTCGGTGATGGTGTGAGCCACGTTGCCGCCAGTGCAGCTTTCGGCTGTTGACACCGTTAGCCCATGCTTACGCAGCAAGTCGCCAAGTATCTCAGCCGGCTGTTTATCTTCGTTGCAAATGATGTTCTTTCCCAATATGGCATGCAGCTGTGCTTCAAGACATTCCATTGTCTCAGAAAGCAAATCCCGGTTGGCATGACAGCCCGAGAGGCGCAGCCTTATCACACCCGGTTTAGGCAAATATGCCAAATGCACAAAATCAGGCATCTGCTCCTCAAACTGAGTCAACGTCAAGGCAAGCACCGATTCTGAATAGTCAATCACCACAAAGGTGCGGTATTCTATTGCCACATCGCTCATGAAACGCTTCATCAGCTCAGGAATCACGGCATTACGCATCATGGTTTCTGTTTCAAAAGGCACTCCGGGCATCGACACGAGCACCTTACCGCCACGTTCAAACCACATAAGCGGTGCTGTGCCAACGGTGTTTTGTATCACGCGACACGACGATGGCACCATGGCCTGATTGTGGTTCAGCTCATTCATCTGAAGCCCTCGCTTAGTGAGCACTTCCTCAACATTGCGCAAAGTAGGCTCTGAAAGCACCATCTCTCCGCCAAAATAGCGGCACAAAGTGGCTTTGGTGATATCGTCTTTCGTAGGGCCCAGACCGCCGGTCATGAGCACCACATCAGTTTCGGCAAAAGCTGCGTCGATGGCGCGTGTAATCTCTTGCTCATCGTCGGCAATCACGCGCACGCTTTGTGTCTTCCACCCATAAGGCGTGAGGTGGCGGGCAATCCACCCCGAATTAGTGTCGGTGACCTGCCCAATGAGCAGCTCATCGCCAATCACTATTACTGAAAAATTCATGATTTTCTTATGTCTCCTTTCTGTGTATTTGACTATGCATCAGCTCATCACACCGTCACTCTGGCAAACGGCGGCAAACTGATGTCGCAAAATTGTTTATCGAGATATTTATAATACCCGGCAATGGCTATCATAGCGGCATTATCGGTGGTAAACGAGCGCTTGGGGATAAACGCCTTTATGCCACGACGCTCGCAATACACCTGCACTGCTTCACGCACGCCTGAGTTTGCCGAAACGCCTCCGCCAATGGCCACCGTCTTTATCTTAGTCTGTTTGATGGCTTTGCCAAACTTATCCATTAGGATGTCAATGATGGTTTTCTGCAGCGATGCCGCCAAGTCGGCGCGGTTCTCCTCAATGAAGTTGGGGTTTTCTTTGAGCGCATCGCGCAAAGTGTAAAGAAACGATGTCTTTAACCCGCTGAAGCTATAATCGAGCCCGGGAATGTGCGGTTTGCTGAATTTAAATTTATCAGCATCGCCCTCCTGTGCCAGGCGGTCAATGATTGGACCTCCGGGATAAGGCAAGCCCATCACCTTTGCACACTTGTCGAAAGCCTCACCGGCAGCATCGTCGATGGTCTGGCCCAATATCACCATATCATTTGGCGCATTCACCTGAATGATTTGAGAGTTGCCGCCCGAGATGAGCAAGCACAAATAAGGGAACTCAGGCACCTGAGTGTTCTCATCTTCCTTAACAAAATGAGCCAACACATGCCCATGCAAATGATTCACATCGACGAGCGGAATACCCAGCGACAATGCCAAGCCTTTGGCAAAAGATGTGCCCACAAGCAGCGAGCCCATCAGTCCCGGTCCACGGGTGAATGCAATGGCGCTGATGTCCTCTTTGGCTATTCCTGCCTGGCGTATAGCCTCCGACACCACCGGCACAATGTTCTGCTGATGGGCGCGAGATGCCAATTCAGGCACCACGCCACCATACATCTCATGAACCTTTTGGCTCGCAATCACGTTTGAAAGCAGCACTCCATCTTTAAGCACTGCAGCCGACGTATCGTCGCACGATGATTCAATTCCAAGAATTATTACACTCATTATAATATATGTGTTATTTATCTTTATTATTAAAATATATCAAATCGGTAGCCAAAAGTGAAAGCCACGCTTTCAACCGAGTTGAAGAAGCTATAGTTCTCGCTCTTGTACCAATGTCCGTCAATTTTCATGCCAAGACCATAAAAGAACCGCTTATGATTATACACCAACGCCATTTTACCCTTTATGTTGACTGAGAAAATGTTGCCGTAACCGTCAATGTTGTCTCTAAAGCAGTGTTTATAGCCTATTGATGGCATAGCCGATATGTTAAACAGCCAATTAGGCTTAAACACCCAGTTATAGCCATATCCAAGCAAAAAGCAATAGTCGTTATACTTAAAACGATAAACCATCTGGTCGTTGGGCAACTCAGCCTTCATGTCTTCGGGAAGCTTCGAGAAGTCGAGGCCCACATTCTGGTGCGAGATGGTGATGCCGGCAATCATTGAACCGGCGCTGCGCTTTTGATATTTTGAGAAGCTATAAGCAGCTCCTTGTGAATACTTTCGGTGGTTGAAGAAGTAATAAATATCAGCACCATACGACTCGCGTATCAGCCCGGGGAACCCTTCAGAAAACCATTTGCCATTGTTATAATCGCCAAAACGGTGTATGTTGGTGCCGCCGGTGTTCTTGCTCCAATAAGCCTCTGCCGCCAAAAGCGAGCAAGTGAACTGAAATTCAAGTTTGCGTTGCCCGGTACCTCGACCGCCAAACAGCTTGTTAACCTCGCCACTATATCCCAACGAGACAGCCATATACGACACATACGAGCCAATGTTGGCCGACACGTTTGAAATCATTGCCAACTCTTTGCGCCCGGGGAAACGCAGCGCATAACTATCAAGCCATTCCTCGTTTTTGAAAATAGCCTTGCAGCGTTTGCCGGTGCCCACCACATAATCAGGGTCATAACTATTGAATGTGCGGTCGCCCCATCGATACAGGTTCACGCACAATTGCAAAAACGACGGATAAACAATGGTTTCATCGTTAAGGTCAAGTTTGCCCTTGCGCAATTGTTCTTTCCAATAGTCGCCGTCGTGACGTTCTGCCACGGTGTCGGCATCGGCGATTTGGGGCTGAGCAGAAACTACCGTATCGGCATCGTTGGCATGCAACGGCTCAATTGCAATGCATTCTTGCGCATAACATACGCAACACACATTGGCTATCACAGCCACACACACCAGCAATATGTATCTCCACTGTTTCATCTGCTCAATCACCGTCTCTCTGCTTCATGCGTTTATTTCCAAGCCTCGGTTTCTGATTCAATCTCAGGAATCACGCTTGAATGATATTTTGGTTTAATGCCCATTTTCTTTTGCTCCTGATAGTGATGCAAACAACGCAAAGCATATTTGCAAAGCAGCAATATCGAAACCAAGTTGACCGTTGCCATGATGGCCATGAAGAAGTCAACGCAGCTCCACACCAAATTAAGTGTCGAAACCGAGCCGGCAAGCACCATCGCTCCCACCAGCAAGCGATAGATGGTGAGCGCCACCTTGCTGCGAGTCATGAAATAGAGGTTACACTCGCCGTAGTAATAATTGCCTATCACACTGGTGAATGCAAAAAGGAATATTGCCACAGCAACAAAAGTATATCCGGCACTGCCAATCACACTTGCCATAGCGTCTTGCGTAAGCTCAATGCCCGAGTGTCCGTTATCAAACACCCCGGTACAAAGTATCAGGAATGCGGTGCAGGTGCATATAATTAATGTGTCGGTGTACACGCCAAGTGCTTGTATCAAACCTTGATTCACCGGGTGCGAGGTTGAAGCCGTTGCAGCAGCATTTGGTGCCGAGCCTTCGCCTGCCTCGTTGCTAAACAATCCGCGTTTAAAGCCAAAGAGTATAGCAGTGCCAACGCCTCCGCCCACAGCCTGTTCAATGCCAAACGCATTGTTCACAATCAGCGCAAGCACATGCGGAATACGGTCATATTGCAGCACAATCACCACAAGCGTGACAAACACATAGGCCAATGCCATTATCGGCACCACCACCATGCTCACCTTTGCCACACGCTGTATGCCGCCAAAAAAGATAATCATAGCCACAATAGCCATTATCACGCCAAGCACAGCCTGATTGGTGCCAAAGGCCGATGCAAATGCAAGGCTGATGGTGTTTGACTGCACCATATTGTTTGCAAAACCAAAGCAGGCTATTATTGACACGGCAAAGACATAGGCAAAGAATTTCGACTTCAGTCCTTTTTTAATGTAGTAAGCCGGACCGCCCACATACGAGTCTTTTGCTTTGATTTTAAACAACTGCGCCAAAGTTGACTCAACAAAGGCGTTAGCTGAACCGATAATAGCCATCACCCACATCCAAAAGATGGCACCGGGGCCACCTATCACTATGGCTGTGGCAACGCCGGCAAGGTTGCCGGTGCCCACACGCGATGCTATCGACACCGAGAATGCCTGAAACGAAGAAATGTGCTTGCGTCCTTTCTCACGCATGGCAGCAGCATCGCTTGCCACAAGCAGGCGCATCATGTCGCCTATGAGTCGGAATTGTACTCCTCGGGTGGCAATGGTGAACCACAGCGCAGTCACAGCCAACACTACCACAAGAATGGTACTCATGGGTGCATTCACATAGTCAAGGGCAGCTGCCAATGTTTGGTCGATGTCGCTAAAATAGTCCATAGATATCAGTTATTTATTATTTCATTCGGCTTTCACCGTATCGGTTTTTTTCTCGTTGTTTATCACTCCAACGGTGTCACCCACTATTTCTTGCATGGTGCGCTTGCGCTTAAACGGATTGTCGAAATCAAGTTTAAACTCCACACCCACTCCCTGAGTGGTCATGGCACTACGCACCAAATAGTTTTGGTCGTTGAAGTGATTATAGGCTTTGAGCCTTATGGTGCCCTTGCGATTAAGCAAGTATTCAATGTCGAAATCGCCAATAAAATTGCTGTTGCGGGTGTTCATGCTGTTATCGCGATAACCAAAATTGCCGTTAAACAGCAGGCGGTTGTTGAGCAACTGGCTCGAAAGTGCCAAGTCAACCTCAACGTCTGAGAAGTCGCCCTTGTCACTCCTGAAGTTTGGAGCAATGCTCCAATTGTCGCTCAACTGCCCAAGTATATTGGTGAGCTGCGACGAGAGCGTTGATGATGCCACCGAGGCAAGCTCGTTGTTTCGGTTGTTGTTACCCATATATTCCGGCGTATAGAAGCGGTTGAGGGCAAGCAAATACAATATCTGGCGATTCATCAGGTCATCGGTGCTAATGATACTCTTCACCTTGCGAGCTGCATCGGTGCTGATAGTTG
>JBJECY010000095.1:0-32898 GCA_051871515.1 Muribaculaceae bacterium | reverse complement strand
TAGAAGCGGTTGAGCGCAAGCAGATACAATATCTGGCGATTCATCAGGTCATCGGTGCTGATGATACTCTTCACCTTGCGAGCGGCATCGGTGCTGATGGTGGGGAAATCAAGGTCAAACGATATATCGGGTTGACGCATATCGCCTTTTGCCATCAATATGGCATTAACCGGCACATTGGTGCGGTTTAGCTCGCGGTCTGAGGCAAACGATTCGTCAAGGTCAAGCAGGTTGGCATTGAGCGAATAAGTGGCTCTGATATCAAGATTTGCCGCATAAGGGTCTCCGTTGAAACTGATGTTACTGCCCTGATTGATGGTGAAATCTTTTATGATGATGTCTTGCAAAGTAAAGTTGTAACTACCTTTTTCAAGCTCATATTTGCCATACATGCCCAAACTCTCATCGGTGCTATCGTAGGTGAGGCGCAAGTTGCCGTTGCCATAGCCTTTTATCTTATCGCCGCCCACAGGGTCCATCACCACAATGAGCTGTGCCACATTGGTGATATCGGTTTGAATATCAATCTTAAACACCGACGGTTTTGAATCCTCGGCTCGCTGATTCTTAGCGGTAAGCTCCTTCACAATCTGCGGAATACTGTCATTATCTTCCTCAACATCCTTCTTGTTGCGGTCAACAAAGGTGATGAAGTTATATTCGCTCACCATCACCTCGTCTGAGAGCACAAAGGTGAACTTACTTCGGTCGCAGGTTTCCATATTCACGCCTATGGTGCATATTCCCGGACCGCCTTTCACATACGCCGACCCGTTGCCATAGACCGTACCATACCAATCGGGGCTCAATGCAGGCGTCACATCGTAGCACAAGAAGTCACGAGCTTTGCTTATGTTGAAGTCAAACTCAGGCCGGTGGAAATTATCGTGCCTTAGCCATCCGTTCACCACCGCCTTGTGACCGTCACGGTCATAGATTGCCACATCTTCAAACTCTATCAACCCGGGAACAATGTGCACCGAGTCGCTTGCCGTGTAATACACGTTGGTGTAGTCAACCTTAAATCGCAATTCGTCGGCAAAGAGGTCGCCATACATATTTATATTATGAAAATCGCCATATAGGCAGGCTGTGCCTGACACTTCGCCGCTGATATCAGAGGTGATTGCCGACATGAATGTTTTCAAGAAACCTATTTTTGCTTTATGAGCATCGAAATTGATGCTCAGCGAGTCGCGTGTGGGATAAATGGCACCGTCAATCACCGAGCGCAATTTGTTGTCCTGGTCAATATCGGCATGGAGGGTGATGGCTTGGGCTTCGTTGTCCCAGTTACTCCTAATATCGGCGTCACCCATCACACATTTATTATATGATATCCTATCGACATGCAGATTAGGCGTTTCAAGTACCGGAGCGCCCGACATCAGATTTGATGCGTAGAACCTACCGGTGGCAACGCCGCCAAACATCACATTGTCAATGCCCAGCGTCTCAAACACATAGTCAAGGCTCATTTCGTTAAGCTCCACGGCAAGCACATCGGCAGGGTTGTTTGACACTCGTCCGTTGATGCTCACGCGTTGATTGTAGCACACGCCACTGAGGTTATTCACCGATATCACTCCGCCGTCATATTGCACCGATGCCGGCCGCACCTGCCAGATAGTGTCGTTAAACACCAATTCGGTTGGGTTAACATCAACTTTCAGAGCCAAAGCATCATCGTTGCTGCGCATAAACAGCGTGCTCAAATCAATGGTTCCTCTATAAGCCTTATCGGTCATTATGCGCCACGTGAGGTCAGTGTCAAGGCGGTCGTTCACGCCATTGGCGTTGAGCGTAACCACCGTTTTGCCCTTCTTCATCGGGAAAACTGTTTGCGCAGTCATAAACACGTTTTGCTCGTTGGGCTGTTTCATTGCTTCAACATAGGTCGATTCAATAATTTTTTTGCCCTGTTGCAGATATGGAGCATTGAGAGCAACAAAGAAACTCTCATCAACCTCATTCACAAAGCCATGCAAATTGGTCTTATACACCACATTCACCGGCAGCCTGAGCAAATCCTGAAAGTCGCTGTTAGGTTCAAGCGTGAAGTCAAACTTAAAGTCGTTGACGTGCCGCGACTCAACATTGCGGTCAACGGTTTTCACCAGCGAAGGCAGCGACTGAGCCAAGATGTTTTGCATGGTTGGCACAAGGCTCACAAAGTCATACGAGCCCATGATGGTGCCATTGAAGAAGTCTGAAGTGATGGTGATGTTTTGCGGAACACTCTCGTTGTTGGCCTCAACAATGAAAGAATCAATGTGCAAGCCTTTGTTATTATCATCAACAAGAGCAAAATTCTTTATCAGTACATCACCTGTGGCGTTGTCAAATTTGTTACCGTAGAAATTGGCATTGGCGTTAAACGACAGGTTATGCTCCTTGCGGTTTTTAATCAGATTGAGATTGCTGAGGTTGGCATAAGTAACTGCCAACGAGGCATCAACCTCGCTCTGATTACCGGCGTTCTTTATCAAGCCGTTGGCAGTGAGAAGGCAGTTTTCGTCGTTCACCATCACCCTGCCGTCAATCATTTCGCCATCGAGCACCACGTCGGCTGTGATGCTGCTATATCTATATCCTTTAAGGTCGATATACGGTATGCTGCCATTGAGCTTGCCTTCAAGCACCCCACCCTTCACACGGGCATCAATCTTAGCACTCACAGCCACGTCACCAAGCAGGTTTTCTTTGTCAAGAAGTTTGCCAAGCATCACCTTATCGCTGGTCACGTCGCCCGAGAATGTAATGCGGCGGTCAACAATATCGGTTAAGTGAGCTTTAAGCTTCACGTTGCCAAGCGAGGTCATCACCAAGCCATTGAACGACATTCTCTTCACGCCGCCTTTAGCCGAACCGTCGATACGCACATTGCCGCATTTATTGATGATTTTGGCCGCCGACGGACTTAGCTGCGACATCGACGAAGTGATTTTCACCACCTCACCGCCATCGGCTTTCAGCTCAAAATGAGGCACATCAAACGACAGTAAATCTTTATCATTAAGATTATTAACCGAGCCTCGCATCTCAAATCCAAGGCGAGAGTCATCAGTTGATGCCGTAAGCGCCGATACACTCACGTCATTGCCGTTTGCAACCGCTTTAAGAGTGATGTAAAACGGTTCTCTAAAATCATTCAGCACCGGAGCAAAACCGCAAAAGTCGCTTGGCGTCACATAAATATTCGAGAAAGTCAGCTCCACAGGGTTGCTGCCAATGCTTTGTTTTATCGATGATAAACCGTCGGTCAATGCTATGCCAATTGAGTCGTTGGTGATAAGCGAGTTATCAAGCTCAATGCGAGTGTTGGCAAGAGAAATCTCCTTGTCGTTGAGTCGCACCACCGAAGCAAGGTTTTTCAATCTGAAACCGCACGATTCGTCAAAAGCAATGCGCTTCACATCAATCACAAAATCATTGTTGCGCACTCGCGGCAACGTCACATCGGCACACAAGTTGCTCAACTCAATGTGGTTGGCGTCAAAACGGCCGTTCAACCGAGGTTTGCTCAGCACATCATATCGCAGCTGACTGCGGCGTATCACCACATTATATATTTTTAAATCGAATTTCGTGGGTGGCTTTTGCTGGTCTTTATTTGACAGCGCATCAATGATAAACTGCAAGTTGGTAGGCTCGTCAGGAGAGGGGCGCGTCACCGTGGCTTTCATGCCAATGATTTCGCCATAAGTGAACACCAAACGCCTTTTTGCAATCAGGTTATATATACTGATGCCGGCGCCAAGGTCCTCAACATAGAGCAACGAGTCGCCTTTTTGGTCGGGCACAAACACATCGTGCAGCACAAGGTCATGGAACGGCGAGATGTCAACCGAACCTATGTGCACGTCGGCGTTAAGCAGCTTGTTAAGCTCGCTCTCGCCACGGCGACACAGGTAATCTTGCACCGACGGAATCGACAACATCACATAAAGCAACGCCGAGAGCAGCAACACAAGCGAAAAGCCGGTCACCACCAACATACGCAACCCTTTGTATATGTTCATCAATGTAGTTTTCATCAGTCTTAGCCAACCATCAGTAATATAATATCAAAATCACAGTTAGTTATCACCTTTGTTCACTTGCCGTCTCATCACAGTTCGTCACACTCTTTGAGCCACAGCGCCGAGCAAGCATCGCTTGGCATGCGCCAGTCGCCACGAGGCGAAAGGCTCACGGCTCCCACTTTGGGGCCATCGGGCAAACACGAGCGTTTAAACTGTTGGTTGAAGAACCTGCGGCAGAACGTCTTGAGCCACTTCTTTATCACCTCCTGAGAATATTCACCGTAGAATGCCTCACATGCAAACATGAATATCTTGCGCGGTGAATAGCCATTGGCAAGCATATTATACAAGAAGAAATCATGCAACTCATACGGTCCCACAAGGTCTTCGGTTTTCTGCTTTATGTTTCCGGCATCGTCGGTTGGGGTCAACTCAGGGCTGATGGGGGTATCAACAATATCAAGCAAAGTTGCACGGCTGCCCTCGCCCCATGCCTCCACAGCAACGTTATTGGCAATCCACTTCACCAGGTACTTCACAAGCGTCTTTGCGATACCGGCATTCACGCCGTACATCGACATGTGGTCGCCATTGTATGTTGCCCAGCCCAAAGCGAGTTCCGAAAGGTCGCCGGTGCCAAGCACTATGCCGTTATATTTGTTGGCACAGTCCATAAGGATCTGAGTTCGTTCGCGCGCCTGAGAGTTCTCATAAGTGGCATCGTGCACTGTGTCATCATGCTCAATGTCGCTGAAGTGTTGCATCACAGCCTTAGCTATGCTTATTTCTTTCACAGTGATGCCCATAGCGTTCATCAGGTCGTGAGCATTGGTGTGAGTGCGGTCGCTGGTGCCAAACCCGGGCATCGTGATGCCAATGATGTTGCGTTTGTCGTAGCCAAGTCGATGAAAAGCACGCTCGGCAATGAGCAACGCCAAGGTAGAATCTAAACCTCCCGACACGCCAATCACTATCGACTTCACATGTGTGAACTGCAAGCGGCGCATCAAGCCTTCAGTTTGAATATTGAATATTTCCTCGCATCTGCGATGCAGCATGGCATCATCGGCAGGGACAAACGGATTTTTCTCAATGTCACGGTAAAGTGTGCCTATCTGCGACGTAGTGTTGAAGTTCAAATGCACCTCGCGGTAGCTGCGCTTGAAGTCGAGCATGCTATCGCTGTAGCTGCTGTTGTGCAAACGCTCGTTGTTAATGCGTTCAAGGTCAAAATCGGCAATCACCAATTGTTCCTCAACATTGAAACGAGTGCCCATGCGCACCACTTCGCCAAGCTCAGCCACTATGGCATTGCCGGCAAAAACCAAGTCGGTGGTCGATTCGCCATAGCCACACGATGAATAGACATAAGCTGCCACATTGCTTTGCGACTGATGGCGTATGAGCGACACCAGCTTGTGATGCTTGCCAATCAGCTCATTGGTTGCCGAGAGATTAACAAGCACATTGGCGCCATTCACCGCTGCCAACGAACTTGGCGGCACCGGAGCCCATAAATCCTCGCAAATCTCACACGCAACGCGAGCCTTACCGCTCACCAGCATAACATCGGTGCCAAACGGCACTTTATTATTTAATATTGAGATAGTTGCGCCTGGCTCAACCGTGTGCGACGACGCAAACCACCGTTTCTCATAAAACTCACGATAGTTTGGTATATAAGTCTTGGGCACAACAGCCACCACCGAGCCATCACTTATGGCAACAGCGCAGTTATAGAGCCTGCCTTGATGGCAAACGGGTGCTCCGGCAATCACCAGCATCTGTTTGCCCGACGTGGCTTGTGCTATCACTTTCAATGCCCGCAAAGCCTCGCGCTGAAGCAGTTCCTGACCAAACAAATCGGCACATGTGTAGCCCGTAACGCTCAGTTCAGGAAACACCAACAGCTCAACTCCTTCACAAGCTGCATTGTCAATCACTTTTATTATATACGCTGCATTCGACTCGCAATCGGCAACATTAACCGTGGGAACCGCAGCAGCTATTCGTAACATTCCGTTATCCATTTTATGCTATCGATTATCAATATCCCGTTACTGATTTTTTTCAATACCGTTATAAAACCTACAAATATACGAAAAAAAGCCCAATTATTTGTAGTTTCACCGCTTTTGCTTTAAATTTGCGATAGAATAATACAAAACAACTACACCTAACAACGCCATCAAAGGCGAGCACAAACAGCTATGATACACCCAATCGCCACAATGTCAGCAGCCTTACCAGCACGCACTGCCAGTCATCTGTGCCAAGCCACACCAGATGTGCTTATCATCATTGTGGTTGTTTTCATTGTGATTGTCATTGGCATGATTTCGTTTATTCTGCTCTATCGCTACATGATGAACACCATTGCACAGTTGCGCCGCACCATCAGAATCAGCAACCAGAATCACGCGCGCAACGCCAATGAAGCTCATGCAAAAATCATTGAAGCAATCCCCAAGCCCATAGCTTTTTATGACAACACCGGACGTTGCATCTACATCAACGAGTCGTGCAAAAAACTCATTGACCTGCAAGATGCTGCCGATGTGCCTAACCTTTTTGAATCAAGGATACTCTCAATAAGCAATGCCAACGAGTTGAGGCAAGGAAAAGACATCAGCGACATGGCTTTTCTCAACTACACTGACAACACCACGATGCTGTTTGGCAAGAAAATAAGCCACAAACTCGCCATACGGTATAAGATTCAAGCCATCTTCAACCTGCATGGCGACATATCAAACTATGTGCTTGCAATCGACGACTTCACCAAAGAATACGCCCAAAAGCAAAACGCCGAGGAATACCTGTCGATGCTCAGAGACTGCTTGCAGATGACCGGCATCAAGGCGTATTACTACGATGTGCAAGAGGATATGTACTACAAATACATTAACAATGCGTTCTCGCAAACGGGAATGAACGCCGAGAGTGTATTTAAGCACATCGCCCCACTTTATAGGGCACAATACATTGAGATGTTTTTGCACATGAAGAGCGGAGAGATTGTCACCGACCGCCGCCGCTATCCCATGTTCTCGAGCGTTGCCAACCGCTACTACTACGTTGAGACATTCACCTATGGAGTGACCGACGTGAGCGGCAACGTCACAAAGATTGTGCAGACCATGCGCAACGTAACCGATAACCAGGAGAAACTTCTGCAACTCGACATCATCAAGCTGATTATCTCGGCCATTCTGCCGCAAGCCGGCATTAGCACATGGTTCTTTGATATCGATAAAAAGATGTTCACGCTCTATATCAAGAATCAAACATATTATCTGCCGCAAAACGACATTTTAAGCCGGATACACCCCGAAGACCAAGAGAAGTTTCTTGCGGCAATCAATCGCATCATCAACGATAAGCAACAGTCGGCGCACATTGCCATTCGCACCAACGGTCAGAGCGTCAATTGGCAAATGCATGAATTATATGCACAGCCCAAGCGCAACGATTCGGGCGTAATAACCCATGTGATGGGCATCAACTGCGACGTGAGCCGTAGCCACGAAATAGAATCGAGCTTTCACCAGATTGTTGAGAAAATACGCACACTGGTCAACATTTCGCAAACATGGGTTTGTGACTACAACATTCCCTGCCGCAAGCTGATGTGCTCCACTCCAAACAACTCGGCAATGAAGCAACATTCACAGCAAGCCATCTTGAAATTTGTGGCAGAACATCACAAGGCCGTTGTGGGTGACATCATACAGAAAATCAACGATGGCAAATTAGACCGTTTTGAGCAGCAAATTGACATAGTGGACACCAAAGGCAATTATCAACGCATGGAGATACGAGGCAAAGCCTACGAATACTGCAACGGCAAGCCAACCAAGATTATTGCCTATGTGAAAACCTTTTAAAAACAACGTCACGCATACCCCACCCATCACCACAAAATGCAGAAGATTTCAATCATAGTGCCTATATACAATGTGGCTCCCTATCTTGAGCAATGCCTGAACTCATTGTTCAGACAAACCATTGCCACCGACATTGAATATCTGCTGATTGACGATGCGAGCACCGACAACAGCCTTGCTATTGCCCGCAATATGGCTGCACAACACCCCGAGCTGAACATTACAATAATCACCAATTCAACCAACCGAGGCTTAGCCTCTACCCGAATTATTGGCATAAACAATGCCAAAGGTGAGTATTTGATGTGTGTAGATAGCGACGATTGGATTGAACCTGACATGGCAGAAACATTGCTGCAAGCAGCAACCAACACCAATGCCGACATTGTTTCGTCGCCGTTTTTCAGCAACCACAATAAACATCAAGAGGTGATGGCATTTGCCAGCAACACAATGGCAATCGACATCAACCGCGCACCAATTAATGTTCAGTATTTTTCGCTCTGCAACAAATTAATCTTGCGTCGCTTGATTGTTGACAACAACCTCTTTGCCATTGACAAGCGCAATTGCTGGGAGGATTTATCGGTGACTTGCCGCGCTTTGGCCCTCGCCAAACGAAACACGGTGGTGAACATTCCGCTTTATCATTATCGGGTAAACCCCATAAGTCTAACCCATCAAAACCACAAAAAACGTCTTGCCGACCATCTGTTCTATGCCGATATGCTTAACGAATGGTTTCAACAACAAGGCCAAGACTTCAACAATAAATACAGCCGATTTTTGCTTCATCTAAAATTCTCAGCAAAGATAAAGATGCTGCGAGGCGAAACACTTGAAATCACACGCTGGAAAAACACCTACCCTGAGGTAAACCGCCATATCACACATGCCACCAGCACACTTGCCATGCATTATCGCATAGCCTTTTGGCTGCTTGCCCACTGCCCAGCATCAATAGCCATTGCCGCCGCACGCCTATTGGGCAAAAATGCGCAATAACACGCGCCATAAGTTTTTCATTTTCCATACTATAAATAAAAATATCCCCGGCTTCAATCATGAAACCGAGGATATGCAAGCTGTGAGTTAGGTTATAAAAGTGTCACCGTTGCCCGTTAGTGGGGTCTGTGACAGTATCTAATTCAATTATTTACCACCTTGCTCATAGTAAAGAGTGCGAGAAGTTTGGTCGCACACTTCAGCTGGGCCAAAGTATTGAATTGGGCCAGGATAGAGGTAGCAAGTGTTCAATGCCCACTCTTCGCGCTTTGAAGCAAACACATTGAATGGACGGCCGTCAAGGTCAACAAGAGCCTTTTGGATAACAGGCTTCATCTCACCGTTACGACGTTCCATGTTCATCATCATGGTGATAGGAATACCACCTGCGAGCCATTGAACAGAAGGTTTGGTGAGGTTGCGAACCGACGACATATAACCGGTAGCACCGCAGTTAACCAATTGTGCAGCATTGTAACCAAGTGCATAGCAATAGTCAGCATCGAAATTCGATGGAGCAGCACAACGGCCTTCGTAGCCAAAGAAGTGGTGCAATGGCGAGAACTTGCCAACGTAAGAACCTTCATCTTTCATCTCGCGAAGCTTGTTGCCAACCATCTCGCTGAGCAACTTCTCTGTTTCAATGAGCGACACTTGAACGTTGCCGTGTGGGTCACGGTCAAGAGTGAGCTGACGTGCAACGCCAACAGGAAGGCTCTTGAACACAGCAGCATTAGCCTCCTTCAAGTTGCTAAGCACAAATTCGCGTTGTGCTTCGGCATCAAGGTCGGCAAACTCAGGATGAGCTGCAAGCAGGTCATTAAGCTCAGCAATAAGAGCCTTCATGGCTGGGATGAACTCAATGAGGCCTTCAGGAATAAGCACGGTACCATAGTTATCGCCCTTAGCAGCACGCTTGGCAACAACGTTGGCAATATCTGCAACGATTTGGTCGAGGGTCATGTTCTTAGCCTCAACTTCCTCCGAGATGATGCAATAGTTTGGTTGGGTTTGCAAAGCACATTCAAGAGCAATGTGAGAAGCCGAACGGCCCATCAACTTGATGAAGTGCCAGTATTTCTTAGCTGAGTTGCAGTCGCGTTGAATGTTACCGATAACCTCTGAATAAACCTTAGTGGCAGTATCAAAGCCAAACGAAGTCTCAATCAATTCGTTCTTCAGGTCACCGTCGATGGTCTTAGGACAGCCAATCACCTGGATACCAACATTCTTAGCCTTGTAATATTCGGCAAGAACACAAGCATTGGTGTTTGAGTCGTCACCACCAATAATCACAACGGCCTTGATGTTAAGTTCTTTGAGAATAACAAGACCTTTCTCAAATTGCTCAGGTCTTTCAAGTTTGGTGCGGCCAGAGCCAATGATGTCAAAACCGCCAGTGTTGCGATATTCGTCGATGATATCAGCAGTAAGTTCAACATACTTGTGGTCAACCAATCCGCCAGGACCCATCAAGAAGCCATAAAGGCGGTTAGCCTTGTTGATTGACTTAATACCATCATACAAACCGCTTATCACGTTGTGACCGCCGGGAGCTTGACCACCCGACAAGATAACACCCACGTTGAATTGTGCGCCAGCACCCTTCGAAGCCTTTGCATCTTTCTCAAATGTCAACTCAGGAAGTCCGTAAGTGTTAGGGAACAAAGCCTTGATAGCCTCTTGGTCTGCTACAGATTGTGTTGGTTCGCCCTGAACAGCTGTCACAGCGCCCCACAATGCTGAGGGCAACTTTGGCTGATATTGAGAACGAGCCACTTGCAATGCACTTTTTTTTGCCATTTTCTATTAAATATTTATTGTAGTTTATAGAATAATCTTTTCCTCTGCAAATTTCGTAAAAAATAATCAGTTAAGCAACTATTTGCTACTGTTAAATTAAATTTATTGAGCAACGTTTTTCTCTTTCATCTCCTGTGCATCCATTTTTGTCAACAACTCTTTTCACACCCACACCATCTGCTTTGATGCCAACATGCGGTGAATGTGGGCATAGGCATCTGCATCAAGCTCTTTCATGCGCGCCACATTGCCCACAATTATCAGTTTGCTTTTAGCACGGGAAAACGCCACATTCAGCTTATTGGCATTATACAGAAAGTCAGCCATCTCGGCTGCATATTCAGCGTCGCCGGCTGTCATTGTGTAAATAATCACCTCCCGCTCTTGACCTTGCATCTTGTCAACTGTTTCAACTGCCACCTGCTGCTTGTCAGCATCGTCAACATCTTTGAGCCGCATTATTGCACGACGCACCGCTGCCACCTGTGCCCTGAATGGTGCTATCACTGCCACATCGCTCGCTCCGAGTCCCTTTTTGATATATTCAGCCACCGTGGCGGCAGCAAAGCGAGCCTCAGTATCCGACACCTGCAAGCCATTATCATCAACGTCATGCAGCACAATGGGCGCATCAAAGCCAAACAATGCATCTTGGCAAATCACCTTATTGCCACATCCCTGGCTCGCAGGCTCCACCTTACCATCATAAAACAGACTCGACACAAAATCGCAAATCGGTGCACACATCCTAAAGCTGCGATTGAGCAATGTGTAATTGCCCGGTTGCAACAACGCCTCAAATGCTGATTGGCGCAAACAATCGGGCACATCTTCACTTGCAATAATCGGCGCCAACTGCTTGTGGTCGCCGGCCATTACCACCTTTTTGCCTTTCACCATCCCCATCATTGCCAACGGAATGGTCATCTGGCCAGCCTCGTCAATGATAAGCGTGTCAAATTTCAAATCTTGTGCTCTACGTGTGTAAAGGCTATGCGGGGTTGAGCCAACCACCCAGCCTTCCTCCAAGCCATTTAGATAGTCAGCATTAATATATGTAATGTTATGAATCTTATACTCTTTGTCATTAATCATTTTAGTGAACCGTGGAGCATGACAACTCTGCCCAATCTTTGCCAGTAACACATTCATATACACCTTTGCTGTTTGAATAAGCGCATTGTTCACCGCCATGTGGTTGGGACCCACAATCACCACCTTATGTTTGCGAAACAGAATCTCTAAAATGATAACAAGTGCAAGCACAAACGACTTGCCAGTGCCCGGAGGACCCTGTATCAAATAATAATCGTCAGCTGCCACACTGTTCACCACCGCCTCACTCTGATTGGGTGTAAGCTCAATGCCAAAATACTCTTGTATTTCAGCCAAGCCTTGTTTACAATCCTCTATATCGCTAAAAGTGGGCGCATGATGGCTGTTGAACAGCAAATCTTTCCAAAACGTGTCCTCAATAGGCAACGAAAACGAGAACTTATTGAACACGTTTGGCCTCAAATCAACGTAATTCTTGTCGAGCACGAGCTTTTTATCATAGTAATTCTTAATATTCTCCGGCATTTTCATGGGGAATACATTCAAAACTGCTGTGTTTTCATTTTCATATTCATACAATGTACATTCAATTCCCAGGGCATCGCCAACTCTATGCAACAACAAGCAGTCGCCTTCTTTGAAGTCTGAAAGATTGCGTTTGAAATGCACTTTCAGAATCACATTTCCTTCTTCCGTTTCTCCTATTGATTCCTTGTCGAGGGTCACATTGTCAATTGCTTTGCGTTTTCTGATGCGTTCTTTCAGCGGCAACTTCATCAACGCGCTCCAGTTCTCTTTCTGTGCCTTGGCTTCAGCATCAAAGAATTCTCTAATATACTTACCATTTATCATACGTCACTTCTTGCCTAATATCTTCTTCATTATTGCCCCACCCAATTTCCGTTCAACGCCGGCTCTGGTGGTGGGAATGCCAGTAGCCTTGGTAAACTTTCGTTTAAGGGCTGTGATGCCCAATGCTCGTTTCAATGAGAAACTCAATCCCGGAATCTTAGTGTTAGTTTCACTCATAATTGTGTCATGTTATTTCATTAGTAATAATCCCTTCCATCTCATAACCCACATGCCATCAGGCTACGCTTTGGAAAACTGGCAACGTGCCTATGCCATAATGGGTTGCTATATAAGTGAGAATCTTCTCCATTGTCATGCACACTTGCCCATCCCATTGGCAATTGATTTCAGGAAAGCTGTACATCAAATGATACTCATTACAGTGCCACGATAGTTGCACATCATTGGGCAAATACACATACACTATAAACGAGGCATTCTTGCCAGTGACGTAACTGATGCCATATTTCCACCCGGCATCGGCAAGCAAACTCGACATATTCTCAAGCAGCAGGGTTTTGCGCTCGTAAATCACATCTTTGCGATGATGCAGCCTTTTTGCGCTCATATTGGCAAACTCTGTTTGCAACAGCATATACACTATGCGGGCTTCAACATTGTGTTTATTGGCTTTGACAATCTTTTTCATGTCAGCCACCACTCGCCTCAACCCAATGCCCAAAGCACTTTCGCGATAATTCTTCAGTTTCTCAAGCGTGATGCGATTCTGGTTGTTGCTACAACGCGACTTTTGCTTTTGCGCCTCAATGTTTTGCTGCAGCATTGCCTTCAGCACCGGATTGTGAGTTTCGCGTTCTTGTTTCATCAAATCAAAGATGTTCAACCCGAACAACGAAAACTCTTTAGCCTCTTTCACGTTCAAGTGATAGCTTTGCAGCACCTTGGTGGCAGTAACGCTGCCATTGAGATAACCTATTCGCATCTTCTTGCCAACACCTGCAAGAACCTCATCAGTAACTTTTACTTCACTCATATCAACCTCCTTTTTTTCTTATATCGCAAATTTATTGATTTCTTGCAACACAACAAGGCTATGACAATATTGTCAAAAAATCATGGCAAACAGGCTGATTTATTCAACAACAGTACAAACCGCCACACCCACACCGCGATATGTTAAATCATCATAAAAGGCCACATATATAGGTTTAAACTTTTGCGCTTGAAAAGCATCTTAATGGCAAAGTATTTTTTTGATAACTAATTTATAAGATAAAAATGAAGAAGATTTTAGTTTTAGCCTTGGTAGCCTTGATGGGCGTAGGCACAATGTGCGCACAGCGCGGAGAAGGTCGTAAGAAAATGACAGTGGAACAAACCGTAGCCTCAATGACTAAGGAATTGAACCTGACTGCCGACCAACAAAAGAAAATCACTGCCATCTACACCGATTTTGAGAACAAGCGCAAAGAGAACTCAGGTTTGACAAGAGAGCAAATGCAAACCGAGCGCGAGAAAGTCAACAAAAAGGTGAGTGATGTTCTCAACGATGAGCAAAAGAAGAAGTTTGAGAATATGAAGCAATCGCATCGCGGCGGTGGCAAACGCCAGAAATAAGGCTTACCTCCAAGAAAACAAACACTTAAAAACACCGAGCCGGCTCATAATAAGTGGTAAATCACTTAATGAGTCGGCTCATTCTTTTGTTATGTATGGAAACAACAATCTTGCTATGACCGCTGTTGCAATAGGCTAATCACCGTTTCGGCATATTTCTTGCCCAATGGCAAGCTCTTTTCACCAACATCAACCGCCGAGTGTGAGAACTTTACTATTCTGCATTGCGCCACCACAAACGAGCGATGAATACGCAAGAACTCGCCCTGCGGCAACATGTTAAGCACACTACTCAGCGTGATTTTCGACATCAAGCTGGTGCCGTTGGTCAAATGCAATTTCACATAATTGCCAATCGACTCAATATATACAATGGTATCAACACTTACGGGCACACTCCTATAATCTGATTTCAGCACAATCTGCCGTTTATCGGATATTGATGCACGCAGCAAGTCGTTCATCAGCAGTCTTTGCTCGGCTTTTTGTATGGCACGGCTAAAACGCTCAAAGAAAAACGGCTTATGCAGAAAGTCAACCGCCCCTTCATTAAATCCGTCGAGGGCATAGTTGGCGTATGCCGTAGTGAAAATGAGCTGACACTCGGGCGGAAGGTCACGCGCAAGCTCAAGTCCCGACGCGCCATTCATCTCAATGTCGAGCAACACTATATCGGGCTTCCACGCCTTTATGCGCTGAATCCCTTCAACCGGCGATGTGTACGTCTCAAGCATTATGCCCCCATACATATCACAATACCGCGACAACACTGCAAGCGCTATCGGCTCATCGTCAATGCCCAAACATCTCAGCATGGTAAAGCCTCCTTTCTGATGGTCAATTTCACCTCATATTCTTTATTATCGTTAAGCCCATACGTCAGTTCATACCGCCCGGGGCACAAGAGGTCGAGCCTTCTCAAACAATTCTTTATGCCAACGCCCGATGATGCATCGTTCTTTTCCCGCATCACCAGATTCTTGGCAGTGAACGAGATAACGCCTTCGGAGCTCTGGCTCAGGCTTATTGTAATGAAACATGGCTTAACCGACGAAACGCCGTACTTAAAGGCATTTTCAATAAATGTGATGAAAAGCATGGCAGGCACATTTTGCCGCCCATCTATTATATTATGTGAAAAGTCAACATCAACATTGCTGAAGAGTCGCAACCTTTGCAGGTCAATGTATTGATTTATATACTTTACCTCATCGCTCAGTTGAATATAATCACTGTCGGCATGAAGATATATGTATTTGGTGATGTTGATAAACCTCTCGAGCATTGCCACAGTCTTATCTGAGCCAGTAAGCACCAACCCATAGAGCGTATTCAGCGTGTTGAACAAAAAGTGCGGATTGATTTGGGCTTTATAGAGTGCCAATTCAGCCTTTCTTCGTTCAAGCTCCACTTCTTTGTGGGCAAGTCGCTGCCTATAAACCTCGCTCACCATTCCCACAGAAAAGCTGAACATCACAACAATGATGTAATGCAGCCACACCGCCTGCTGGGTGGGGCGTGCACCCCAGTTGGGCACGTTTATGCTTTCGGTTTTCTTATATTGCTGACGCAAGTGGTAATAGGGCGAAGTGATTTTGTAGGTCGAAACGATGGCAGTGATTGAGAGTGAAACCAATATGCCGGCGATAGCCACGGCTACGTTGCGCCTGTTTCTCAAAAATCGCGGCACTATGAAATATCTATAAAGAAAATATGTGATATAGAGCCACAACACAAACACGCAGAAAAAGGTTGGTGCTGTTGCCCACCATCGCTCAACCGGAAAAGCAAAAATCATCAACGGCAGCAAAACTATGCAGAAGCCCAAATCAATGTATGTTGAAAGGCGTTTCATTTCAGCAAATCTCCCTTGTATTTTTTTATTTGCTCTGCTCAAACAGCCAATCCTGCACCGATGGTATTCCGTAAGCCACAAACCATGTTGCCCGGTGGCTGCCACCAGTGAGATGAGTGAAATACAGATGATTGCCTTCGGCTCGCATCTTGTCGGCTTCAGCCGATAGTTCACTTGTGGTTTTGGTCATGTCCCATGTGGCTTCACTCACTTTACTGCCCTGACTGCGCCACTTTGCCACAGCCTCGGCTTGCAAAGTGCTCGATGAGGCATCGCCCTCGCATGAGATAATCCACAGATTTTGACGGTCAAGAGGCCCCATAATTTCAGGATTCCACTTGCCAGCCACAAGCAATGCTCCGGCAAACAAATCGGGTTGTTTAAGCATCATCACTATCGACGACATGCACCCCATTGACTGTCCTGTGGTGTAGATGCGTTTGGGGTCAATTGAATAGCGACGTTGCAAATCACCAATCAGGGCGATTGTGGCATCAAGATGATGACTATAATTCCAATTGTCGTCAACGGTTATAAACGGATATTCGGGGGCCACTACAATACATTTGTGGCGAGCCTGAGCCTCTGGCTCAGCCCACGATGTTGCGCCATTGCCTTGACAAAGCGTATGTTTCACCTCGCCGCTTGCCACTCCGGCATCGTGAATGAAAAGCACCAATGGATATTGCTCCCCGGGATTGTAATCCTCGGGCACATAAATGTTATAGGGCAACACTTGCCCTGTGAAAGGGCTAACAAATTCTGCCTGACGGAAATCGTCGGCTACCAAAGTTCTCACTTCGGTTGTCTCCACCGCACTGCCATCGGGCTTGTAGGTTTTTCCGTTGGCGGTTTTGATGTTAGCTATCTGCTTGCAAACAGCACTGCAAGCAAAGTCGTTGTTTCCACCTGTGCTCCATCCTGCTCTTAGCCCCGGACCGCCCTGCATGCGAGCGCGTTGTTTCTTCTGCTCCATCTCAGCTGCAGTGGACTGCTTGGGTTGCTGATTGAGGTTAACTTCGGTTTTCAATTCCACAATCACATACTGTCCGTTCTTGCCTTGCAAGGACATTTCAGGCTCATTGTTGGCATACACCTTTGTCACTTCCCTGCCCTCAACAGAAAAGCTTGATGCAGAAAGCGACTTTGTGCTGATGGCGGCATCATATTCAAGCGCCACGGCTGCCACTTTGCGACCGTCGCCAAGCACTCGGCATATTGCCGTTGCCTTTTTCACATGATTGTTGACGTTGGAGTTGTTTTGGGCTTGTGCAACGCCCAGGAGTCCTGCCAGAACCATAGTAACAAAACATCTTAATTTCATTGCCAGTATTATTGTGATACTAAAAATTTCCCAACTAAAATATCATATAATTAGATGCTTTTTGCTCAAAATAGTTAAATCAGCAATGATAAGATTAACGCAAATATTTTCACTTGAAAATGCTATAAGAAACGCCAAAACTCAAAAATGGTTGAGCCTTGCGGTCTTGTTTCACAATGGGTTCAGAGCCGTTATCTTGCCCATTCTCGTCAATGCCTTTTCGGCTCTTTGTGTAGATGCCGGCTTTGATGGGTGCCGACACTCCCACACAAGTCCACAAATAGAAATGTCGGTTTATGATATATTCATAGCATACCTCGGGCTTTATCACCGCCTCGCTATAATAGCACACCTCTGGCAATACATCAACATCGGGTTTTAGACAAAACCCCTCAGAAGCCATCGATGCTCCTACCGAGAGTCTTTGATGTATGCCAAAGAATCGGTGCTCTCCTGTGCCATTGCACATTGTAGGTTTGCTGCCAGAAACACAACTGCTGCAAATGCTTTTCTGTTTATTTTCATAATCCTTGATAATTAGTGGCGCAAAGTTACCGCGGCTTAACACTCGCATCAAGGTCGGTTTATATTGTATGTTGGTCAATTTATTGAATTTTATCAACAAAACACAAAATTTATGCTACCTTTATGGTCATAATATTGACTTATCCTACATTTCTATGTATTATTTGCAGACAATAAATATCTTAAACGCCTTGCATAATGCGGCAACACTTGGCAACGATTATTGCATTGGAAAGGTTTCTAATCGCCCCACGTTATCCCATCCGTTTAAAATGAGCGACTATGGGTGCGTGATATGCCTTGCAGGTGAAGCGAAAGGCAGCATTGACTTAATTTCCTACACACTCAAACCATCTATGATGGTTGTTCACATCCCAGGGCAACTAATTGAGCAACAGTACATAAGCCCCAACTTCGATGCTGTTTTCGTGAGCATGACATCGGCTTTTGTGAAAAGCATGGGGCTGCCTTATAGTTTCCAGCTCGACCGTATGGTAAGGGACAATCCGGTGCTGAGCTTGATGCCGGGGCAGTTTGAGGCTATGACCACATATTGCAAAATGGCAAAAGCGCTTCTTTGCGCCAAGCATCCTTATCAACGCGAAACACTTTGCCATCTCACTTGTGCATTCTTCTACGGAATAGGCAACTACCTCTATCAACTGTCAGATAACAGAACTCTCACAAATAAAGAGGACATAACAAGGCGTTTCATGAACGAGCTGAAAGACAATTACAAAACCGAACGCAAAGTGAGCTTTTATGCCAATAAGCTCAACATCACACCGGGATATCTTTCAACCATCACAAAAGCTGTTAGCGGCAAATCGCCAACCGATTTGATTAATGAATTTGTGGCAAAAGAGGCTTGCGCTCAACTGAAATGCACATCTCGCACAATTCAACAGATAAGCTTCGACTTAAATTTCCCATCGCAATCGTTCTTCGGGAAATACTTTAAAAGAATTGTGGGCTGCACGCCGTTGGCTTACAGGCAAAAAGGTTAACTCTGCGAGAAGCACGCCCACAACGCAAAGGCGTGTTACTTAAATCGGATAAACAACACTCCATTTGCCATTATCTCAACTGAATCATTCCAGCTTAATTGCTTTTACTGTTCCAGATATCTATGATGGCAAACGAATCTTCCAAGCCTAATTTATCCTTATCCAACACATACTTTACAGAATAATTGTTCCGGTTGAAAACTCCTATCCACCCTGCATTGTGATTTTTTTCTTTCACTTTCCACACCTCAATGCCGTCTTGTTGATAAACCAGACTGCCCATAACTCCATTTTGGTTGCAACTGAGCATCTCGGGGTTTGTCAAAAGGCTATAGGAGAAATCGTCAATCGACACAATATCCCCACCAAAGAATAAAGGAGAAGCAGCCATAGCACGCTGGGTGATAAACGTGTATTTCTGTGCATCGTTAAGTTCACACCATCGGGTAGTGCCTCGGCCTGAGAGTGCTATCTCTTTTTGATTTTTCCCTTTTCGCCCGGGCGGTGACATCAATTGCAGTTTCCCAAAAGGAATCATGTCCATATCAAACCACACTCCCCTATTATTTGTGCCCTGCCAACGCTTCCATGCGTCAAACGTCAGGTTTATGCTATGCTGTGTGTCCCAAATGTCGGCAGTTACTCGCAGCATATCGGCCTTACACAATGCAGGCAAATCTTCTTCGTTTACTTTATCACCCGGTGAAAGGCTTAGCAATATGGGTCTGCCGCATTGTTTGATGGCTTTTGTGATGGCATTTACCTCTTGGGGGAAAGGAACAATATCATCATATTTAATGAAATCTACTCCCCATTCCGCTAATTGGTTGATAAGGCTATTGTAGTATTCCTGCGCTCCTGGTTTTGCCATGTCGATGCCGTAATTGTAATTACACCAAGCGCAAACATTTATAGTATCGGCAATGTCGGCAGCATGATATTTTGTCCCCTTTATGGGCGTGTTTAATTCAACTGCTTTGCGAGGTATGCCCCGCATGAGGTGCAAACCGAATTTTAACCCTTTAGCATGGCATTTATCCACAATTTGCTTAAATCCGTTAGGGAAATAAGTGTGAGATGGTTCCACCAGACCATATTGGTTAATATGGATGTTTGAGGCATGTCGTTCAACAGAATACATGCTGTTTTCTTCCAGTTCATATTCTCCAAACCAGCCGTTATCAATTACAAAATAGATGTACCCAAAAGGTTTGAGTTTCTCACTCATGGCTTCCAAATTGGCTAAAGCGGCCTCCTCGTGACAATAAACGCCATACGAATCAAAACTGTTCCAGCCCATAGGAGGATGAACAGCCGATGTGAGTGATTCATTTTGGGCATTACCTGCCAAACAAACAGATAAAAGCACAACAATCAATCCAAATAGTTTCATATATTTCTTAATCAATATTTGTCTTGTATAGTTAACGGTTAAACCTTCTATTTTTGAACGGGAGTAACCTCGCTAATGAATGTTTCAACAAACTTGCTGAATACAAAGATAGTGCTTTTCTTTGGCTTTCATGGCGTTTTGCGCGAAGTGGGCTTTTAAAGTCGGCACAGGTGAATATCTGATTCGTTTTAAAAGGGTCAAGAACTATGGGAGTTATTCATTATTCGCTATGTTTTTGTTTTATTATTGGTCGCCGTTTGCCACCAAAAAGCAGGTGTTTGTCACCGCTTTTTGCTTCACCTCCCCAACATAATTCTTTTTGTGGCTAATTTTACGCCCCAAAGAATAATAAAACAAACCTCAACAAGAATTATGTATATCGCAAAAAGAATTTTTTCTACCCTTGTTATAGGGTTGGCTTTGGGTGCCTGCAACAACCACACTTCGAGCCAATCAGACGGCGCAGAATATGCCACAATGACGGTGAAGCAAGAAAACCGCACACTAAAATCGGAATACACCGCACAGCTGCAAGGCTGTGAAGTGGTTGAAGTGCGCCCGCAGGTGAGTGGCACCATCACGCAAATTTGTTTCAACGAAGGTCAAGAGGTGCGCCGTGGGCAAACACTCTTTATCATTGACCAAGTGCCCTACAAGGCTGCTTTGGAGCAAGCCATAGCCAACGTGAGCAGTGCACAGGCAAAGCTTGCCACCGCCAGACTCAACCTTGAGAGCACAGTTATTCTCAAAGAAAAGAATGTAGTGAAAGACTACGACGTGAGCGCCGCTCGCAACGAGGTGGATGCTGCCGAGGCTGCCTTGCAAATGGCTAAGGCACAAGAGCTGACGGCACGCAACAACCTCTCATATACCACAGTGAAAAGCCCTGTTAATGGCGTAGCCGGCATGATTCCTTACCGCGTTGGAGCACTTGTAAGCAGCAGCATTTCTGACCCGCTTGTCACCGTGAGCGACCACAGCCGCGTGTATGCCTATTTCTCACTCACTGAGAGCCAAATTGTGGATTTGATAAACCGCTACGGAACAATGAAACAATTCATTGAAGATATGCCACAGGTTGAACTGCTCATGAGCAACGGCAGCTTATATCCCCACAAAGGCAACATTGCCGCAGTGAGCGGAATAGTGACACGGAGCACCGGAGCCGTAACACTGCGTGCCGACTTCCCAAATCAAGAAGGGTTGTTGCGCGACGGCGGCAGCGGCACAGTGATTCTTTCATCAGTTCGCACAGGGTGCATAGTGATACCTCAATCGGCCACCTACGAGCTTCAGAACAAAGTGTTTGCCTATAAAGTGGTCAACGGCAAAGCAACTGCTACCCCAATCACAGTGACCAGGCTGAGCGGCGGCACCGAGTGTCTGGTTGAAGAAGGGCTCAACAGCGGCGATGTGATTATTGCCGAGGGCGCAGGACTTGTGAAAGAGGGCGCCGTAGTGAAACAGAAGTCAAACAACACCAAATAATGCACCACCATGTCAGTGAAAACATTCATTGACCGCCCCATTCTCTCGGCGGTCATCTCAATTGCTATCATCATTGTGGGCATCATTGGGCTCACACAGTTACCTATTGAGCAATTCCCCGACATTGCACCGCCAACGGTGCGAGTAAATGCCACTTACACGGGTGCCAATGCCGAAACGGTGATGAAGAGTGTAATCACTCCCCTTGAAGAGCAGCTTAACGGTGTGGAAAACATGATGTATATGACCTCAACAGCCACCAACACCGGTGCTGCCACAGTGAATGTGTATTTCCGTCAAGGCACCGACCCCGATATGTCGGTGGTGAATGTGCAGAACCGCGTTTCGTCGGCACAAGGATTGCTGCCTGCCGAGGTCACCAAATCAGGTGTAACGGTGCGTAAACGACAAAACAGCTCGCTCAAAGCAGTCTCACTCTATTCGCCCGACAACTCCTATGATGCCAACTTCCTCACCAACTACATGAAGATTAACATTGAGCCTCAGATGTCGCGTATTGCCGGCGTGGGCGAGGTGAACATTTGGGGAGCAAGTTACTCAATGCGTATTTGGCTCAACCCTCTGAAAATGGCACAATATTCGCTGATGCCATCTGACATTGCCACCGTTCTTGCCGAGCAAAACGTGGAGTCGCCAACTGGTACTCTCGGGGCAGAGTCGGCAAGCACCTTCCAATATGTGCTCAAATATCGCGGACGATATGAAGAGGAAACCGATTATGGCAATATGGTCATCAAATCGTTACCCACAGGCGAAGTGCTTCGGCTGAAGGACGTTGCGACAATTGAGCTGGGTGCCGAGAACTATGCACTGTTTAGCCAAACAAGCGGTCACCCCGGAGCCAACTGCATGATTGCCCAAACCTCCGGTTCAAACGCCAATGAGATTATCAAGCAAATCGATGCCACATCGGCTCAAATATCTTCTACGTTGCCAAAAGGCATGGTGCTCACCGACATCATGAGCACAAAGGACTTCCTTGATGCATCAATTGCTAATGTGGTGAAAACCTTGATGCTTGCCATTGTGCTGGTGGTGCTGGTGGTATATGCCTTTCTTCACGACCTGCGCGCAACGCTCATTCCCACCCTTGCCATCATAGTGTCGCTTATAGGCACTTTTGCCTTTATCTATGCCGTTGGATTCAGCCTTAACCTATTGACCTTGTTTGCCATTGTGCTCGTTATAGGCACGGTGGTTGATAATGCCATTGTGGTGGTTGAGGCTGTGCAAGCCAAGTTTGATGAGGGTTACACCTCGGCTTACCAGGCCACCGTTGACGCTCTTGGCGGTCTCACCTCGGCACTTGTCACCACCACAGTGGTGTTTATGGCAGTGTTCATTCCGGTTTGCTTTATGGGCGGCACCACCGGAACATTCTACACCCAATTTGGTCTCACCATGGCAGTGGCTGTTGCCATCTCACTCGTGAACGCGCTCACCCTTAGTCCTGCTTTGTGTGCGCTCATCATGCGACCACCCAAGCAGGTCAACCGAAATGAAAAGCCCTCGTTCTCGCAGCGTTTTCATTTTGCTTTCAATCGCTCATTCCGTCATTTGCTTGGCAGCTATAGCCGTGGCGTGAGTTTCTTGTTCCGCCACAAATATTTAGCATCATTTTCGGTTGTGGTGGCAATAGCGTTGTTGGCATGGCTCCTTAACATCACCAAGACAGGACTTGTGCCACAAGAGGATATGGGCACAATCAACATCAATGTGCAAACAGCTCCCGGCAGCAGCCTCTCTGAAACCGAAAAGGTGATGAACGAAGTGGAAAAATCCTTTTGCGACATTCCGCAGATTAAGATATATTCACGTGTCACTGGTAAAGATGCCCGTCACAACCAATCATCGTCGGCAGGTTCGTTTACCCTCAGGCTCAAACCATGGAAACAACGCACCAAAGCCGGTGACGACCAAAACTCTGTGATTGAGGAAATTTATCGCCGCACCGACCACATCAAGACAGCACAAATACGCGTTTCAACCCAGCCAATGATTTCGGGCTACGGCACAAGCGACGGTTTTGAGCTATATGTACAGGACAAAAAAGGCGGCAGCGTTGAGGACTTGCTGAAGTACACCCGAAACTTCATTGAAGCCATGAACAAACGCCCCGAAATATCGAGGGCCTACACCACATTCGACAACAAGTATCCTCAATATCAAGTTGAAGTGAATGCGGCTCTTTGCAAACGCAACGGCATGTCGCCAACTGATGTTCTCAACACCTTAGCAGGTTATGTGGGTGGCAGCTATTCAAGCAACCTCAACCGCTTCACCAAGCTCTATCGTGTGATGGTGCAGGCATCGCCGCAATTCAGGCTCGACACTGCTGCACTCAACAACATCTTTGTGCGCAACAGCAAAGGCGAAATGTCGCCCTTGTCGCAATACGTCACTTTGACTCGCGTATATGGTTCAGAGAGCTTATCACGTTTCAACCTGTTCTCATCAATAGCCGTATTTGGTACACCTGCCGAGGGCTACAGCTCTGGTCAAGCCATCAACGCCGTTCGCGAAGCCGCCCAAGAATCGTTGCCCGAAGGCTACGGTTTTGAATTTGGTGGTATGGCACGCGAAGAAGCCGGCGCTTCGGGTACCACCACATTGGTGTTTGTAATTTGCATCGTATTCATCTACCTCATACTTTGCGCTCTCTACGAGAGTTTGATGATTCCTTTTGCCGTGATTCTCTCAGTGCCGTTTGGTCTTGTGGGAAGCTTCATCTTTGCCCAGCTATGGGGTCTTGAAAACAACATCTACATGCAAACAGGACTCATCATGCTCATAGGACTTCTTTCAAAGACGGCAATTCTGCTCACCGAGTACGCCTCATCGCATCGTCGCAAAGGCATGTCAATCAGCGCAGCCGCCATGGCAGCCGCAAAAGCCCGTCTGCGACCCATCCTCATGACCTCACTGACAATGATTTTTGGTATGCTTCCGCTTATGTTTGCCAAAGGCGTGGGTGCCAACGGCAACATGTCGGTGGGCGTTGGCACTGTGGGAGGCATGTTACTGGGCACTGTGGCTTTACTCTTTATCGTACCGCCGTTATTCATTGTGTTTCAATGGATTGAGGAACGTTTCATCAAGATTAAGCCCCGACGCATTGCCGCGCCAATTGCAATTATCTTTATTGCTGTGACACTTAACAGCTGTGGCATCTATGGCAAGTATTCGCGTCCCGATTCGTGCAACCCCACTGAGGAACTTTTGCGAGACGATGTTGCGCACGCCGACTCTGCAGCGCCATCACCTGTGGCTTGGCACGATTATTTCAACGACCCTTTGCTGCAATCACACATACAAACGGCTATTGAACGTAACACAAACCTCAACGTGGCACGTTTGCAAATTGAGGAAGCGCAAGCCACGCTCATGGGCGCAAAGCTATCTTATCTGCCATCGCTTTCGCTCACGCCTCAAGCTGGCATAAGCCATTATAACGGAGAAACAAAACGCACCTACAACCTTGGAGCATCGGCATCATGGGAGCTTGACATCTTTGGCAAAGTGACCAATGCCAAGCGCGAGGCGGCTGCGGCACTTATGCAGTCACAAGCTTATGCCCAAGCCGTGCAAACATCGCTTGTTGCAACCGTAGCCGAGGATTATTACACGCTGCTGATGCTCGATGAGCAACTTGCCATATCACTCACCACGCTTGCTCTTTGGGACGAAACCATAGCCACCCTTCAGGCTCTCACCGAAGCAGGCAAAGCCAACGATGTGTCTGTGAGGCAGGCAATGGCATCACGCAAGGCATTAGAAGCATCAATCCTCACTCTGAAAAACGACATCAGTGAGCTTGAAAACAGCATGTCGGCGTTGACAAAATCTGCGCCCGGACCGGTGAAGCGCGGCGAACTAAGCACGCAAACCGTGGGCAACAACATTTCAACCGGCATACCTCTTGAAGCTCTTGCCGCACGCCCCGATGTGATGCAAGCCGAGGCTGCCCTTGCCCAATCATTCTACGCCACCAACAGCGCTCGCGCTGCCTTCTATCCCTCAATCACCCTCTCGGGCTCAATTGGATGGACCAACAACGGAGGCGGGGCAATCATCAACCCGGGTAAATGGCTATCTTCGGCACTGGCTTCGCTCACCGCCCCACTTTTCAGCAAAGGCACACTCACGGCAAATCTGCGCATTGCCAAAGCACGGCAACAAGAAGCACTGCTGCGCTTTGAGCAAACGCTGTTTGACGCCGCCAACGAGGTGAACGATGCCATCGCCCAATGGCAAACCGCTAATGGCAGAATGGAATGTGACCGCGAACAAATAAACGAACTTGAACAGGCTGTTGAGCGCACCAAATGGTTGGTGCAATACACCTCGGCCAACTATCTTGAGGTGCTCACGGCACAGCAATCGCTGCTCAACGCCAAGCTAACCTTAGCTCAAGACACCTCGGCACGCATACAAGCCGCAATAAGGCTCTACCATGCCCTTGGAGGCGGATATCAATGAATCCCAACAACATCAATATTTATCCCAGATAGGCCATTATAGTTATGGCGACAACAGCTTTATAATTTTGAACAGATGTTTTGACGTTACATTGTGAACGAAAAACAGCAAGGCTAAAAACAAATACGTTTCAGATAACAGTTTAATGACCGATTTGGGTTAATTCAATGGGCTGTGCGACAATTCTCTCAAAAGACGCCACACAGCCCAAATTATATCATATTCTTTAGCCTGACCGCACAAAAAACTGGGCGATTCTATTCCCAATGATAGTTGCTCAGTCAAATGGCTTTATGGTAACGGCTATCGCTTATCTTCACCCTTTGCGCGCTCACTCCCACCACATATTTGCCATCACGCAATTTGGGAATGAAATCCTCAATGTTCGATAAGCCTGCAAGGTGATTGCGCATCTTACTCTCAATGCGGCTGCGCACTGGCGACAGGTTGGCTGGCAATTGCACATTCTTCTTACGATATATTGCCGCATATCGGCGGTTAATCTCGTCGTTATATTTAGTATAAGACGTGGGCAGACCACCCAAAACATGGTTAATGCTGAGGTCTAAAATCAGTTTGTAGATAGCTGCCTCTTGGGGCGATAGCACCAAATCACTGATGCCAACTTGCGGAAACTCAAACCTGCTGTTATAGGGATGTATCACAATGTCACTTTCTTTCGGCTCGGCCTTAACAAGAAAATCAAACATTGCCTTGTAGAATCCAAAATACTTGAAGTTGGCTGAATTGAAATCGGGACAAACGGGTTCGGCTCGCGACACCAATTTGCCATAGGCACTCACAAAATCCCTTATCACGTCATCGGCATCATCGTCGGCCAACGGCAGGCAAAGGAACTCGGTGTAACATTCCACCGGACCGCTCGACGAGCTATAAGGGACCACCGACGTGCCCACATTCACAAACAATGCCGGCGATGCGTTTCGCACTTCCTCAACATGCAGATTCTCGGCAAGCACATGGTTGCAAAACGTCACTGTATCCATCTTCAACAGGCGATTATAAACCACCTCAATGTTTTGAGCGCTCAGTTCAGGTGCTATATAGCCAATCACATCTTTTACGTATTTGCCATCCATCTTGGCAAACTCATTCACCAAATACGGGATATATACAAAGTCAAAACCCCATTGGCGCAGTCGCAACACATTCTCGGCAAAATGTGCGCTGATGCAATCATTCACAGCCTTGTTGTGCTTTCCCTCAACATAAATCACATATTGGCACGACAACGCCGCCTCACTGATGGGACAAGAAATAAGCCGCGATTGGCAATCGTCGTTAATCTCATATTGCTTGGTGCATTTGTTGCGGCTCACGCCCAAAGCATAGCGCAATGCCAATAGCAGCAATGCCTCTTTGGGCACACAGATGCCGTCGGCCAACGCCATAGCGCGCACTTCGCTAAAGAATTTCAGCTTCTCGCTGTTGGTGAGCGTAGCCAGTTTTCTCACAGCGTCTGAGAATTTTATGTGCCGCGACTCACGCATATCATTCTCATTGAGATTATACATATTCTTGAAGCCATTGAACATTTCAATCTCCGACTCCTCAATTATGTTATCGGCCTTTATCATGTCCGACACTATACGGGCTATTGCCACACGTTCATTCTGAGTGTACATAACATCTAATATATAGCCTTATGCGCCATTGCAACAAGGCATTAGCAATAGTTTTTGTTACAAGCCTGCGTTATTGTCATTGAAAATATTTCTCAGGGTTGTCACCCACAAGCACAAGGCGCATCTCATCGGGCACAAAATACTTTTCTGCCACGCGTTTCAGCTCCTCGGGGGTGATGCTGAGCAATTCAGAATATTGCTTATCGAAATAATCAGGGCTAATGCCAACCGTCAGGGTTGAGTCAACATATCGGGCAATGTCAAAAGCCGTGTCGAGTGTTTTAAGCAAACTGGTGAGCATGTAGCTACGCACCATTTCCAGCTCTTGGTCATCAAGTGGCTCGTGACGCAGCACATCCATCTCGTGCTTAATCTCGTCAATCACATTGCGCGTGGCGGCTGCCTTACACTGTGTGTTGACACATATCATACCCATCTCCTTGCGCCCAATCAAATAAGCGCTAATGCCATAGGTATAACCTTTTTCCTCCCTGATGTTGCTCATCAACCGACTGCCAAAATATCCGCCATAGGCAGTAACCAATATGCGCAGCTTTATATAGTCGGGGTGAGAACGCCCAATGGTGGGAATCACCGCCATTACGGCAGTTTGCGGCGCGTCTTTATAGTCAACCACAGCAAAAGTCTGCTCATCAGGCTGCATAATCATCGGTGGCGTTTCTGCATACTCTCGCGGTTGCCACTTCTCGCCAAAATATTGTTTCACAATGCTTAAAAGCGATTCATCGACCCTGCCCGACACCACTATTCGGCAGTTTTGCGGAGCAAAATAGCGTGCGTGATAGGCTCGCAAATCACTCGTTTCAAGTGCATTGATTAGTTCAGGATTGAGTTCATCGTATAGGTTGGAGCCTTTGCCGCACATCATCACATTCATACGGTCACGAGCCAGCGATTCCACTCTCTTTCGCGACAGGGCAATGCTTGCGCTCATGTGCTGACGTATCTTCACAAACTCATCGGCATCAAAGGCCGGCGCTGTGATGCAATCATAAAAAGCATCGATGAGCGCACTGAGCTTGCTGCATGCGCATGTGAGAATCATCTTATTCATCCTGTCGCTGACCTCTTGCGTGAACATGGCGCCATGAAAGTCGAGCAACTCAGCCAATTCCTGAGCCGTGTAATGCTCCGAGCCTTTAGCGAGCATGGGCAACAGCAACTTGGCTTGATAAGGCTTCTCTTGCCCCTGCATACCGCCGCCCACAAACACTTCAACCCGGCACACTTCAACCTCGCCATAATTCACCACGCACATCTGTGCGCCATTGGGCAACTGTTGCCATTCAGGCACACTCAGGTGCACCTCGGGATAAGGCTTAATGGCAGGAGCAGTCTTGCGATTTACCATGAGATTATGAGTTTATTTGTTTTCACCGTTCTTGGCAAGCCACTCCTCGGCACGCTTCAGGTCGTCAGGAGTGTCAATGCCAATTGTTTGACACTGGCTATAGCCCACTTTTATCTTATAGCCGTTTTGCAGCCAACGCAACTGCTCAAGGCTCTCGGCAATCTCAAGGCTCGATTGCGGCAAGCGTGTGATTTGCTTCAACACCTCAGCACGATAGGCATACATGCCAATATGGGTGTAATACTGCGTTTTCTGGGGCCACGTCATTGGTTCGGCACCTCGCACAAAGGGTATCACCGAGCGTGAGAACAAGCATGCAAATTGGTTATCGTCAATCACCACTTTGGGAGTGTTGGGGTTTTGCAACTGCTCAAATGGCTGTGACGGGTCAAAAGGGCGCACCAAAGTGGCTATCTGCGTTGCCTCATCGTCAAAACACTGCATGATGGCTTGCAACTGCTCAGGCTGAATGAAAGGCTCATCGCCCTGAATGTTGATAATCACTTCCTCACCGTTGCCGGCCTTTTCATAAGCCTCAAAACAACGGTCGGTGCCGCTGCGATGCTCGCTGCCAGTCATCACAGCCTTGCCGCCAAAAGCCTCAACGGCATCAAAAATGCGGCTGTCATCGGTGGCAACAAGCACACTATCAAGCACACTGCTCACCTGATTCCACACTCGCTCAATCATGTATTTACCACCCAATCTTGCAAGCGGTTTGCCCGGGAACCGAGTGGAGGCATATCTTGCCGGTATGATACCTATAAATTTATTGTCCATATCACAATCTGTTTCGTACTAATCTCTTGATTATATCTTAATTAAGAATCTTTGCCTAAAACTCACAGCAGCGGTGGTTATGCCTTTTCAACATAAAGCTGAGTGTTCTCATATTTCACCACCTTCACAGGGCTGCCTGCGTCAATAAAGTCGCCCATCGACACGGCATCAACCACTTTGCCATCGGGCATCTTCACCTTGCCCGAGGGGCGCAGCACGGTGTGTGCGGTGCCTTGCATACCAATGTAGGTATTTATATCGGTGGGCACACCAATATAACCGTCTTCAACACGCTGCTCAAGCTGCAATGCCGAGTCGCGCATTATTCCCTTGCTGCCAATTTTGTGCGACACATATAATATAAGTGCCACACCAAGCAGGAATCCTGCCATCACTATTATCATCGCTATCATAATATCGCTATTTGTGGTATATCCAAAATCAATGGGTGAGACATTGCCAATGAGCGCAAACACCAGCGAAACAAACACCAGCACAATGCCAGAGATGCCTGCAATGCCAAATCCCGGTATCACAAACACTTCAAGCAAAATGAGCAACACGCCCAAGGCAAATGCAATTATCTCCCAGCTTTGCGCCAAGCCATCAATGTAAAGCGGACTGAAATAGAGCACGGCAGCCACCACTGCGGCAAGCGACGGGAAGCCAATGCCCGGCGACTGCAACTCAAAATAGATGCCGCCAACTATTATCATTATGAGAATGGCTTGCACGGCTCCGCTGCCAAAGAATCCCACAAGACGGTCAATGAAACTTGGTTCATAGGTTATCACCTCATAATGTTCATATCCCAAGCGGTTCTCAATCACACCTTCCACACTTTGCTCAATGCCCTCGCTGAAGTGATATTTCACCGCCTCAGAGGCTGTGAACGTCACCACACGCGTGCTGTCATCGCCCACCTCGGGCACCGCCGTGCGCGGGTCAACCATTGCCTCGGCAACCAACGGATTGCGGAACCAGCGCGTCACCACCACGCTGTCCTCGCCCATCTCCTTAACCTTGCCGTGTGACTGGGCTGTGCTGCGCATGATTGAACGCATATATGATTGGTATTTATCGGGCATTGCCTCGCCCGACTGATTGACCACCGTAGCAGCGCCAATATTAGCGCCTTCACACATAAAGATGCTATCACATGCAATAGAAATGAGCGCACCTGCCGAGGCTGCATTATTGTCGATAAACGCCACCACAGGTCGCTTGCTTGCCAATATCATTGTGCGCATGCTGTCGGCATGCTCCACCGTGCCGCCATAGGTGTTGATGTGAAGCAACACCACGTCAGCATCAACCTGCTGTGCCATCTCAAATCCCTTTTGAAGATAACGCCACGACGTGCTGCCAATCTCAGTATCAATGGGTATCACTGCCACCTTCTTACCGTCGGCAGCCCACATCATCACGCTCATCATGGCAAAAGCCATTGCTAAAAGAAGTCTTTTCATATTATCAATTCAATGTTTTCCTACTTTACGTCAAAGTGAAACAGTTTCATTTATCATCTTTTTTTGAATCGCCTCTCACCCACAGCGGAGCAACCACAGCGCCCATCACCAGGAACACATAATAGCTGAACACGCGCCAAAGCAACGCCACAACCACTGCAACCGAGCCTGAGGCTATCATATCGCCATAGAAGCCGCTAAACAGCCACTCGCCCACTCCACTACCTCCGGGCGTGGGGCAAACAATGAGCACCAGCCACACCACCGTTTGGCGGGCAAACACCAATATTTGGTCGAGGTTATCGACAAACGCAAACATCAGCGCATTTATAATCAGGAATCGGCACGTCCACGACATGAAAGTCACGCCAATGCACTTCAACCACCATGCCGCACTCTGGTGCCTCAATTCCTTTGATGCATTCACCATGTTGTTGCCGAGTTCAAGCGCCTTGCCATGCCAGCGGCGCAGCAACGGCAGCGAGAACACCGTGCTAAGCAGCGCACGCATCCAATTGGGCCACACCACAATGCCAAGAAACAGCAATACCGTGCCGGCAACCACGCTGCCATATATCAAACCAATAAGCAAACCGGGGTCCATAATCCACTCCACATTCAATGGGTCAACAAGCTCATGCCAAGGCACAAACAGCAAAACCAAGGGGCGGCTAATCACACAAAACAGACCGTCGAAAAACACGGTGCTGAGCATGAGTGTGGTGCCACGGCCTATGCTGATGCCGTAACGGTGCATAAACACCATCGACAAGCCGCTGCCGCCAACCGAACTGGGTGTCATGGCCGACGAAAACTCACACATCACGCACACCTTGAAAGCCTGCATCCACGTCAAATCGCCATTGGTGATGAACCGATAGCGGCAAACGTAGCCCAATTCACGGCCGCACAGCATCAGCACAGCCAACGCTATGCCCCACCACGCACGTCCGCTCATCTGCAATTCGCCCCAATTGAAATCACCCAATTGGTCGGCAAATATCCACCACGTCACGCCCAAGCCTATGACTACTGGCAACGCTATTCTATACCATTTATACGGAAGTTTGCTTTTTTCTCCTGTTTTCATAGTTGCAAATATACTAAATATGCCCGATTAATCACTTCATTATCGTTATATAAACAACAATTAACACCGCTTTTGCCAATTACAAAGGTCATTTTTTTGTTTCGCCTTGGCAAACGCCGATTATCGCTCAGCATCTCACAATTCACTTCAACGTAACAGTTGATTACAGAGCCGGTTTTCAATCATCATGCGCAGATTCTACCTGCAAGTGCAAAATTAGCGAATAAATTTGAAGAACTCAAC
>JBJECY010000094.1:0-7326 GCA_051871515.1 Muribaculaceae bacterium | reverse complement strand
TTTGAAGCTCACAGCAGCGGCTCTGCTCGGGATTCACACCCGATTCCCTTTTCACCGGCTCACATCTTGTGGCGATGTGCGCCGACACCAAAGTTCACTGCAAATTTATATATTTTTTTCGTTCCACAAGCAATAAGTCACATGTTTTTTATTATCGCAACTCGGTCATTGGCTTTGTGATGATAACAACTTTAGTTTTTGAGCAGATGTTTTGAGGGCGCAATGGAGCTTAATTGTGGCTAAAAAGCAGAAAGACAGATGATAAAAAACCACATTTGCGCATAACAGCCTACCTGTTTAAGTTCAGCCCCATCGCAAACCAGCCCGGCAATATATACACATTCGGGCGGCGCTGCAAGCATAGCAGCGTCGCCCGATAACTGGTGCAATGCGGTTATTTTTTTTACGTTACATCACTTTGCAATCTTGATGGCGCTTGAGCCGGCTTTCACCACATAGATGCCGCTTTCAAGGTCGCTCACGCTGATTGATGAGCCTTCGCCAGCCTTCACTTGCTGACCGTTGGTGTTATAGATGGCGGCAAATGTTGGTTCACCAAAGTTTACCACTTGGGCAGCACGGTCATAAGCAATGTTCACGCCGTTTTGTTGAACCGATTCAATGCTCGATGATTGACCATTGATGGTGAGTTTATCGAGGCAGAAGTAGCTTGGCGTGTTCATCCCGTAGGTTCCTGAATCGCTTGAGTCCATGGTGAAATACATCTCGTTGACTGCGCCCAGCGACGTGAGGTCAACGTATTTCCAACCGCGGTTGATAGTAAGGTCGCCGTTGTTATACGAAGCAAGTGTCACTTCAACCTCGGCCTCGCTCTTATCGTCTTTCACGCCATGAATGGTGAGAGTGAACTTATCGTTATCTTGGTTTAAAGCACGGGCATAGCCGTCACCGTTAATCACGTCGTAATAGGCATAAGAGTTAAGGTTGACATACACACCCACCACTTCGTGTGCCAAGCCATCGGCAAACACCAAAACGGTTGATTTATCGCCCTCGTACGATGAGTAATAGGCTACCAAATAAGGCATATCGGCACTCACTTCAATCACGCCGTTCTCGTCGCGTTTCACGGTGCCGTCTTCGTTGAGCAAAATGCCGCCCTTCGCCATATTGCTGTATTGATAGGTATAATAGTCGGTGCGAGGCTCATTATTGGTAGAATTTGACACGGTGAATCCCCACCATGAGGACCATGCGGTATAGGCATTGTGCTTAAACACAAAGCTTTGACTCTCAATCACAGTCTTGTCTGCGTTAAAGGTCTCTGTCCACGCACCGGTTTCGCTGTCAAAGGTCAATTCGGTGGTTGCTTTGCTCAAATCAAGAGTCACATTCTGCGCTACAACACCAGCTGCCAACATTGCAGCTGCCATAAGAGTAAAAAGTTTCTTCATTGTTACTTGTTTTTTAGTCGTTATTATTATAGTATCACATAAGTTTATTTCACTTTCACTAAAGCGGTGCGCCAATCGGCCTTCACCACATAAAGCCCTGGCATCAGTGTCACCTCGCCATCGCCTGCCTGTTGAGCAACCAAAGCACCGCCAAGCGTAAACACTGTCACGTTGCGCGCCCCGGCAACCTTTATAATGCCTTCGGCTCCCATAATTGATATGTGGTCATTAGCTTCTATATCGCTCACACTTGCTGATGGATGCAGGTCCTCGGCTCCTTGCACCTCGGTTGACATCTCGCCTATCCAACCATGCTCGCAGTTCACTGCCGTATATACTTTCACAAAGTGTATTTCGGGCAGATTCACTGCATTGCCGTTGGCGTCAACCGCCCAACCAATGTCAAAGCCAATGCAGTCGCCGTTGGGCATATCGTCAACATATCCCCATTCGCGCGGTATTGACATGTAGCGCAAGCCGGTGGTGGCGATGTTCCGTGCCAAGCACTCTATGCGTGTGCCCTCAAAGGCAAGGGTGCTTGCATCAATCCATGCAGGCCAATAGCTGTTGGTGGTGTGAAACTGATTGCGCTTCACATAGCCCTCGGGGCAAGCCTCGTCGTTGCTGGTCCACTTGATGTAGGTGCGGTCAAGTATCGTTGAGTCGTCAGGGTCGGGGTCGGCATTGGTCGCGCGGTCAGCATCGGGTTTTATGTATTCAATCTGATATCCGTGAAAGGTGGCGGCGGCGTTATAGTCGCTGCCTGCCAGCTCATACCATTCATCGTCGGGCAAGCCGTTGCCGTTGGCGTCAACGCTCACCATCACAATGCCCGGCTCAGAGCTTGCATAGGTGGCGTCGGTCATATCGTATATTGAGTTGCCATATACCATGAAATCAGGCTCACCGCTCACGTTCACCACGGCATGGTCAAAGCCAAACACCACATAGCCGCCATAGCCGCCAAGGGTAACCATTCCCTTGGTGGCACCGCCCACAAGCTGCTCATTTGCCTTTTCGAGCATGCTTGCCTTGGTGTCGCCTTCTTCCCACTCGGGAATCTCGTTGACAAACTGCCCCGGTGCAGGCAGGTAGTCATACACTTTTGCTATATATTTGCTGTTTTGGGCATTCACGGTCAATGCTCCTAAAGCGGCAATTGTCATTGCAAAAAATTTCGTCTTGTTCATTTTGTTATTCTTATATAAACAGTGATGATATAATTGTCATAAATGCGATTTCTAATCTGCCTCGTCGCCCAACATGGCAATGTGGGCAGGCACATCGCCGGTGCGCACGCTCCATTTGAGCACACCGTCGCTGCCATAGCAATAAAGGTAGCCCGGATTCACATAGTTGCGCGCATCGGTCACATAGATGTCTTTGGTGATAGGGTTCACCTCAATGCCATAAGGCACTTTTATCTTGGTCTCGGTGCCGTCGGTGATGAAATTGCTGCTCACGCACTCCTGCTTGGCAACGTCAATCACGGCAAAAGTCACCTTGTTGCTCATCTCCACGTTGCTCCATGCGCTCGACACCACATAGATTGAATCGCCGCTTATGCACATGTTGCTCACCGGCACATCGAGGTGCTTCACAATACGGCGCTTGCGCACATCGTAGCAATACAGGCTCGATTCCACCTCATAGTAGTCGCCGCGGGTGGCAATCCACAAGCCGCCGTGCTTGTCGGCAGCCAGCAGGCTCAGGTTCACGTCAACGTCGATGGTTTCCTCAACCTTAAACGATTCTACCCCAATCACGCTCACCGTGCGCTCATAGTTGGGCACGCGGTAACCGCCGCTGTTTGCCACATAAATCTTATCATCGACAATGGCAATGCCGTCGGGTTGAAAGCCCACCACACACTCAGCCACCACCTGCAACGAGGCAGTATCGACCTTCGCCACATATCCGCGTTGCTCATATTCCGGGTCAATCACCACCGGACCGGCATAGCTTGTCACATAGGCATAACCCTTATGAAAGGCTATGTAGCGGCAGTTTGGCACATCAACCTGACCAATGCGCTGCGCCGTGAACTTGTCCATCACCTCAACCTTGTTTGAGCAGTTGACCACGGCATAGAGGCGAGAACCATACACAGCCAAATCGTTGCCAACGTCGCCCAGTTCCTTGGGCACATTGGGATTGGCGTTGCCATAGATGTTGCGAGTGTAAACGCCTGTGGTGAAGTCGTAATAGTCGAGCGTACACTTATTGCTGCCCATATTGCCCTCGTTGAGCAGGTAAAATCCCTGCACCGAGGTGTATTCGGGCGTGCTCACCGGCACCTCCTCGGGGATGAATATCACATCGTCGTGCCGGCACGCATTGAGCGCCGCAAGCAGCACGCCGCAAGCCATCATTGCCAATATGTGTTTTCTGCCTTTCATCAGATGTCGAATTTCAAAATCAGTTTATAATTTCTACCGGGCATGGGATAATTGCGTATCACATCGTATTGCTGATTAAACACGTTATTCACCTCGGCAACGGCACGCAATGCAACCTTGCCAAAGTTAAACTTATATCCTGCCGAGAGGTCGTGGGTGTACCACGGTTGCTCGTAGTTGGCAAGAATGTTCGACGAGTTGTGATACCTCTCGCCCACATAGATAAAGCTGTAATTAAGCTCCGCCTGGCGCCATTTGGCTTGAGCAATGGCACTGCCACTGTGACGCGGAATATATGCTATCTGACCCTTATAGGAGCCTGCTTCGTCGAGGCAGTCGGTGGGGTCGGAATAGTCTTGCGCGCGCTGATAGGTGTACGACAATCCGCCCTCAAGGGCTATGCCGGCAGGCAAACTCAGCGCCACCTTGCCGGTGACATCGATGCCGCGAATCTTCACCTTGCCAATGTTCATCATCATCCAGCGATATTGCCCCGTGCCTTTGGGCACAGCTATTATCTTGTCGTCGATGATATTATAGTAGCCATCAACGCTCACGTCAACCGAGCGCAACACCTCGCCGCTGAAGTCGGTGCGATAAACGGCACCAATGTCATATTGCGTGGCATACTCGGGATTGAGCTTAGCATTGCCCATATCAGTGTAATAAAGGTCGTTGAAAGTGGGCATCCTGAACACGCGCTTATAAAAAGCCCTCACGGTGAGTGCCTGTTCGGCAAACGGCTGATAGCTCACAAACACCGCCGGAGTGAAACGGCTTTTGCTGCTGTTTTTGGCGGCAAGCTCAACGCCGTTGTTGCGCACCTTGTAGCGGTCTGACACAAAAGTGCCAAGCAGGCTTGCCTGTGCCTTGAATCGTTGCCAGCGATAGGCTGTGGCAAGCGCAACAAGCTCAGTGTGGCGTGTGGGATAAGCAAAATTGGCAAGATTGGCATTAAGGTGGTTCCACTGATAGTCGGCACTCAGGTTCACATCCCAACCGTCGGTCACTCGCAAGCGATTGGCGATTGACACATACAGCTCATCTTGGCGGAAAGTGTTGTCGATATACATCAGCGTGGTGTCAGGGTTTAGATAACGCATATAGTCGTGGGCATACTTGGCGTTAACCATCATGGTGTAACGCTCGCCAAGGGTCTTGCGCATGCTGCCCTGCACAAAGAAGTTGCGGTCCCATTGGCGCTGCGAGTTTTTCCACACATTGTTCACTATCGCACCGGGAATCCCCTTCTCTGAATCGTAGTAATAGGCTTTGACGTTCCAGCTGCCGCGGTCAAGGGTGCCATACAGTCCGCCCTCAACCCTCAGCGCGCCAATATCGCCATTGCGCCGGATGGCTGTGGTGTCCCACGCCGGGGTGCCGTCGCTAAACTTCTTGCGATAACGGAACTTATATCGGCCGGTGGCATAGGTATATTCGGCACTCACGGTGCTGCTCACCCTTTGGCTCAACTTATAGTCGATGCGCAACGAGGGATTGGCAAGCCCAAACGAGCCGGTGCGCATGGTCACGTTGGCATTGATGCGCTTGTCGCCATCAAAACGCGGCCGCCGCGAACGCAAATAAACCGTTCCCGCCGAACCGAAGTCTTTGGCCGACTGAAAAATCTCGCTCTTCTGGCCGTTGTAAACCGTTACTTCCTCAATATTATCGAGCGAAAACTTGCCCAAGTCAATTTGGCCGTTTTGCGCATTGCCAAGCTGAATACCATCGTAGAACACGCCAAGGTGATTGGTGCCCATCGAACGGATGTCAACGGTCTTGACACCGCCCACACCGCCATAGTCCTTAATCTGCACTCCCGAGAAATAGCGAATGGCATCGGCCACCGAATGGCTGTTAAGCCCTTCAAGGCGCTTGCCGCTGAGCGTCTGTGCCGGAATCACCTCAACATAGGGTTTCAGGTTGCCCACAACCACCACTTGGCTAAGGTGCTGAATCGAGTCGATGCGAAACTGAGCCACACCGGCAACAGCCAGCATAGCCATAACAACAAATATGTGTATTCGCAATCTTTTCATCAGTTTACGCCCTTTATTCTTGTTGCTCAACGCACGTCACGGGCATAAACAAAAAGGGATATCATCACGCTCCATCTCCTTGATTTTGAGAATGGGCATTGTGCATGCTGCATCTTTTGTTTCAACCCTAAGTCCGAGAGTCATAAAAACAAAATAATATTTATCAGGCAGGTATTCTGGCTTGCTTCACTCAACGCTGCGGCCTTCCCACGGCATCATGTCCATAGTGACCATTCTCTGTAATCAGTGCAGCGCAAGCATTAAAAAATTTGAAGCTCACAGCAGCGGCTCTGCTCGGGATTCACACCCGATTCCCTTTTCACTACGCCACGAGGGAGCCAACAAGGCACGATAACCACGCGCTTTCCCCGGTGACGCAACACCTGTGCATATTTAGGTGCGAAATTACCGCTTATTTCTCAAATCCACAATAGTTTTAACTTTTTTGAGCACACAAAGGCTCTCCCCTGTGCGGTGTCACGCCATTGATTCCTTATTACGAACGCTATACCTATATAAAAATCAGATAGTTAAGAGCGTGGTTTCTTAACTATCTGATGATGGTAAATGATTATATATCAGCTTCTATTACACTTTCATGAGGTGTGGTTACAGATTCTTGCCGCCATACATTTGGTTCCACCACGAAGCATCGTCATTGAGCCACTTGGCAAACCATGCGAAGATGGTGTTTTGCCACTTTATCCGCTTGTTGTAGTCGGTGATGTAGTGGTCTTCGCCATCAACAAGCACAAGGGCAGCTTCACGCCCAAGCAGCTTGAGGGCGGTGTACATCTGTATGCTCTCGCCCGTGGGCACATTATTATCGGCGGTGCCGTGCAGGAATAGCAGCGGTGTGTGCACTTTGTCGGCATTGAAGAGCGGACTTTGGTCAACGTAGAGGTGACGGTTGGTCCAGGGATAATTGCCTGCCATCGACACTTCGCTGTAGCTATATCCCCAATATCCCTCACCCCAATAACTGGTGTGGTCGCTGATGCCGGCATGCGAAACGGCTGCGGCAAAAAGGTCGGTTTTGGTTTGCAGATACTGCGTCATGAAACCGCCGTAGCTGGCACCAATGCAACCAATTTTCTTATCGTTGACAAAGTCATGTTGGCGGCAGAAACTGCGAGTGGCACCAATGATGTCATCGGCAACGCCTTCGCCGGCTGTGTTGACGTGCCAAGCAGCATGTTCCTGTCCAAATCCGCTTGCGCCACGAGGATTAATCACCAACACCACATATCCCTGCGAAGCATAGGCGTGCTGTGGATAACGCGACTCAAAATATCGGCTGGTTGGGCTACATCCGCCATAATAGTTCACCACCATTGGCCATTTGCGGTCAGCGCTGAAGTTGGCTGGCAAGTAATAGCGGCAACTGATGGTGTCGCCATGCTCATTCACATAGTCCCATGCGCGGCACTCGCCAAGGGTGATGCCGTCAAGGGTGCGGCTGCTCAAATC
>JBJECY010000093.1:0-7509 GCA_051871515.1 Muribaculaceae bacterium | reverse complement strand
AAAGACTTCATTGAAACAAGCATTATGCAAAACACCATACACAAAGCATGTGAAGAACTGGCGGCATTGCTGGTGGCACACGGCACAAAACATGCCGTGCTTTCTCCCGGTTCGCGCAATGCGCCACTCATCATTGCTCTTGCTCGCGAGAATCGCATCAAAAAAACTGTGATTGTTGATGAACGCAGCGCATCATTCGTTGCACTGGGCTTGGCTCAACAAACCGGTGAGCCTGTGGCTTTGATTTGTACATCAGGCTCTGCACTACTCAATTTTGCACCTGCCGTTGCTGAAGCATATTATGCGCATCTGCCTCTGATTGTTATCTCAGCCGACCGACCCGAAGCATGGATTGACCAAAACGATAGCCAAACAATGCGCCAACCTCTTGCTCTGCAACAGATTGTGAAGCATCACTGCTCACTGCCATCAATGCCACACAACCAAGAGGAGATGTGGTGGATAAACCGCTCGCTCAACGAGGCTATAATTGCTGCAAAAACTCAGCCATGTGCACCTGCGCACATTAATATCTACACATCAAAACCACTCTACCAACTCACCGAAGCAAGCAGCACACCAAGGGTGATTGAAACAACACCGGCAACTCCCTCCATCAATGCTCAAGATGCTCTTGCACTAAGGCAAGAAGTGCATAGCTCTGACAAAGTGCTCATTGTGTGCGGCTTTATGCGCCCAAGCGAAAAGCTCAACCGAGCCATTGCACAATTGGCGCAATGCCCCAACATTGCAGTAATCAGCGAACATCTTGCCAACGTGCATGCACCCGGCATTGTCACGCAACCCGACGTTGCACTGGCTGCCGCAAGCAACCAGATGAAAGAAACACTCTCGCCCAACATTATTATATATACCGGCGGCGCGCTGGTTTCGCAATCGTTGAAGCAATTTCTACGGCAATATGCCGGCAACGCACAGCAATGGCGCGTGGGCATCGACCGCAACATCATCGACACCATGCAGCACCTCACTCGCAGCATTGCCGTTACGCCGCTCACCTTGTTCAGCACTTTGTGCCCGCAGCCACAACAGCATAGCACCAACAACTATGGAGCGCTGTGGCAAGACCTGCAAAACCAAGCATGGCACAAAGCAGAGCAACTGATTGAACAAGCGCCATGGTGTGCCATGAAAGCAATTCGCACCGTGCTCAACACAGCATCTTCACCATGCTGCCTACAATTGTCAAACGGGCTCACCGTGCGCTATGCCATGGCTTTACCGCAATTGGCCCACGCCGATTATTGGTGTAACCGAGGCGTCTCGGGTATCGACGGCTCTACATCTACTGCTCTCGGGGCCATGATTGCACAGCAGGAATCCAGGCCCACCCTTCTCATCACAGGCGACATGTCACTGGCCTACGATATCAACGGCTTAACATCGGCCTACAACTCGCACATGCTAAAAATCGTTGTAATATGCAACGATGGCGGCAGCATTTTCCGTTTTATCGACGGTCCGCATGAGCTGCCCGAGTTTGAGCAATATTTCCAAGTGAAACGCACCTTGCCAATTGAGAAGTATGCCCATGCATTTGGCTACACCTATTTCAGTGCGAGCTCAATGCCACAGCTTCAACAGCAGCTGCCTCTGTTTTTCGGTGCACAAACCCCTGCCCTGCTTGCCCTGCACACCAACAACGCCACCGATGCACAAGAATTCAGCCAACTGTTCAGCAGGCTTGCGTGTTGCGAGAATCATCACATTTGATTATTTTTGTAAACGTGTTGCATGCTTAGGCTACACACCCATAAAACTTTTGTACCACATTATTAATATATATAGCATATCTTTCAAATTATGGCAAACCGAGAATGGACCCCAATCAAACAATACACCGACATACTGTTTGAGCAGTATCAAGGCATAGCAAAAATCACCATCAACCGCCCGGAAGTTTACAACGCCTTCCGCCCTCTCACCAACACCGAGATGCTCGATGCATTTGATATATGCCGCGAGCGTAGCGACATCCGCGTGATTATTCTCACCGGCATCGGCGACAAAGCATTCTGCTCAGGCGGCGACCAAAACTATAAAACCATTGGCGGATATAGCGACAGCCAAGGCACCCCACGGCTCAACGTGCTCGACCTTCACAAGATGATTCGTTCAATCCCCAAACCCGTAATTGCAATGGTCAACGGCTACGCAGTGGGCGGCGGCAACGTGCTCAACGTGGTGTGTGACCTCTCTATTGCTTCTGATAACGCAAAATTCGGTCAGACTGGTCCCAAAGTGGGTAGCTTCGACGGCGGATTTGGCAGCTCATATCTGGCTCGCTGCGTGGGCCAGAAAAAGGCTCGCGAGATATGGTATCTGTGCCGTCTATATTCAGCTCAAGAAGCTCTTGAAATGGGGCTCGTGAATAAAGTGGTGCCTCGTGAACAACTCGAAGACGAGACTGTGGAATGGTGCCAAACCATCATGAAGCGCAGCCCATTTGCCATACGCATGGTGAAACGATGCCTCAACGCCGAACTCGACGGTCAACACGGACTGATGGAGCTTGCAGGCGACGCAACTCTCATGTATTACACCATGGAAGAAGCCCAAGAAGGCAAAAACGCTTTCCTTGAGAAACGCGACCCCGACTTTGAGAAATATCCTAAATTCCCGGGATGATGAAAGCGGCTTTTGCTCCTTACAGACTTCATTTCATTGAGCCTGGCGGCACATCGCGCGGCGTGATGCTGCACAAAGACACCTATTTCCTGAAGATTTGGGACGACGACAATCCACAAATCTACGGGTTGGGCGAATGTGCGCTGTTCAAGGGACTATCGGCTGAGGACAACGACGATTATCTGCCCAAGTTGCAAGAGCTGTGCAACAACATCAGCCAGGGCATTGCTACCGACCTCACTTGCCACTCGTCAATAATGTTTGGCTTTGAAACGGCATTGCGTGACCTTGCTTCGGGCGGACGGCGAATCATCTATCAATCACCTTTCGTTGAAGGGAAGTCGCATATTCCCATTAACGGACTGGTGTGGATGGGCACCAAAGACCAAATGCTGCAACGCATCACTCAAAAAATCAACGCCGGTTTCCGAACCATCAAACTAAAAATAGGAGCCATCGACTTTGACAGCGAACTTGAAATGGTGAAATACATCAGAGACCGTTTTTCTCACAATGAACTCACCATCCGCGTTGACGCCAACGGCGGTTTCTCGCCCGACATTGCTCTGCAACGCCTTGAACAACTGTCAAAATACCACATACACTCGTGCGAACAGCCCATCAAGCAAGGTCAATGGCAAAAGATGGCTGAAATATGCGCCAAATCGCCCATTCACATTGCTCTCGATGAGGAGCTTATTGGCATCACCAACCCCATGACCATGATGTCGCTGCTGCAAACCATCAGACCTCATTACATCATTCTCAAACCATCGTTGATGGGAGGCATTGGCAACTCAACCGATTGGCTGAAAATGGCATCGATGATGAACATTGGCGCATGGATAACCTCGGCGCTCGAATCAAACGTGGGCCTCAACGCTTTGGCACAATGGGTGGCAACACTCAAACCGCTCATTCCGCAAGGTTTAGGCACTGGCGCGGTTTTCTCAAACAACGCCACCTCGCCTCTTGAGCAAATCAATGACTATCTGTGTTATAACCCATCAAAGCAATGGCAACTGCCTGAACTTGATTGGACAACTTCTTTGCCAAAATGAATATCACAATCAATAACATATTGTGTAACACCCTCGGTGATGTGCAAAAGGCTGCATCGCCCGAGACTTACCGTTTTATTGCTCAATTCCTCGACGAGAGCAATTCGGTGGAGGCTCACACCTCAGGCTCAACCGGGCAACCAAAGCCCATACGCCTGCTTAAAAGCGATATGCAAGCATCGGCTGAGCTTACCAACCGCTTTTTCTCGCTCAACTCCCACTCGCTGTTCCACCTCAACCTCTCGCCCCGCTACATTGCCGGCAAGATGATGATTGTGAGGGCGCTCATGCTGGGAGCAAGCATCGTTGAGGAAGAGCCAAGCAACACTCCGCTTGCCAACTATAACGGCACTCAGCGCATTTCGCTTGCTGCTTTTGTGCCGTCGCAAATACAATATCTTCTCAACAACCCCGAGAAGCTGGCAATGATTGACGCTATGATAATTGGCGGTGGCAGATTGGCGCCGAGGCTTGAACATTGGCTTGCCGAATACGGCGCAAACGCCTATCTCACCTACGGAATGACCGAAACATGTAGCCATGTGGCACTTGCTCCGGCGAGCAAAATTGAAATGCCATTCAAGGCTGTGGGCAACGTCACCTTTGAAGCCGACCAGCGGCAATGTCTTATTATCAATGCTCCGCAATTCTCACAGCCACGCATCGTCACCAACGACGTGGTTGACCTTGTTGACAACAAACATTTCTTTTGGCGCGGGCGTTTTGACAACGTCATCAACACCGGCGGCATAAAGGTGTTCCCCGAGGAGATTGAGCAAAAGCTTGCGCCTTTGTTCCCTTCAATAAGGTTTTTCATCACGTCACAACCTTCTAAAAAATGGGGCGAAGAGGTGGTGATTGCCCTTGAATACTCGTCGCTGCCGCCAGGCACTTTGAAGCACGGCAACGTGCAACCCGCGCTCATTGAGAAAATGAAGCAATTGCTACCACCTTATTCTATACCAAAAAAATACATAGCTACAAAACATTTCAACGAAACCACATCAGGAAAAATAATCCGTAAATTATAAATGTCATGAAGAAAAAAGTTACAACCATTCTGATTACCATGCTTGCAGCCGCCACATCGTGGGCTGGCAACTGGATTAGAACAAACCAACTGGGCTATCTGCCCCAAGCCACTAAAGTGGCGGTGCTGCTGTGCAACGATGCCACTCAGGTTAACACCTTTCAAGTGATTGACGCATTCACCGGAAAGGTGGTGCTCAACAGCAATCAGGTGCAAGCCACCGCGCCTTACGGCAAAATGAAATCGACCTACCGTCTTAACTTCAGCCAGCTCACCACCCCAGGCACCTATTACGTGCAAGTGGGTGGCACTCGCTCGCAGGTGTTTCCCATCAATGGCGCCGTATATAACGGCACCGCTGATTATGTGCTGCGCTACATGCGCCAGCAACGTTGCGGCTACAACCCTTTCTTGCGCGACAGCTGCCACCAAAAAGACGGTTACATAGTGTACCACCCCACCAAAACCGGCGAGTTTCTTGACGTGCGCGGCGGATGGCACGATGCAAGCGACTGCCTGCAATACACCACCACCACTGCCAATGCCATCTATCAGATGATGTTTGCCTATCAGCAAAACCCCAACGCCTTTGCCGACTATCACCAAGCCAACGGTGAACCCGGCGCAAATGGCATCCCCGACATCATCGACGAAATATATTGGGGAATGGACTGGCTAAACCGCATGAATCCCGAGAAAGGCGAGCTTTACAATCAGCTTGCCGACGACCGTGACCATGTGGGCATGAAACTGCCAAAGAACGACCCAGCCGACTATGGCTACGGCCCTAACAACGGTAGGCCAGTGTATTTCTGCACCGGCGAGAAACAGCAACGCGGCAAATTTCTTAACGCAACAATGGGCGTGGCAAGCACTGCCGGCAAGTTTGCCTCAGATTTTGCTCTGGGTTCGCAAATACTTAAGCCTTTCTATCCTGAATTTGCCCAGTTGATTGGCTCAAAAGCCGCCGACGCTTATCAAGTGGGACTCGACAAACCCGGCAATTGCCAGACAGCATCAGTGGTATCGCCTTACATCTACGAAGAAGACAACTGGGTTGACGACATGGAATTGGGAGCCATTGAGCTTTACCGCGCCACAGGCAATAAGGAATATTTCACGCAAGCGCTTGAATATGGCCGACGCGAGCCCATCACCCCTTGGATGGGTGCCGACAGCGTGAAGCACTATCAAATATACCCATTCATGAATATGGGTCACTATCAGCTTGCCACTATGGGCACAGAGCGCATCAAACGCGAATTTATCCGCAACCTGCGCTCGGGCATTGAACGTGTGCTTATTCGCGCCAAGGAGCTCAACTCGCCATTCCTCAACGGTATTCCCGGGGTATGGTGCTCAAACAACCTCACCACAGCAATGCTCACGCAATGTATTCTCTACCGCCAACTCACCGGTGACACACAATATCAAGAGATGGAAGGCTCGCTGCGCGACTGGCTTTTTGGCTGCAACCCGTGGGGCGTGAGTATGATTGTGGAGCTGCCAATTGGCGGAAACTATCCGCGCCAACCGCACTCTTGCTTGGTGTTTGAAGAAGTGGGCAACACCACCGGCGGACTGATTGACGGTCCTGTTTACCGCACAATCTTTGAGAGTTTGCGTGGTGTTAACCTTGTGGGCGACGTGCGAAACGGTGCCAAGCCCAACAACTACGAAGATTTTCAAATGGACTATTTGGTGTATCACGACAATATGCACGACTACTCGACCAACGAGCCTACTATGGACGGCACTGCATCGCTCACTTTCCCGCTTTCAACCTATCAAGAAGAAGGCCGCATGCAGAGCCAAGCTCGCAACGACATGAACATCTATCGCGATGGAGGCATTGTGCGCACCGACCCCGCCAAGAAAACCATTAGTCTGGTATTCACCGCACACGACCGTGCCGATGGTGCCGAGAAAATCATCAGCACCCTCAAGAAATACGGTGTGAAAGGCTCGTTTTTCTTTACTGGCACATTCATTGACATGTACCCCGAGATTGTGAACCGTCTGCGCGGCGACGGCCATTACATAAGCACCCACAGCAACGCCCATCTGCTTTACATGCCGTGGGAGAACCCCGATTCGCTGCTTGTGACCAAGCAACAATTCACCGACGACATCATGCAAGGCTATCAGGCACTTGCCAAAGCCGGCATCAGCAAGAGCCAAGCGCCCTATTTCATTCCACCTTATGAATATTACAACTCCACCATTGCATCGTGGGCAAAGCAGCTTGGATTGCAGGTGATTAACTTCTCACCAGGCACAGGCACCAGCGACGACTACACCACCCCCGACGACCCTAAATACCAGTCGAGCAAGCAGTTGTGGAACAAACTCATGACGTGCGAAAAGAAGAACGGCCTTAACGGCCAAATATTGATGGTGCACTTTGGCACCGACCCGCGCCGCACCGATAAATTCTATAATATGCTGCCACAAATCATAAAAACGCTGCAAAACAAAGGCTACACCTTCACCAGCGTTGACCAAGCCATAGGACTTAACGTGCAATGAAAAATACAGGGCTGATTCCTGAAATAGGAATCAGCCCTTTTTCTTTACTTAGTTTTACATCAGCAAACCATAACATTGGCAAATGTAAACACGTTTATCGGGTAGCCGAAGATTATGCCATCAATGTTCTCTAACCCACACATAAATTAATAATGCAAGGTTGATAACCATCACAGGCAAGCCCCAGGCTCAGTAGTTATTTAGTGTGGGTAGGCGTAAAGCTTAGCAATGCGAAAGAGG
>JBJECY010000092.1:0-34412 GCA_051871515.1 Muribaculaceae bacterium | reverse complement strand
ACATGAAAGAGATGAAATATAAAAACCCTGATTGCAGTGTTGATGAGCGCGTTGATGATTTGTTGTCGCGAATGACGCTCGAGGAGAAAGTGGGTCAGATGAACCAATATGTTGGCGTGGAACACTTTCGCCAAAACCTTGGCAGCCTCAGCGCCGACGATTTGCACAACAACACCGCCCAAGCCATTTATCCGGGTTTCAAGCCCGAGCAACTCGAGCAGTGGGCTGCCGAGGGGCTTGTTGGCTCGTTTCTGCATGTTCCCACCATTGAAGAGGCCAATCGCTTGCAGCATTTGGCAATGAGCAGCCGATTGGGTATTCCGCTGATATTTGGCATTGATGCCATTCATGGCAATGCTTATTGCCCCGGCAACACGGTTTATCCCACCAATATTGGGTTGGCTTGCTCGTTCGATACGCGCATGGCGCACACCATTGCTCGCCAAACCGCCGCTGAGATGCGTTCAATGAATATGCATTGGACCTTTAACCCCAATGTTGAGGTGGCGCGCGACGCTCGCTGGGGACGCTGTGGCGAGACCTACGGCGAGGACCCTTATCTGGTGTCGCGCATGGGCGAAGCCACGGTGCGCGGCTATCAGGGCAATCTCAACAGCGATGTTGATGTGCTTGCCTGCATAAAGCATTTTGTGGGCGGAAGTATGCCTGTCAACGGCACCAACGGCGCTCCCACCGACACCTCGTTGCGCACCTTGCGTGAGGTGTTCTTCCCACCCTTTGAGGCCGGAGTGAAGGCGGGTGCCTTGTCGCTGATGATGGCGCACAACGAGCTTAACGGCACCCCTTGCCACAGCAACGAGTGGCTCATCACCGACGTGTTGCGCGGCGAATGGGGCTTCAAGGGCTTTGTGGTGAGCGATTGGATGGATATTGAGCATCTTCACGATTTGCATCACACTGCCACAAGCATAAAAGATGCCTTTGGGCAAAGCATTAAAGCCGGTATGGACATGCACATGCATGGCGTTTATTGGAACGAGCTGGTGATGGAGCTGGTTAGCGAGGGCGTGATTAGCGAGGAGCGCATCAATGAGTCGGTGCGCCGTATTCTCGCCATCAAGTTCCGTTTGGGATTATTTGAACGGCCTTATGCCGACCCGCAACACTCTCACGAGGTGCGCTTGTGCAACGAGCACCGCGCCACGGCACTCGCAGCTGCTCAAAACAGCATTGTGCTGCTCAAAAACGATGGATTGCTGCCTTTGCAGCGTGGCAAATATCGTCGCATCATGGTCACTGGCATCAATGCCGATGACGAAAACATAATGGGTGACTGGACTGCTCCGCAACCGCCTGAAAACGTGGTGACAGTGCTCAAAGGGCTGCGCCAACTGGTTGGCGATGAGTGCGAAGTGACCTTTGTTGACCAAGGATGGGACCCGCGAAACATGAGTGCAGAGCGCGTTGACCAAGCCATAGCCGAGGCGCGGCAAGCCGACCTCAACATAGTTGTCGCCGGCGAGTATATGATGCGTCACCGATGGAACGAACGCACCTGCGGCGAGGACACTGACCGCAGCGACCTTAACCTTGTGGGATTGCAAAACCGCCTCATTGAGGGCGTGGCGGCTTCGGGCCGCCCAACGGTGTTGGTGCTCATCAACGGCCGTCCGCTGGGCGTGGAATGGGCTGCTGAGCATCTGCCTGCCATTGTTGAGGCTTGGGAGCCGGGCATGTGTGGCGGCACCGCCATAGCGCAGATTCTCTTTGGCGACGTCAACCCAAGTGCCAAGCTTGCCATCACCGTGCCGCGCAGCGTGGGGCAGACGCTGATGGTGTATAACCACAAGCCGTCGATGTATTTCCATCCCTATGCGCTCACGCCAAGCACTCCGCTCTATCCGTTTGGTCACGGTCTGAGCTACACTACCTATGCTTATAGCAGTCTGCGGCTCAGCAAGAGCTGCGCCAAGGCGCATGAGCAGGTTGAGGTGGCTGTTGAGGTGACCAACACAGGCAGCCGCAGCGGCGTGGAGATAGTGCAGATGTACGTGCGCGACGACTTTAGCAGCGTCACCCGTCCGGTGAAAGAGCTAAAAGGCTTTGCTCGCGTGGCGCTTGATGCCGGCGAAACAAAAACGGTGCGATTCGTTGTCTCGCATGAGCAGCTGAGCATGCTCAACTGCCGCATGCAGCGCGTTGTTGAGCCTGGCACATTCACTGTGATGGTGGGGCCAAGCAGCGCCGATGACACCTTGCTCAAGGCACAACTGAATATCGTGGAATAGAATAAAAACAGAAAGCAATTAAGAATAATACATAAATCAATGAAAATAACTAAGTTAGCATTAATAATGGCCTCAATACCCCTGTTAGCCGCGTGTGCAGGTACTGCACCCTCTACCACTCCTGCCCAAGCGCTTGCCGAGCGACTTGCCCGTGTGGCTGAAGCCGGAAAGGTGGCATTTGGGCACCATGATGATACTGCCTACGGTCACACGTGGAGCTACACCCCCGATGCCTCGGATGTGAAAGCCGTGTGTGGCGACTATCCTGCTGTCATCAATTGGGATTTGGGCATGATGGAATGGGAGTGCAGCAATAATCTTGATGGTGTGCCCTTTGACTTCATGCGCCGGCAAATGGTGGCACAAGACGCTCGCGGCGGCATCAACACGGTCAGCTGGCATCCGCGCAATCCTGTCACCAAAGGCGACTCGTGGAATTGCGAGGGCGGCAATGTGGTGGCAAGTTGCCTTGAAAAGGGCACTGCGCTCAACGACACGCTGCGTGCTTGGATTGGCCGCGTTGCCGACTTCCTTGGCTCGGTGCGCAACGCCGATGGTCAACGCATTGGCGTGGTGTTCCGCCCGTGGCACGAGCACACCGGCAGCTGGTTTTGGTGGGGCTATGATTTCTGCACTGGGCAAGAATATAAGGCGTTGTGGCAGCTCACTCGCGAGGTGTTCAACGAAAAAGGCATCGACAACGTGTTGTGGGCCTATTCGCCCGACAAAGACCATGTGAGCGACGTTGAGAGCTACTTGCAGCGTTATCCGGGCGACGAGCTGGTTGACATAATGGGTGGCGATGTATATCACTTCGATGCCGAAGCTGGCGTGGAGCTTTATCGCAAGCGCGTTGAGCAGGTGATTGGCTCGGCTGTTGAGGCGGCTCGCAGCCACGGCAAACTGGTGGCTTTCACCGAAACCGGGATGGAGGGAATCCCTATGGCTGACTGGTGGACCCAAGTTCTGCTGCCTGCCATTGCCGATTATCCCATCTGCTATGTGGTGGTATGGCGCAACGCTGCCGACAAGCCCACACATTTCTATGCTCCTTATCCGGGACATCCTTCGGTGCCATCGTTCAAGCAGTTCATCGCCTCTGAGCGCATTATCACTGCTAAAGACCTGAAGAGTATTAAATAATCACAAAAAGTGAATTTTCTTATAAATTTATCCCCCATAAAACAATTGCTATGGCTACATTTGAAGAGAGAAAAGCAATGGTTGAACAAGAGTATGAGGCTCTTGTGACCCGAAAAAACACTCCAATAGAGGGTAACGGCATTTTTTGCCGATATGAGAATCCGGTGTTGACAGCACAAATGGCGCCTCCGTTTTGGCGTTACGACTATAATAAGGAAACCAACCCATATTTCATGGAGCGCATAGGCGTGAATGCTACGCTCAATTCGGGTGCCATCAAGTGGAATGGCAAATATGTGCTGGTGGTGCGTGTTGAGGGCGCTGACCGCAAGTCGTTTTTCGCGCTTGCCGAGAGCCCTAACGGAGTTGACAACTTCCGTTTCCACAATCACCCCATCACCATGCCTGAGACTGATGACCCTGCCACCAACATCTACGATATGCGCCTCACCGCTCACGAGGATGGATGGGTCTATGGGTTATTCTGCGTTGAGCGTCACGACCCCGATTGCCCGGGCGACCTCTCGGCTGCCACTGCCACTTGCGGCATTGCCCGCACCAAAGACTTGGTGAACTGGGAACGTCTGCCCGACCTCAAGAGCAAGAGCCAGCAGCGCAATGTGGTGCTTCACCCCGAGTTCGTTGATGGCAAATATGCGTTATACACTCGTCCGCAGGACGGCTTTATTGATGCAGGCAGCGGCGGCGGCATTGGGTGGGCGATGATTGACGATATCACCAATGCCGAGGTCAAAGAGGAGCGCATCATTGATTGCAGGCATTATCACACCATCAAAGAGGTTAAGAACGGCGAGGGCCCTCATCCAATAAAAACGCCCAAAGGGTGGCTTCACCTTGCGCATGGCGTGCGTGGTTGCGCCTCGGGCTTGCGTTATGTGCTGTATATGTATATGACTGCCCTCGATGAGCCTTGGCGCGAAATTGCCACTCCCGGTGGCTATTTCATGGCGCCTGTGGGCGAGGAATATATTGGCGACGTGATGAACGTGCTTTTCACCAACGGCTGGATTGCTGACGACGACGGCAAAGTGTTTATCTACTATGCCTCGAGCGACACTCGCATGCATGTGGCAACCTCAACCGTAAATCAGCTTGTGGACTATTGCCTCAACACGCCTGTTGATGGGCTAACCACCGCTCAATCGGTGAAAACGCTCAATAGCCTGATTGATAAAAACCTTGCTTTGATGGGCAAGTGAGAGTGAATGTTTCACATAATCTCTTTAGATGAAAAATTATGAATGAACAATTGCAAACGCTCCGCCAAGAGTTGATGAGCAACATGACCCAGAACATCTTGCCATACTGGATGGAAAAGATGGTTGATGATGCCCATGGCGGCTTTTATGGCCGCCGTGACGGCTACGACCGTCTGGTGGCTGACGCTCCCAAGGGAGCCATTCTCAATGGCCGCTTGCTGTGGAGCTTTGCTGCCGCCTACCGCGTCACCGGCAATCGGCAATACCTTGATATGGCAACCCGCGCCAAGCGTTACATCATCGATAATTTCTATGACAAGGAGTTTGGCGGCATCTATTGGTCGCTTGATGCCTGTGGTGAGCCGCTCGACACCAAGAAGCAGTTCTATGCCATCGGCTTTGTGATTTACGGCCTTAGCGAATATGTGCGTGCCACCGGCGATGTCGAGGCTCTCGACTATGCCATCAGGTTGTTTCACGACATTGAGAATCATAGCCGCGACCTTGCGAAGGGCGGTTACATTGAGGCTTGCACTCGCTCGTGGGGCGAGATTGCCGATATGCGATTGAGCGACAAGGATGCCAACGAGAAAAAGACCATGAACACTCATCTGCACATAATTGAGCCTTACACCAACCTTTACCGAGTGTGGAAAGACCCTGAGTTGCGTAGCGCCATAGAGCACCTGATGCACATCTTCCTTGATGTGATGGAAGATGGGTGTTCGCATCATCTGGGATTGTTTTTCGATGAGGATTGGAACCGTCGCGACGGCGAGCAATCGTTTGGGCACGATATTGAGGCTTCGTGGCTGCTGATGGAAACGGCGTTGGTGCTCAATGACCCTGAGCTTACGCGCAAGACGCTTGCCCACACTCGCCGCATTGCTGAAGCCGCGCTGCAAGGGCGTTGCACCGATGGCTCAATGCTCTATGAGCGTCACGCCAACGGCAGCTATTGCAACGATAAGCATTGGTGGGTGCAAGCCGAGTGCGTGATTGGTCAAATCTATCTCTATAAGTTTCATGGCGTGAGCCGCGCTGCCGATATGGCAATTGAAACGTGGCAATACATCAAGCAGAATATTGTTGATAACGAGGGCGGAGAGTGGTATTGGAGCCGTCAAGCTGATGGCTCGGTCAATCGCACCGATGACAAGGCTGGCTTCTGGAAGTGCCCTTACCACAACATGCGCATGTGCCTTGAAGTGTACACTGTGCTTGGCGAATAATCAAACAGAAAATCAGGTTTTTCAAACGTAATACACTATGAAGATTATCAAAAATATTGTTTCGGCTGCCATCTGTGCCATTATGGCAAGCAGCATGGCTGCGCAAAATGTCGATGTCACCACTCCGGGCATGTCGCTGCTGCTGTCAGCACCTGAAGGCGGCAATCTGAAGGTGCTTTATTTTGGTTCTCGGCTCAGCGACGATGATGCCCGGGCGTTGCGCGGCACTGAGAGCGCTCATTACGATGCCTATCCTGCCTATGGGCTTGGTTGCAGCGCCGAGACTGCCATTGCGGTGAAACATCACGATGGCAATATGACCCTCGAACTGGTGGTTGACGATGTGAAGCAAGAGTCGGCAAGCCAGTTCACCACCACCACGGTGACGCTCCGCGATAAGGTCTATCCGTTCACCGTGAAGGTGTGCTACAAGGCGTATAACACCGTTGACATGATTGAGACTTGGACCGAAATCACCAACGGCGAGAAAAAGCCTGTCACGCTCAACCAATTTGCATCGGGCTATATGCCCATTCGCCGCGGCAATGTGTGGCTATCGTCGCTCTATGGACAATGGGCAAACGAGGCTCGCCTGTGTGAAGAACCTTTGCAGCAAGGCATGAAAGTGATTAAGAACAAAGACGGCGTGCGCAACTCGCACACGGCGCATGCCGAGGTGATGTTCTCGCTCGACGGTAAGCCGCGTGAAAACAGCGGTCGCGTGATTGGCGCAGCGTTGTGTTACAGCGGCAATTATCGCTTGCGCATCGACACCGATGAGAGCAATTATCACCATTTCTTTGCCGGAATCAACGAGGATAACTCGGCATACAACTTGCGTAGCGGCGAAACCTTTGTCACTCCGCCACTGGCACTCACCTTCAGCCCTTTGGGATTGAGCGGAGTAAGCCGCAATTTCCATCGCTGGGGTAGGGATTATAAACTTGCCCACGGCAACACCCCTCGCAAGATTCTGCTCAACAGCTGGGAGGGCGTTTACTTCGACATCAACGAGGCTGGCATGCACCAGATGATGGACGACATTGCCGCCATGGGTGGCGAGCTCTTTGTGATGGACGACGGTTGGTTTGGCGACAAATACCCTCGTTTGCGCGACAACACCTCGCTGGGCGATTGGGTGGTTGACCGCAACAAGTTGCCCAACGGCATTGACGGTTTGCTTGCTCATGCCAAGCAGAAAGGCATAAAATTTGGAATCTGGTATGAGCCTGAGATGGCAAACACCGCGAGCGAACTCTTTGAGAAACACCCCGATTGGGTAATCACAGCGCCCAAACGCGAGCTTCGCAAGGGACGTGGCGGCACGCAAGTGGTGCTCGACTTGGCAAACCCCAAGGTGCAAGACTTCATCGTGAATCTTTTTGACGAGCTGATGACCAAATATCCTGAAATTGACTATGTGAAATGGGATGCAAACATGGAAATCAGCAACCACGGCTCAAACTATCTCACCGCCGACAATCAAAGTCACCTATACATTGAGTATCATCGCGGATTTGAGAAGGTGTGCCAACGCATACGCAGCAAATATCCCAACCTCACCATGCAGGCATGCGCCAGTGGCGGCGGTCGTGCCAACTATGGCGTGTTGCCCTATTTCGACGAGTTCTGGGTGAGCGACAACACCGATGCCTTGCAACGCGTGTATATGCAATGGGGCACCTCTTATTTCTTCCCAGCCATTGCCATGGCATCGCACATAGCTGCCTCGCCCAATCACAACACCTATCGCATCGTACCCCTCAAATATCGCATCGATGTGGCAATGAGCGGACGACTTGGCATGGAGATTCAGCCAAAGAACATGACCGACGACGAGAAAGACCTCTGCCGCCGAGCCATTGAGCAATATAAGCTCATCCGACCGGTGGTGCAATTTGGCGACCTTTATCGCCTGCTCTCGCCCTACGACAACCAAGGCGCTGCTTCGCTGATGTATGTCACCGCCGACAAGCGCAATGCCGTGTTCTTCTGGTGGAAAACCGAACATTTCTATGGCATGCACATTCCGCGAGTGCCAATGGCAGGACTTGATGCCGGCAAGCACTATCGCGTTAGCGAGCTTAACCGCATCGACAAAACGCCACTCCCTTGTCAGGACAAAGTGTATTCAGGCGAATACCTGATGAACAACGGCCTCGAGATGCCGCTGCTCTATGACATAGACCAACGCGTTGACCTGTCATCGCGAGTATTACACCTCCAAGCCATAGACTAATCAGCAACCGCCCAAAAGGCCCCCACAAAACACCAAATGCTGCGCCGTAGCCCCAACTACAGCGCAGCATTTAGTGTCATCTAAATATGTGTGATTTGGGTTTCGGATGCCATGTTGTAGGGGCGTATCGCAATACGCCCGAATCGGTATGCCCGGGTAATTAATACGTGTGATTTGGATATCGGATGCCACGTTGTAGGGGCGTATCGCAATACGCCCGAATCGTTATGCCGGGGTAATTAATATGTGTGATTTTAGTTTCGGATGCCCTGTTGTAAGGGCGTATAGCAATACGCCCGAATCGGTATGCTGGGGAGTTGATGCGTTGAAATCCAAAATATTGGTGTATATTATGCCATGTTGTAGGGGCGTATCGCATACGCCCAAATCGTTATGCCGTGGTGTTGATGCGGTGAAATCCAAAACATTGGTGGATACTGGATGCCATGTTGTAGGGGCGTATAGCAATACGCCCGGTGACCGCGGCGTGGTGACTGATGCCCAGATATTTTCGGCGTGGTTGGTGTTTTCGGGCGTATCGCAATACGCCCGGAATCGGTGTGCTGGGGTTTAACGTGTTATAATCCAAAAAATTGGGCGTATTACAATACGCCCGGTGACCTCGGCGTGGTTGGTGTTTTCGGGCGTATTCGATACGCCCCTACATGGAAACAACGCCCACGGTGACTGACAATTGCGGCGATGCAACCGAACAACGAGTTGTATTTTGCGTATGTTTTTGGGCGTATTGCAATACGCCCGGAATCGGTATGCCGTGGTATTTAATATATGTAATTTGGATATCGAATGCCCCTACATGGAAACTGACGCCCACGGTGAATGACAAACTTTGAGGCGGTGTGCCAAATTTTTGCAATTTGACACACCGCCCAGCGACTATAGTTTTGGTGTTAGATATTCACCTCAGAACGCATATTTCACCGATTCTCTGCCATTTGAGAAGATATATACAGCATGATGTGGAAGTCTCACTCTGTGACCATCTTCCTCGGTGGTCATGCGGTAGAGATGGTACAAACCCCCATAGCCAATATCCATGCCACGCAAGATAGCGCCACCCCGTTGAATACCCCCGCCCGCACCCCGCCTCCTTCAGAGGCATTACTATAATTGCATCGGAGGTTCCACAGCCAGCGCTCTGTCCGCCCAAACCGACAAAACACCGCCATGGGCATACGAGCCGGCCCCCCAGGGCGAGGAATTAGCCCACTCGGCTTTTCAGCCCCGTGAAATATGCTGAAGGGACGGTTAAACTGTTTATGGAAGTATTCCCTTTTAGCGCACATTGAGGCAAAATTCACGATGTGTACAGCAAAAAAACAATAGACCGACAACTGATGTCCGGCCTATTTTAAAGGAAATTTGGTTAACTTATTAGCGTTTGTCTTGCACACCATAGGTAAGCCACAGGGTCGGGTCGAAGTGGCTTTTAATAACTTTCTTGATTTCAGACAATAGATGGCTGAGAGCCATTTCTTTTTCAAGAGTTGCCTTTGACATTGTGCTAACCTTAGCGCGGATATCTTCCAATTCCAGGTCGCGTTTGCCGAGCTCTATTGCCAATGATTCAAGTTCATTGAGTTGTTCGTCAGAAATACCAAGTTCATGAGCCGTCTCTTGATGCTTGCGAAGACACGACACTAAAAGCTCGGCTTTCTGCTTTTTTTCGGTTCTTATTTTTGTCATAGAGTATTAAGAGTTTAATGAATTTGGGTGGATTTATCACTTCAAATTTACGAAAAAATCAAATTAGTTGTAAGGCCTAAATGGCTAATATATAGCATTATACGGCTTTGCAACCGATTGAAATACAATCGGTTAAGCAATGTTAAACTTCGTTAATTTTATACCAGAAAAATATATCAGATGGGCTTTAGGACGGCTATAAGAAGGCGCTCCTAACAGCGCGTTTTTTTAACGAATCTTGTTTATCGTTCAACTGTGCAACGTAGTCGCTAATCAGCCAGTTGCACTATGGAACAATAGTTGGCTTTTTCCTGAAATATCAGAGAATTTTCCGCAAGATAGCATCGTTGATAGAGAAGTCTTGGCAAAGACGGGTCAGGTGATAACCTTAAAGTCAAAACGACAATATGATGAATTCGATTATTAGTATTATCGGGTGAGTTATCTGCCTGCTGTGTTGTTGTTTCAATTAGTCAGGCTAAACCCGTTGCTTCGGAATATCCCGCCAAAAAGATAAAAGAAAATCGCTAAAGGGCTCGGTGGGAGTTCTTTAGCGATTTGGGGTGTGGTCCCACTTGGGCTTGAACCAAGGACCCCCTGATTATGAGTCAGATGCTCTAACCGACTGAGCTATAGGACCATTGGAGCGTTGCGCTCTCTGTTTCGCGCTTGCGCGCGCGGTTAATGTGGTGCAAAGTTAATGCTTTTTGATGATGTTTGCAACTGGGATAGTGTTTTTTTATTAATTTTTTGTGTGGTGTGGCTTTTTTGCCTATCTTTGTTTTGGCTCGTGACAGGGGCCGCAATTGTAGTGTAATTTCTTAATCAACAAGTTAATATGAATGGTATATGTGCTCGTATTGTGCTGATGCTGTGTGCGTTGGCTTGTGTGCCGGGTATTAGTGCTCAGCGCCGAGTGTTGTCGCTCAATGATGGTTGGACGTTTAGGTTTTCGCATCAGGTTGACCGCGGGTCGGGCAGGGCTGTTGTGCTGCCTCACACGTGGAATGCTGCCGATGCATTGAGTGGCAAGGTTGATTATAAGCGCGGCATTGGCAATTATGAGCGCAAGTTGCATGTGCTCAGCGAGTGGCAGGGACGGCGTTTGTATCTGCGTTTTAAGGGCGCAAACAGTGTTGCCAACGTGTTTGTTGGCGGTCGCCATGTGGGCGAGCATCGTGGCGGCTACGGGGCGTTTGTGATTGAGATTACCGATTTTGTGGAGTATGGCAAGGATAATCGCCTGCTTGTGAGGGTGAGCAATGCCGAGCAACTCGACGTGATGCCTTTGGTGGGCGATTTCAATATGTATGGTGGCTTATATCGTGGCGTTGACCTGATTGTTGGCCCTGTGGTGGGCGTTTCGCTCACTGATTATGCTTCGCCGGGAGTGTATTTGCTTCAGCGCAGTGTTGATGCCGGTGAGGCGGTGGTTGATGCTGTTGTGAAGTTGGCAAATGGCGGCGACGTGGCTTGTAATGCTGATGTTGACGTTGTGGTGCGTGACGCTGCCGGTCGCCGCGTGACGAGTGCTCATGGCAGCGGTGTGGCTGGCGTGAATGATGGCGGCATGGTGAATGTGCCGCTTCGCATATCAAAGCCGCATTTGTGGAATGGCGTTGCCGATGCTTATCTCTATGCTGTTGAGGTGAGTGTGAGTGTAAATGGCGAGGTGGTTGACCGCGTTGAGCAGCCGCTGGGCTTGCGTAGCGTGAGTGTTGATGCCGAGCGCGGTTTCGTGCTCAACGGCGTGCCAAAGCAGCTGCGTGGCGTGTGCCGTCATCAGGACCGTGCCGAGATAGGCAACGCGTTGCGCCCCGAGCATCATGCCGAGGACATGGTGCTGATGCGCGAGATGGGCGCCGATGCCATCAGGCTTGCCCATTATCAGCAGAGCGAGGAGATTTATAGCCTTGCCGACCGTGAGGGCATGGTGGTGTGGGCCGAGATTCCGTTTGTTGGCCCGGGCGGATACGCCGATAAAGGATTCGTCAACCAGCAGAGCTTTAAGGACAACGGCGAGGAACAGCTGCGTGAGCTTATCAGGCAGAATTTCAATCATCCGTCGATATGTATGTGGGGTATGTTCAATGAGTTGAAGGAGGAGGGCGATAACCCTGTTGAATATGTGAAACATCTCAACGAGCTTGCCCACCGTGAGGACCCCACGCGACCCACAACGGCGGCAAGCAATCAGGGTGGGGCGCTCAATTTCATCACCGATTTGATTGCGTGGAACCGCTACGACGGGTGGTACGGCAGCCGACCTGAGGCTATGGCTGAGTTTCTTGACGCCACTCATGGGCAGCACCCCGAATTGCGCATAGGCATAAGCGAATATGGCGCCGGCGCGAGCATCTATCATCAGCAAGAAGAGCTAAAGCAGCCAACGCCGTCGGGCTATTGGCATCCCGAGAATTGGCAGACGTATTATCACATTGCCAATTATCGCATCATAGCGCAGAGGCCGTTTGTGTGGGGCTCGTTTGTGTGGAACATGTTTGACTTTGGCGCAGCGCATCGCACCGAAGGCGACCGCAATGGCATCAACGACAAGGGCCTTGTGACGTTCGACCGCAAGATACGCAAAGATGCCTTTTATTTCTATAAAGCCAATTGGACCGTTCCGCCGATGGTGCACATAGCCAACAAGCGCTTTTGCACTCGCGGCAATGCCGATGCCGAGTTCATGGCCTTCAGCAACGTGGCAAAGGTTGAGCTGCTTGTCAACGGCGTGAGCATGGGCGTGGTGGCTCCTGATGAGGTGAAGGTGGCTCAATGGCAGCATGTGGCGTTGCGCCCCGGCACCAACCGCATTGAGGTGCGCTCGGTGGGCGTGAAGCCTGCCGTGAGCGATTGCTGCACCGTTGAGCTTGCCCAGTGATAACGCCAAAAGCAGTAAAAGCGCAAACTTTCTTTTTGTCATCTGTTTTTAGGTTGCAATGGAACCCCGTTGCGCCGCAAAACATGTGCTCAAAATCATCATAACGCTAATGGCCCATTTGCGATAAATGGCGATTTTTTACATAAGTGTAAATGATTTTTTCAGTTTTTATGCACGGCAAAGGGAATTATTCTGTATTTTTGCCAATTGATTTTGCGCATGTGCTGCAAGACGGCATATTGTGGCGCGGGCGGTTGTTTTGCCGCATTGCTATTAAATGTGTTTTTTTGAGGGCTGATGGCTTTGTGAGCGGGAGCATTACTCTGCGATGGCTGCCCGGCGAGGCTCATGAGTCAAAAAAAGAGAGATATATTAGGCAAATGAGTTTGCCCCACTATTTATTTGATTTGAAAGGCTGAGAGCATGCTTTGCGTGTGCGCCTTTTGTACGTTTCAATGAAATGATGAGGCAACGAATAACGATGTGAAACAATAAATATCAACAACTGAGTATATTAAAATTTTAAGAAAAAACTATGATGAGATTAAAATCTATCCTATTGGTTGTGGCGATTGCCATGGCCGCTATTGCGAATGCACAGCAGACCAGTTCGGGCTACTTTGTTGACGGTTATCTCTACAGGTTTAAGATGAATCCTGCCATTGGCAACGACAAGGGTTACTTTGCTACCCCGGCGTTGGGCAATCTGAATGTTGCCGAGCGAGGCAGTGTGCCGCTCACCAGCTTTATCTACGACGTCAACGGCGAAGCCACCACCTTTCTTAACAAGAGCCTCAGCAGCAGCGAGGTGCTGGGCAATTTTGAAGACAACAACAAGCTTGGCATGAACCTCGACCTGCAAGTGCTGTCGTTTGGCTTCAAGGGCTTTCACGGCTACAACACCATCTCGGTGAACGCGCGCACCAACGTGTCGGTGGCAATGCCTAAAGACCTGATTAAGATGATGAAGGAAGGCGTGGGAAACAGCTCCTATGACATCACCGGTGCCGGAGCACACGTCAATGCGTATGCCGAGGTTGCACTCAACCACTCGCATCAAATCAACAAAAACCTGCGCATTGGTGCCACTTTGAAGTTGCTCAGCGGCGTGGCTCGCGTGGATGCCGACTTCCAGAAGGCTCAGATGCGCCTCAACGGCGACCGTTGGGACATAGTGTCGAACGCAACGATTGAGGCCAACATCAAGAATCTGTCGTTTAAATATGCCACCAACGAGGAAACCGGTCACAAATATGTTGACGGTTTTGACTACGATAAATTCGGTCTTAACGGCTTTGGTGCCGCTGTTGACCTTGGTGCCGTTTATACGCTCAACGACGATTGGCAGTTTAGCGCCTCGTTGCTCGACCTTGGCTTTATTCGTTGGAGCAACAGCTGCATGGCATCGACCAATGGCGACATGAGTATCACGGCTCCGCGCGAAGACTTCGACGTGCAGACCGTGGAAGGCGATATGGACGACGAATGGGACCAGATTGGCGATATGTTAACGTCGCTCTATGAGCTTGAGGACATGGGCGAAACAGGCGGACATACGCGTTCTCTTGCCACCACCTTCAACGTGGGCGTTGAATACAAGCTGCCGGTTTATCGCAAGCTCAGCTTTGGTTTGCTCAACACCACTCGCATGCAAAGCGACTTCAATTGGACCGAATTCCGTCTCTCGGCCAACATTGCGCCATGCCGCCTTTTCTCAATGGGAGCCAATGTTGCCACTGGCACTTTTGGCACAGGGTTTGGCTTTATTATGAACCTGCGCTTGTTGAGCTTTAACCTCTATGCTGGCATGGACCACGCATTCACCAGCCTCAACAATCAGCACCTGCCATCGGGCAAAGCCACAAGTGCAACCGTGGGCATCAACTGGGCGTTCTGACACCAGGGGTAAGTCAATCAAAGCACAGATAAAAACAACACACAGCGCCGAGGGCATTGCCCTTGGCGCTGTGCGCGTTTATTGAGCGGCGGCTTTGCTGAAGCCTTTTAAGCCACTCTGTTGAGTTTCTTGATGATAGCAAAGATGAAGCCTGCTGCTACAAGACAGATGACCATGAGAGTGCCCCAAACCACTGGCAGCGGCAAGTGCCACATGTGACCCGGGATTGACACCAGCTTATTGCCGAGAGCGGTGGCAACAAACCATCCACCCATCATCATGCCCTTATACTTGGCAGGAGCCACCTTGGTGACAAACGCGATGCCAATAGGCGAGAGCAACAATTCGGCGAAGGTGAGGATGAGGTAGGTGTTCACAAGCAGGTTAGGAGTGACATCGGCCACATGGTTGGGGTGGTCGGTAGCCGGCAAACCAATTGAGAAGAGAGTCATGATGAGGTAAGCGCAAGCAGCCACAAGCATACCCAAGCCAATCTTGAACGGTGCTTTAGGCTCTTTGCCCTTCTTGGCAAGCCAACCAAAGAGCGCAATGCTCACCGGTGTGAGCATCACCACAAAGCAAGCGTTGAATTGTTGGAAGATAGGAGCGCTCAGTTCGGTTTCTCCCGAGATGTTGAGGTATTTATACCCCAGGAATGCAATGGCAAGAACCATAAGTCCGCCGTAGATTGAGCGAGCCTTGGTGGTTGTGCTTTGGAATACGCCAAAGATGCCGTAAACAATAAAGATGCAAGCCACAAGGTTGGTGACGTCGAACATCATGCTCTGCAGGCCAGATGACTTGGTAGCCGTGAACTCATCGGCAAACCATGTGAGTGTGAGTCCGTTTTGGTGGAATGCCATCCAGAAGAATACCACAACGGTGAACACCAGCACCAGGCACACAATGCGCTCTTTGGTTTCGGCTGGGCTCATTTCTTCCTTGGCTGCTTCCTCGGTTTTCTTGGTCTTGGTCTTCTTCACGGTGAGCACTTGGCGGAATGTTGGTTTGCCAAAGTTGTAGATGAGAATCGACACAATCACCGAGATGCAAGCCACGGCAAATGCAAAGTGGTAGCTATCGGCCTTAGTGAAGCCCAACGACGTTTGTGCCCATTCCATAGCCTTGATGGCAGCTGTGGGAGCAAAGAGCGCGCCCACGTTAATGAGCATATAGAAAAGCGAGAAGCCCGAGTCGCGGCTGCCGGCATATTGAGGGTTGTTGTAGAGGTCACCCACCATCACTTGCAGGTTGCCCTTAAACAAGCCCGTGCCAAAGCTCACCAGCAACAAGGCTGCGCCCATGGCCAATACAGCCACGGTGTTGCTGCCAAGAGGTATTGAAAGCAGCAAATAACCAATAAACATAATCACGATGCCAATAACCACCATCTTGCTATATCCCCATCTGTCGGCAGCAATACCGCCAAACAATGGCAAGAAATAGACCAGGGTCAGGAACCATGTGTAGATTTCGGAGGCTGTTCCGGCAGCAAAGCCGAAGTTTTCTCCAAGAAACAGCGCAAACACGGCCAGCATGGTGTAGTAGCCAAATCGTTCGCCTGTGTTGGCAAGTGCAAGAGTCCACAAGCCTTTTGGTTGATTTTCAAACATATAGGTTAATTATTTAGTTAAAATTTCATGTCGCTAAAGGGCGCATTTCTGCAATCACGCATAAAGTTACACAATTTTATGCAAATAAGCCAAATAAGAGTTTAAAAAAAGGGGAGTGCGAAACACATTCGCACTCCCCTATGTGATTGATATAATGATTATCTATATTTATGAGGAAGATTATTGAGCAACAACTTTAGCTACAACTTCGCCGTCGGCAACTACGATGTAAACGCCTGCTTCAACGCTGATGGTTTGACGTTTAACAGGGGTATCGCCAGAACCCTTGACGGTGGTTGCGCGGTGACGACCATCGCTGTCATAAACTTCCACGTCGGTTGCGCCGTCAACTATGATTTCGCCATCACCAGAGGTGATTTGAATCTCAGTATTAATTTCTGATGCCAACTCATCGGCAGTACCTTCTGAGTAGTCAATGCTGATTGGCATCAATTGAAGGTTTTCGCTATAGATATTGACGATTGCAATAATCTCTATGCCGCTGTAAGCCTTAATCTCAAGGCCAAACTTGTTGTAGGCTGCAATTTCAACGCCGCTTTCGTCGGTGACGACGAAGTTGTTGCCGTCGATGTCTTTAATTTCAGCGCCACTAATTTTCACAACGTCGCAACCCATATCAGTAGCGAGATCCTCAGTTGACAATTTCTGCGCTGGCAGGTTGTCGGCAGTCTCAGTGGCTGCTGCAAGGCCAGTGATGTTGATTACCTCTGGGTTGCCGTTATAGAGAGTGTATGAGCCAGTGAAGCCTGCTGGGATAATGTCGTTAGGGGCATAGTCGCATGGGAACATGTCGTTGGTGCCGTAGAGCATGATGCCGCCGGTTTCATCAACTGCGTAAACGGTAGTTGATTTTGAACCCTTCACAACTTGTGCAACGATTACAGGATTAGTGAACTTGGCTTCTGAGCCTGTTTCCAATGCCTTAAACTCGGCAATGCTGCTAACGGTGAGCTTCGATACAAAGTCGGTTGGATAGAGCTGAATGGTTCCGTTATAGATTGAAACAAAGCCATAAACATCATATTCACCTGCTGCAGGAAGTGACACGCCACTGAATCTATTGTAAACTACCAATTCGCTGCCGTCGGCATCGATGAGCTTCTTGTTGGTTGCATCGTAGGTGACACCGTAAAATACATAGTATTTGTTCACGTCGTTTGCAGTGATGTCGCTCAGTGCGCCAACAATTGGGTTGACTGCGCCAATATTGTCAGTTGAGGCTTGGTAAGAGCCTGCACCAGCTGCTGCGTTAAGTTCAACAAGGTCGTTGTAGGTCGTCTTGGTGCCAATAAATCCGTCAGGAATAACATCACCGTTAGTATAGGTTTGACCTACGCTGCCGTAGATGAGTGCAACGCCCGATCTGTCTTGTACATAAAGGTATGAGCCGTTTTGATAAACTGCTATAACCGAGTTGTTGAACTTAACCACTGTGTTGTCAGCTTGTTGGAGGTATTCAGCAATGCTAATCACCTCATAGGGCTCTTCAATAGTGTAAGTGGCCTCAGTGATTTCGCTTGTCTTGTCTCCGTCAACAACAATAGCCTTAAGAGTGGTGGTAGTGCTAACCTCGATAGGTTCGGTATATTCGGCTGATTCGGCTGTTGGGTCGTCACCATTAGTGGTGTAGTAAACCGTACCAGTGCTGTTTGGGTTGGTGATTTCAACGGTCTTAGGCATATAGTAAGTGCCTGCTGCAACCGAGAACAATGGAGAAGCAAGTGAACCGTCGTCAGAAACTGTTACAGTAACCGCTTGAATACGAGCATGACCACTTGTGCCACCTCTTGTAATAGTGGCAGTAGTGGAATTTAATATCCAAGTACCGGTAGCACCTGATTCGCTATAAGTTCCATCAGTTACGGTAGATATATCTGTACTGTTAAAAGTGTAATTGCCATTAAAGGTGAAAATAACAGACTGTACTGAACCAACAGTTGAAGTTACTGTCAAAGTGCTTCCGCCATAAATACGGAGTGCTGTGCCGGTAGAATACCATTTAGGCTCATTAGAATTAGAACCTTTGTCGAAAGTGAGTGTTATGCCGTCAGATGAAACAGATGTCACTGCTTCAGCGTTTTGATAACCTTCTGTCAGGTCGAACACAACTTCTGCAGCATTTGCAGTAAATACAAATGCCACCATCATTAATAATGAAAGTAAAATTTTCCTCATGATAAGATTGTTTTTATTCGTTTGACTAGTATATTTGCCAACAAATGTAATAAGAATTTTAGATAAAACAACAAAAATTGCGAGGAAATTTAACAAAAATCGATAAAAACACCTTTTTAAGAGGGTTTTCAATAAAAAAATAAGAAAAATTGAGGGTAAATTTGATTTTTGTTTTTTGCATAAATAAAAAACGTATTTGGCGGCACACCTAAAAAGGTGGTGGCAGCGCTCCAGTTTTTTTATCTAAACTTTTCGCAATAAGCAGATTAAAACACCAATACACAAGTGATTACGTCAACGGCGAAATGCCAAACAGCAGACATTCGCCCCGGGGGGTGAAACTTGCTTTTTACAAAACAATAAAAATGGATATTTGTTAAATGTTAATTGTGATGTGATTCCCACGGCAGCTGTAAGGATTAGGTGTTAAATGTTAATGGGTGAAATTTGTTTTTTACAAAGCAATAAAAATGGATATTTGTTAAATGTTAATTGCGATGTGATTCCCACGGCAGCTGTAAGGATTAGGTGTTAAATGTTAATAGGTGAAATTTGCATCTTGCAAAACAATAAAATGTGAAAGTTGTTAAATGTTAATTGTGAAGTAAATCTCGCGGCTGCTATTAAAAAGGTTGCGCATTGGCGCAAGCCATAAGCTTTTTGTGTGTGGTGAGTGCATCATCAGCCTGAGTGAATAAGTTTAATGGGGAGGGAGATATATTAAAGATGTCTGTTTTGTGCCTGAGCACACCGTGGCTGGAGAGTATGCGCCCTGCCACGGATGCTCGGTGAAAATCTATTTGTCGCCTGATGTTATTTTTTGCTATTGCTGCGTGCGGCAGATTTTGCAGGCATCAGTTTCAGCACTTCGTTGCCCGATGTGGTTAGCTCAATTACTTTGTTGTTGGTGGTGATGCGTTTGCCGTTTGCGCGCACCACAGTGCAACCCTGCTCGGGCCATGGGTTAAGCAGTTTGCATGGTTGCCCTTTTAGGCTCACTATTGTTGCACCCTCAACGGAGCCGTTGCTGCACGATGCCGAAACCAGAAATGCGCCGAAGGTGCGCAGGTTGGTGAACGAGGCGGAGCGTTGCTTGGGCCAAGTGGGGAATAGCCTGATGATTCCTTCGTAGCCTTGCAGCAGCATCTCGTTGATGCATGAGGGCACTGCGCTGAAGCACTCTATGCCGCCACCCCCTTGTGTAATCCACATATTGGTCTGTGCCGATTTGGCGATGCGCTCTTTGAGTTTGGCAAGCAGTTTCTCGCCGTCGTATCCCAGCCGTGCCGCCGAGGTGAAATATGTTTCGAGACCGTTGCTCATGTTGTCCCAACGGGCATCGCGCCACTCGTAGTGGGCAAACTCGTTTGGTCCATCCCAAGTGTTAAGCTCGTTGAGCAGTATTTTTGCAAATTCGGGGTCGGTGAAATGTCCGCTCACGCCAGCCGGGAACACCAGTCCGTGCATCATCACGCGGCCAAAGCCGGGTGCGGTGATGCTGCCCGAGCCGTTGCCGCCCTCGCACGCCTTCACACGGGTGATGCCGTTGACGGTGGTGGTGGCAATGGGGCTCAGATGGTCAAGGATGTGTTGCCACTGCTCGCGGCGGTTGGCATCAACGTCAAGATAGGTGCTCATGTCAATGATGCCCTTAAAGAGCATGCGGCACAGACCCAGTGACACGGTGGGGTTGATGTCGCCAAAGTATTTCTTATAGTCGCGGCCTTCCCAGGGACCCACTTCCCAGAAGTTGTCGTTACGGCTCACGTAGCGACCATCCTCGTAGGTGAGGTAGTCCTCCCAGAAGTCGGCAACGGCGCGCACAAAGGGATACACCTTGCGTGCATACTCGGCATCGTAGGTGTGATAAAAGCGCATAAACATGTTTGCGGTGCAGAATGTGGCGTCGCTTTTTTGTCCTAAGAACATAAATCCGCCTTCAAGTCCGGTCTCGTCGATGCCGTAGGTTCTCATCATGGCTTGCGGGGTGAGCGGATACATGCTGGTGCAGAATCCTTTTGGCCCAATGCCCACGGGGTAGTAAACGCCGCGGCAGTTGAGGAACTTTTGCGCGTGCGATGCGCCGTGTATCATGTATTGCAAGATTGGCGCGTCAAAAGGCTCGGAGATTTCAATGTGGTTCGATGAGTACACGCCCCACCACGGAGCTTGGTGGTTGTAGTTGAGGTGATAGTCGCCTGCCCAAGCCGGCAGGTCGGTGGTGAGTGTTGTGCCCCACAGCCCCGGCGGGAAGAGCGGGTTGCGGCTGCAACAAGCCAGCAGATAATGTGAGCCGTAGTAATATTTCTCAAGGTCGGCATCGCCCAGATGCACTTGCGATTGGCTCCAGAAGTTGTTCCACCACTCGGTGTGCTGTTTGCGCACCTGTGCCAGTTTTGCCGTGGTGAGATCCTCAACAAGGCTGATGGCATCGTCGAGGAAGTCGGCGTTTTGCTCCGACGAGCACACTTGCACTAGTACGGTGGCGCTTTGGTGCGGCTTCAAGCTGATGTTTTGCGCTTCGGCGCCCATCACCCTCAGAGCCACTGCCACGCCCGAATCCCACAGTAGGGTGTCGCCCTTAAACTGGCGCACGGTCCAGCTGACGTCGGCTTTGCGGCCTGTGGTCACGGTGGCGCCGCGTCCCTTGTCGCTCTCAAAGTCCACGCTCAGTTGCACCGGAGCGTTGCCGGCGGTGAGTGTCACCACGGCAAGGTTGCGTGTGGCGGCGCACCATGCCTCCATGCTGTAGCTGCGGTCGGCGTTGGCAAATGTGCCGCTCACTGTGGCGTGGTTGATGCTTTGGGTGAGGTGATAGCTTGCGCTGTCAAGGTCATTGGCACGGATGTTGAGCCTGCCCACAAGGCACGGACCGCCGTTAGGGTAGCCGTTGAGCGCTTTCCAGAAGTCGGTTTTTGAGAAATATATCACTTGGTGGCGTGGTTCGCCGCCAAACACCATACCCATGTCGCCGTTGCCGCAGATGGCGCCGTCGGGAGCCAACGTGGTGGGCATGTGCTTGGGTGTTGAGGTCCATTCGCCGGTGTGGTTGGGCAGAAAAGCCGTCACTTTGCCTTGTTTGGCAACAACGCTCATGGTTGCCAACAGCAACATGGCGCCACACATCACAATTCGTTTCATTGCCATTTTTGTATTGATTTGTGTTTCTTTGAGATTTGTTCAGCTTAGGTTGCAAAGTTAGGCAATAGCCGCCAAAGCGATGTTGCATTTTTTTATTATTGCGTTGCATTATTTTTTGTTGCCGAGTGGCGCGGGCGTATTGTGCTTATTTATATTAATAATGTGTTGTATATTAATGTGTTGGCGTTTGTTCGCTTGCGGTGCCGGTTTTTGCTGCCTGAATTGGGGCAAGCGCTGTCATATTTTTTTGCTCAGTGCATCGTAAAAACGTGGGGGGATTTCAAAAAACGGGGCGGCAAAAAACCGTGGCGGCGAGGATAACTCATCAAAAAGTGTGTCGGAAAGAAAATGCCCCATGCCGATTACGCTTTGCCGCAAAAAAAGAGGTGCGCTGCTGAATCACTCAGTGGCTGCACCTCGCTGTCATGCTACCTTATGCCTTTCAATATAGGCAATATAAAACAGAATATGTCGTTTTCTGGTATCAGACGCCAATTTAAGGAAGTCTATTTCGATTAACCAATATACTCTACATTTTATGCCGCCAGGGCGGCTGGGTTTGTTCAGATTATTGTTTGTCGGGGCTTTGCGGCGTTTCCTCGTCGAGCTCGGTGTGCTCGCTGAGGGCATCGATGCCATATTCCTCGCTGTGCTGCGAGATGTCGAGCCCAATGCGCTCGCTGCCTGCCGACACGCGCAACCGCACCATCTTGCCGGTGAACCAATAAAGCCCATACGACATCACAAAGGTGTAGCCGCACACCAATGCCACTGCCAAAACGTGGTTAAGGAAGAATTGCCAATGCGAAATCTCGGCTGTGGCTGCGTCGGGGAAGAAATAGCTGTAAGCAAAAACGCCGGTGAGTATGCTGCCCACAATACCACCCACACCGTGGGTGGGGAACACGTCGAGGGCATCGTCGAACATGTGCTTCTTCGCCTTATAGGTGACGGCAAAGTTGCAGATGAGGGCAATCACAAAGGCTATGAACATGCTTTGACCCACGGTGACCCATCCGGCGCACGGCGTGATGGCAACCAGTCCCACCACGGCAGCCACGGCGGCTCCCATGGCCGAAGGACGGCGGCCCAGCACGCAGTCAAAGAATATCCATGCCACCATGGCGGTGGCTGCTGCCGTGTTGGTGTTGAGGAATGCGGCAAGCGCTATGCCATCGGCTGCCAGTGAGCTGCCGCCGTTAAAGCCAAACCATCCTAACCACAGCATGGCGGCACCAAGCAGCACAAAGGGGATGTTGGCGGCTTTGCCCTCGTCGTTGCGGCGCGGACCAAGAAACAATGCGCCTGCAAGGGCGGCTACGCCACTCGCCGCGTGAACCACTATGCCGCCGGCAAAGTCGTGCACATGCATCTTGCCAAGGAACCCCTCGGGGTGCCACGTCCAGTGGGCAAGCGGACAATACACCAGTATCACCCACAGCGCCATGAATATCACATAGCCCGAGAATTTAACCCTCTCGGCAAACGAGCCGGTGATGAGCGATGGCGTGATGATGGCAAATTTCATTTGAAAGAGTGCAAACAGCACCAGCGGAATGGAGGTGGTGAATATGCCAATCTGCGAGGTGTCGGCTCCGGCCATGTTGCCGCAGCCCACGTTGTTGAGCATGAAAAACTGCGCCGGGTTGCCTATCACGCCGCCTATGTCGTCGCCAAACGCCAGACTAAAACCAAACGCCACCCATATCACGCTCACTATGCCCATCACTATGAAGCTTTGAAGCATGGTGCTAATCACGTTTTTGGCGCGCACCATTCCGCCATAGAAAAACGCCAGTCCGGGCGTCATCATCAGCACAAATATGGTGGCTGTTATCATCCATGCTATGTTGGCATAGTCAACTGCACTCAAATCGCCCGGAAGCGAGAAATCACCGGCATAGTCGCTGGTGAATAAACCTAAAATACTGAATAGTGCCGTAAAGCAAAACAGTACAAACCATCTTTTCTTAATCTTCATTGTTGCAAAAAATTTAATAATCCTATTGTGACTAAGTTTCTTTAACCTAAAACAATCAAAAAGCAACTTCATTGGCTACAAAAATTTGCTAATTGCAACCTATTTCGCCCACAAAGTTACATTATTGCCATCAAAAATGCAAATAATATGGCAAAATGTTTAATAAAAAAGTGAAATTGCTTGATTTTTGCTACTCAATTGCCTGATTGTGAAACAAAATAATGTGGTGAAGATGAGCGCCAAAGCACCGCATGATGACTATATTTGCAATAAAAAAACAGGTGTTCAACATAACAAACGAGGAAAAAGCTATGAAACTTTTGGCATTTACGCTTAGCGTGGTGGCTGTGATGATGTGCTCGTGCGGCGGCAGCCGCGGCGCGGTGGGGCAGGGCGGCTCAGGTGAGCTGACGTGTGCTTCCTTCAATATGCGGTGCGACGTGCCCGAGCAGGACAGCACTTGCAACTGGCAGCAGCGCATGCACCGCATTGCCCGTTTCATCACCGCCGAGCGCATTGCCGTGGTGTGCTCGCAGGAGCTTGTGGGCAGCATGGATGCCCAGTTGCTCAACCTTTTGCCGGGATATGCCCCGGTGCATGCCAGCGATGGCGGCGTCAATGCCATCTTTGTTGATACCGCACAGGTGAAGGTGCTCAAATGGGGCTGTTTTGCCCTTGCTCCCGACCCCGACGATTTCCTGGTTAAGGGCTGGGATGGCGCTTATGCACGCCGGGCGGTGTGGGCACGCCTTCAGCACCGCCTCAGCGGCAAGGAGTTGACCGTGGTTAACACTCACCTCGACCATTTGGGAGCGGTGGCGCGCCGCGAGGGCGCGGCTCTCATTGCGGCTAAGCTGCCCCAGGTGGCACAAGGAGGCAATGTGGTGGTCACCGGCGACTTCAACGACACCGACCGCGGCGATGCCTATGCCACGATGATTGCCGCAGGGCTTAACGATGCCGCAAAGACTGCCTTGCAGCGGCAGGGCGCGCCCTACACATGGCACAACTATGGCACACTGCCCATGCAGCAACGCTCGGTGATTGACTTTGTGATGGTGAGCAAGGCAGTGCAGGTGGTGGCGGTGAACGTTCCGTCCGAGCAGCCCGGCGCCATGCTCAGCGACCATAACCCCGTGGTGGCAACTTTGCGCATTGAATGACGTTATGCTGATGTTCAGCGCCATTTAACAAATATATTGCACGCAACTCTTATTGTCAGGTTGGCAAAATGTTAGTAACTTTGCGTTCGTTGTTTGCAGTGCAGTTGCAAACAACCGTAGAGAGAGAAGAAACCGTGCAATTAACCTTATAGATATAAGTTGAAGTGTCAAGTGAAATGAAATATTTTGCGATTATAATGATTCTGCTGGCGTCGATGCCGGGCATCGCTGCCGGTGCTCAGGAGATTACGCGGCCGGCTCCGTTGCAACCGGGCGACCGCATCGCCATCATCTCGCCCGCCAGTTGGCCCGAGCGGGAATATGTTGAGGGCGGTATGGAGGTGCTGCGCCAATGGGGCTTTGTGCCTGTGTTGGGCAAGAACGCCATGAATCAGCAGGGCAACTATGCCGGCGACATCAACGAGCGCCGCACCGATTTGGAATGGGCGTTTGCCGCCGATTCAATCAAGGCAATCATGTGCACCCGCGGCGGCTACGGCTCAATACAGGAGCTGCTGGTTGCCAACAATGCGCTCATCAAGCAGAATCCCAAGTGGCTCATCGGCTACAGCGACATCACTGCCGTGCACGGCGCTATGGTGCGCCAGGGCGTGATGAGCCTGCATGCCCACATGCTTGAACACCTTAACCGCAGCGGCGGCACGCACGAGTGCGACAGTCTGCTGCGCGACATACTCAATGGCCGCTTGCCCACCTACGAGCTTGCGCCCGAGCAGTTTAACCAATACGGAACCGCCACCGGAGTGCTGGTGGGCGGCAATCTCTCGCTCGTGACCTCGATTGCCGGCTCGCCTTTCGACATGCTGGCGCTGCCCAACGACCTCGTGCTCTTTATTGAAGACATCGATGAGAACCTTGAACACCTCAACCGCATGTTTTATCAGCTTGTGGCGCGAGGCGTGATTGCAAGGGTGAAAGGCGTGATTCTGGGCGACTTCAGCGGATATCGCCCCACCGCCGACTTCAACACCGCCGAGGAGATGTTCCATAGCATCCTCAAAAACTACAATATTCCGGTGTGCTACAAGTTCCCTTGCGGCCACACCGAGCGCAACTTCCCCATGATACAGGGGGCAACCGTGCAGCTGCACGTTGGTGAGCAGGGCACCACGCTCAAGTGGATGTATTGAGCCGAAACCCCTGACTGAAGAAAAATTCCAACAATTGTGATGATAAATAAACCCGATAACCACTACAAGATGAACAAACCTACCACTCGATTTATTGCGGCGTTGCTCATGCTCTTGCTGAGTGTGGCAAGCGCCAATGCGGTGCTCAAGGAGAAAAACTTCGAGCAGACGCTCAATGTGCTTCGCGCCGAGCTGCAACGCTCCTATCTGAAGCAAAAGGCCATTTTGAACATCTATGAGCAGCGCACCAAGGAGCAGCATGACCAGTTGGTGCTCACACTGCAAAAGTGCAACCAAATCTCGCTGATACTCTATTCGCAGAAGGACGGTTTCACCTTCGATATGGCTTATGCCTGCCAGCAAGCCACCGAGATGTATCAGAGCCTCAATGCCGATAATATGCCTTATGAAAAAGTGCGCATAAGGCTCAAAAGCGAGGTTGACCGTTACGACCTCCTCATCAACTCGCTTGAAAACCTGCCTCCGGCACTCAACGCCAAGCCGCGCAAAAGCAGCAACACCGCTGAGCCTGACACCACTGTGATGCGTCGCATGCAGGAACGCCTCGACAGTATCGCCAAAGCCAACGGCGAAGAGCCTTTTGTGCTCGATGAATATGAGCAAAAGGCGCGCGGCGAGTGTCTCATCTATGCCAAGGCGCTCCGCAACAATCTTGCCCGCCTCATGACCAAACTCGAGAAAGACTCGCGCCATTATGAGCGCGTCACCAATCGCGTGGGGCAGCTCAACGAGTATGCTCAAAGCAAATATGAGATGCTGCGACGCAGCATCTTCAACAACCGCGGCGACAGCTATTTGAAGATACTCTTCAACTTCAACCGCATGTTGTGGCAGGTGCGTAGCGAAATCGACGATAAGTATGTGGCATTTGACGACAGCGGCGCGGCGGCACAGCCCGCGGCAGCCAATGCCGACGATGCCCAACCGGCCAGCGAACAGCGCCACACCCACAACTCGCGCTCGCAGTGGCGTGGCATGATTATCCCCATCACCTCGCTGTTCATTCTCTTTTATGTGCTGGTGTCAACCATACTGAGCCAGGTGATTATTCGCTGGTTGCTGCCGCGACGCATCCGCGAAACCGAGGAATATCGCCAAAAGAAGCCTGTGCTGCTGTTGGCGTGCGGATTCATCATCTTCATGATTACAGTGGCAATTGCCAAATCGTTTATCACCAACAACTTCCTCATCATGGCCATTGGGCTGCTGCTTGAGTTCTCGTGGCTGGTGGTGTTTATCTTGCTCTCGTTGCTCTTCCGTCTCACGGGTGGGCAAATCAAGGAGGGCGTGAAGCAGTATATGCCGTTCCTCATCATGGCGTTTGTGGTGATTCTGTTCCGCATTGTGTTCATCCCCAACAATCTGGTTAACCTCATCTTCCCGCCCATCTTGGTGGTGTTCACCCTGTGGCAAGCATCCACGTTGCGCCGTCGCAAGGTGGCAATCCCCGGCAGCGATATGATTTACACCGTGATTTCGCTCGTTGCCATGGTGGTGGCTTGCGTGGTGTCGCTCATTGGCTACACCCTGTTGGCTGTGGAGATAATGATTTGGTGGACCTTCCAGCTGGCTTGCATACAAACCATCACATTCCTCTTCGACCTCTGCAAAATCTATGAAACAAGCACTCTGCTCAAACGGGTGCAGAAGGTGTATAAAGAGAAAAACAACGGCCGCCTGCCCACCGACAAGCTTCATAAAACCATCGACGACCTCAAAGCCAAGATTGCCGCAACAACCTCTGATGACGAGCGCAAAGCCCTCAACGGCAAGTTGCAGGAAAACGAGAAGAAGCTCGCCAGCCTCATCTACACCATGCGCGACAACATCAAGAAAAAGATGCTCAAAGGCGACTATATTGAGAGCACTTGGATGTTCGACCTCGTCACCCAAGCCGTCATTCCGATGCTGGCTGTGGTGTCGGTGCTGGGCAGCTTGTATATGGCAGCCGATATGTTCGACATGACCGACCTGTTCTTCAAGTATCTGAGCATCGACTTCATCTCGTCGTCGTTTATGCAACTCTCAATTGAGAAGCTGTGCTATGTGATTTCGCTCTTCTTCTTCTTTAAGTATATCAACTATGCCGGACACGCCATCTATCGCGAAATCAAGAACAAGCGCAACGAGATGTTTATTGCCCAGGAGAAAAAGAAACTGCGTGAGCGCGGACATCAGGACGAAGAGGTGGTTTTGCCAAACACCAATATCACCCTCGCCAACAACATCATCACCTTGCTGGTGTGGGGCTCGTATTTCATTATGATTCTGTATATGCTCAATGTGCCCAAGAGCGGCATCACCATCATCACCACCGGTCTTGCCACTGGTATGGGTTTTGCCATGAAGGATCTTCTTGAGAACTTCTTCTACGGACTCTCACTCATGACCGGGCGCATACGCATTGGCGACTACATTGAGTGCGACGGCATCGCCGGAAAGGTGGAGTCAATCACCTATCAGAGCACGCAGATTGTCACCCGCGACGGTTGCGTGATTGCATTCCTCAATTCGCAGCTTTTCAGCAAGAACTTCAAGAACCTCACTCGCAACCACAAATATGAGATGGTGAAGATTCCTGTGGGCGTGGCTTACGGCACCAACGTGCAGCAGGTGCGCGAGTTGCTGGTGGCCCGCATCAACCAAATCATTGATGCACGACGCGACAAGCAACCAAACCTTGTGAAGAAAGGCACATCGGTGAGCGTGGCGTTCTCAGGCTTTGGCGACAGCAGCGTTGACCTTGTGGTGGTGGTTTGGGTTTTGGTTGAGGAAAAGGTGGGCTTTGTGGGAGAGGCCAACGAGGCTATCTATAACGTGCTCAACGAAAACAACATTGAAATTCCGTTCCCGCAAGCCGACATTCACATTCGCGATACCGTGAATTTGCCAATCACCAACAAATAATGTGATGCGATGTGTAGGGGCGTATAGCAATACGCCCGTTCCCAATAAATAATGTTGATGCCACGCCGGGTGTTGTTGATGCCAACCCGTAGGGGCGTATAGCAATACGCCCGGAATCGGTATGCCCGGGTTTTAATATATGTGATTCGGATTCCACATGCCATGTTGTAGGGGCGTATAGCAATACGCCCGGCGACCGCGGCGTGGTAATAAATAATGCGGCGATGGCGTGGCGACAAACAACGCATGTATTTTGGGCGTATTCGATACGCCCCAACATGCGGCCGGACAACGCGTGTGGCGTGGTTGGTGTTTTGGGCATGTGATTTTGCGTGTGTTTTGGGCGTATTGCGATACGCCCCTACGTGTGACCGAATGGCGCGTGTGGCGTGTTTGGTGTTTTTGGGCGTATTGCGATACGCGCCCCTACATTATCCCCATATATGCCATACAAAACAAAAAAACATCGCATGCCATAAACGGTATGCGATGCTTTTTGCGTTATGAACGTCCAGATTTGTCCGACCGGTCGGACTCGTCAGACCAGTCAGACTATCGAGGAAAATATTATCTCTTAATCACCTTTTTGCCGTTGACGATATAGATTCCGGCGGGCAGATATTGCAGGTCATCTTGCATCTTCATGCCGTTCAGGTTGTAGATGCCGGTGACACGGTTGCCATTGTCTGCATTGATCTGTGATACCGACGAAGCACCGCCCTTAGTGAAATAGCCAGTCTCGGGGTTTGCCATGGTCACATCCACATAGTTTGCATCGTATGCCACTGCGCCCACAAGCGAGGTACAATCGAGGAACATGTCGGTTGACATGCCGCACGACCAAGTGTCGTTGCAATAGATTGTGGTCAGTGCGCTGCATCCGTCGAACATATTGCTCATATCAGTTACCTTCTCGGTGTTGAATTTGGAAACGTCGAGTTCGGTCAGCGATTCGCATCCGTTGAACATATTGCTCATATCAGTTGCATTCTCTGTGTTGAAGCCTGTTACGTCGAGCTCGGTCAGTGCGCTGCATCCGTTGAACATATTGCTCATATCGGTTACATTCTCGGTGTTGAGGTTTTCAATTCCCTCGATAGTCTCAAGTTTTGAGCAATCTTGGAACCAGGATGCCGTGCTTGTTGGGAGATAGGTTTTGAATGAATCGTCGAACACCGCTTTCGTAATATAAGTGTTACCGTTAGTGTTGCCAATATCATACACCGTGCCGGTGTGGGTTGCACGTTTGAAATCATTATAGAACGTGAGTGTTTTGCCATTTTCAACTGCGTATGCCTCAATAGTAGTGGCTGTGAAATAACCAGTCTCGGGGTTCGCCATCGATACGTCAGTTTTGTTGCTTGAACTGTATGACACAGCACCTTTGAGTGAGGTGCAACCGTAGAACATATTTGTTGACACATCGCACTTCCAAGTGTCGTTGCAGTAGATGGTTTTAAGCGCGTTGCAGTTTAAGAACATCTCATGCATATCAGTTACCTTCTCGGTGTTGAAGTTTGACAGGTCGAGCCACTCCAAAGCGAAGCAGTATAAGAACATGTTGTGCATGTCGGTGACGTTCTCAGTGTTGAAGCCTGTAACGTCTATTGTGGTCAGTTTTTTGCAGCGGTTGAACATCCCGTCCATAATGGTTACATTATCGGTAACGAAGCCTGTAACATCGAGCTCGGTCAGTGAGCTGCAGCCATAGAATGTGCCGAGCATGTTGGTTACCTTCGCGGTGTTGAAGCCTGTTACGTCGAGCTCGGTCAGCGATTCGCAGCCCCAGAACATGCCTCCCATGTGAGTTACATTCTCGGTGTTGAGGTTTTCAATTCCCTCGATAGTCTCAATTTTTCTGCAGTTATAGAACCAGGATTCTGTGGTGCTTGGACGGTAATCCTTGAACGATGCGTCGAATACCACTTTGGTAATATTGTCATTATAATTACCCCACCCGGAGCTGGCCCATATAGGGTTAGTAGTTCCACTATGCGTTTGGTTGATGTCATACACCGTGCCGGTACGCATGTTACGTAACCAATCATAGTAGAACGTGAGAGTTGTATCATTTTCCACAACGTATGCTTCTCCATTCATGAAATAGCCAGTCTCAGGATTAGCCATCGAAACGTCAACTTTGCTTGCATCGTAATCTGCAGCACCTTTGAGTGAGGTGCAACCTTTGAACATATCTGTTGACTCATCGCACGTCCAAGTATCTTCACAGCAGATTGTGGTGAGTGTGCTGCATCCCGAGAACATACTGCTCATATTGGTTACCTTCTCGGCGTTGAAGTTCAACAGGTCGAGCTTGGTCAGTGCGCTGCATCCGTTGAACATATTGCTCATATCAGTTACATTCGAGGTGTTGAAGTCTGTTACGTCGAGCTCGGTCAGTGCGCTGCAACCGTTGAACATATTGCTCATATCGGTTACATTCTCGGTGTTGAGGTTTTCAATTCCCTCGATAGTCTCAAGTTTTGAGCAATCTTGGAACCAGGATGCTGTGCTTGTTGGGAGATATATTATGAACGAAACGTCGAATACAACTTTTGTGATTTCTGACTCACTCCATTTGTGCTCGTTAAGCGCAGTGTACACCGTACCGCTGCGCGTGTCACGTTTGCCATCATTGTAGAAAGTAAGTGTTGTGCCATCTTCAACTGCGTATGCCTCAAATTCAATTGTTGCTGTGAAATAACCGGTATAAGGGTTCGCCATTGAAACGTCAACTTTACTTGAATTGAATGGCACTGCGCCTACAAGCGAGCTACAACCTAAGAACATATTTGACGACGAACTGCACGTCCAGATATCGTTACAACAAATTGTGGTGAGTGCGCTGCAGTTATAGAACATATTGTTCATATCGGTTACATTCTCGGTGTTGAAGTTCGATATATCAAGTGTGGTTAAGGCATAGCAGTAACCGAACATAAAGTTCATATTAGTTACCTTCTCGGTGATGAAGTTCGATAGGTCAAGCGAGGTCAGAGCGCTGCAGTCGCGGAACATCCAGTGCATGTCGGTTACATTCTGGGTGTTAAAGCTGGATACATCGAGAGAGGTCAAAGCTTTGCAGTTGTAGAACATAGTGTTCATATCGGTTACATTCTCGGTGTTGAAGTTTGACAGGTCAAGCGAGGTCAAGGCGTTGCATCCGCTGAATAGTTGTCCCATATTAGTTACATTCGCGGTGTTGAGATTATCAATTCTCTCAATAGTCTCAATTTTTCTGCAGTTATAGAACCAGGATTCTGTGGTGCTTGGACGGTAATCCTTGAACGAAGCGTCGAATACCACTTTGGTTATCCGGTCATTATATTCAAAATACGAGCCTGCCCATGCTGGGTAATTATTATTGTCTTCCCTCTTTTGGCCGATGCCATACACCGTGCCGGTGCGTGTGCCGTACAATTTGTCGTAATAGAACGTGAGCGTTGTGCCATCTTCAACTGCGTAGGCTTCAATATCACATGTGAAGTAGCCTGTTACTGGATTCGCCATGGTCACGTCGGTTTTGCTTGCATCGTATGCCACAGCACCTTTGAGAGAGGTGCAGCCTTTGAACATATCTGTTGATTCAGCGCACGTCCAAATATCTTTACAATAAATTGTGGTGAGTGCGCTGCATCCGTTGAACATATTGCTCATATCAGTTACATTCGAGGTGTTGAAGTCTGTTACGTCGAGCTCGGTCAGTGCGCTGCAACCGCTGAACATACTGCTCATATCGGTTACATTCTCGGTGTTGAGGTTTTCAATTCCCTCGATCGTTTCAAGTGATGTGCAATCTTGGAACCAAGAAGCCGTGCTTGTTGGGAGATATTTCTTGAATGAGGCATTGAAAACTACTTTCGTGATGTCCGCCCCAGTCCATTGATGCTCGTCAAGTTCTGTGTATAGTGTGCCGCTACGCGTGTCACGTTTGTCGTCATAGTGGAATGTGAGGGTAGTGCCATTTTCAACTGCGTATGCCTCAATAGAAATAGTTGTAAAATAACCAGTCTCGGGGTTCGCCATCGAAACGTCTACATAGTTTGCATCGTATGCCACAGCTCCTTTGAGCGAGGTGCAACCTGCGAACATATTTGTTGACATACCGCACGTCCAAGTGTCGTTGCAGTATATGGTTTTGAGCGAATTGCATTCGCTGAACATCTCGCTCATATCGGTTACCTTCGCGGTGTTGAAGTTGGTAAGGTCAAGCGATGTCAGTGCGCTGCAGTTGTAGAACATCTCGCACATATTGGTTACCTTCTCGGTGTTGAAGTTCGATAGGTCAAGCGAGGTCAGAGCGCTGCAGCCCCGGAACATATAGCTCATATTGGTTACATTCTCGGTTTTGAAACCGGATACGTCAAGCGAGGTCAGAGCGCTGCAGCCCCGGAACATCCAGTTCATGTCGGTTACATTCTGGGTGTTAAAGCTGGATACATCGAGAGAGGTCAAAGCTTTGCAGTTGTAGAACATAGTGCTCATATCGGTAACCCTCTCGGTGTTGAAGTCAGAAACGTCGAGCGAGGTCAAGGCGTTGCATCCGCTGAACATATATCTCATATCGGTTACATTCGCGGTATTGAAGTTCGATAGGTCGAGCGAGGTCAAGGAACTGCAGCCCCGGAACATATAGCCCATATCGGTTACATTCTCGGTTTTGAGGTTCTCAATTCCCTCGATAGCCGCAATTTTTCTGCAGTTATATAACCAATAACTTGTGCTGCTTGGAAGATACTTTTGGAACGATGAGTCGAAAACCGCTTTGGTAATCCGATCATTATATTGACCAGCCCCCGCGCCTGCCCATGCGGGGACATCATTATTGCTTTCCTGCTTTTGGTCAATGCCATACACCGTGCCGGTGCGGGTTGCGCGTTGGTTATCATAATAGAACGTGAGGGTTGCGCCGTCTTCAACGGCATAGGCTTCCTGAGCCTTTGCCATTGTGGGCATTAACAGCGAGATAAACAGCGCGACTATCGCCGCAAATCTGTTCTTGGGTAAATTTTTAATCATATTGCTTTGTGTTTGGAATGTAATTGAGTGCCTGATGTGTTTCGTATTTGTTCCGTCAATATGCGGTAAAGATATGCATAAACGCACAGAGCCTTCCGCATGTGCCATTATCTGACACCTGCGGAAGGCTCTGTTTTGATATTAGAAAAATGGGCTACGACATTTTTACCCCCCCCCTAAACTATTGTAGTTCAAGAGGTTGTATCGCAACTTTGACGTATATGCCATCATCTTCATACCAGATTATCTCTAATATGATGCATCACTTGTTAACAAGTGATAGCACCATTTTTGGGATAAATTTACACATTTAATTCCAAATGAGCATCAAAATTTATCCATATTTGCAATATTTTAACAGTTACGCACGCTCTTTCCGCATTTTTTGACTTCAAATTTAAGCAATACAGATATAATAGCCACACCTTGCCACTATACAACCATATTCTGCTCTAAACTGCAACACAAAGGTGTGAGAACATTATTCCAAAAACACACACAGCAACTCCAAAGAAACCAATGAATGTTAAAAACCACCATCATTTACTCAATAATATTTCCAAACACTTGCACCGCTCAAATAAAAACTGTATCTTTGCAGCAACAGATTCCGCCACGCTTCCCATTTGAACAGCGAACCAGGGCGGAA
>JBJECY010000091.1:0-99575 GCA_051871515.1 Muribaculaceae bacterium | reverse complement strand
GTAAAGAATCCCTGATAGAAAAGAAAACTCAACTCCCTCATTAAAGCACAAAAAAGTGGCTGTTTAGCCACTTTTTCTATTTTACGTTGAGCCAAAATCAGTAAATTGCCTCGGCTTAGATTCACTCCTCGGGCGAATCGTCGGGTTCAGGCGCAGCCACCTGCTCTGTTGCAGCCTGCGATGCCTGTTGCTCGGCAGCCTTAGCTCGAGCCACAGCGCGCTCAGTGAACGCAACCACAACGCCTGTGAACGCCAATGCCAACATTGATATACCCGAAATAAGGAACATCAGGCTATTATCGTCGATTGGCAAACTCAATGCCGCAAACCCGCTTGCCGTCACCAGCAAAGGCAACACATAATACCACGAGGGCACAATCACCCTTGCACGAGCAAACACCAGATAAAACACATAGTATAGCCCGCCCACAATCAGCAGCACGGCAAAAAGATATTTGAGCAAGGGCACAAACAGTGCAGCGTTAATCACTATCACCAAGCCAACGCTCAAGCCGCCAATCACTGGTATGAGGTTATATCGCGGATTGTAGCGCGAATCTTCAACAGGCACGTTCACAAACAATAACATTATAGCCGAAAACAGCGACGGTGCCAAGAACAGCACGCCAAGTGCTATGGCAATCATCTCGGCCATCTTGTCGTCGGCATGAAACACTATCATCACCACTCCAAGCAGCAACATCACCAGGGTGGTGACAATCAAGGTAAATTTTCCGTTCATAATCTTATCAATTAATCATGTATTTTGTCATATTACACATTAAAATTAGTCAATAATTCTCATATATCCCTCATAATTCAGCAAAATTTAGTAGATTTGTATTACAACTTTAGCAATGGACGACACCAAACATAAAATATTAGTCATCATCAACCCCATATCGGGCTCTGCACACAGAGAATATATGCCCGAGGTTGTGGCACGCAACCTCGACAGCAACATATATGACCATGTGGTGCGGTTCACCCAAGGCCCCGGCCACGCCACCGATTTGGCACATGCCGCCATCAACCAGAACTTCTACGGCGTGATAGCCATTGGCGGCGACGGCACCATCAACGAGATAGCCTCGGCGCTCATCAACTCGCCATTGGCGCTTGGCATTGTGCCATGCGGCTCGGGCAACGGACTGGCGCGTCACTTGCAGTTGCCCCTCATCCCCGAGCGGGCAATAAAAATCATCAACGAAAACCACATCGACGACCTCGACTATTGCACCGTGAACAACCGCCCCTTCTTCTGCACATGCGGAGTGGGCTTTGATGCCGCCGTGAGCGAGAAATTCTCGCAAGCAAAAAAGCGCGGCCCCATCAGCTATGTGAAAAACGCCATAGCCGAATACCTTACCTATCGCAGCGAAGAATACGTGATTAAAACCCCGCAAAGCGAAATCACCGAGAAAGCCTTTGTGATTGCCTGCGGTAATGCCTCGCAATATGGCAACAACGCCTTCATCGCACCCAAAGCAAGTATGCAGGACGGTCTAATCGACGTCACCGTTATACGCCCCTTCAAGCCCATTGAGTCGCCAATCATTGGGTTGCAACTCTTCACCAAGCAAATCGACAAAAACACCAACATACATTGTTTCCGCACCAACGAGCTCACCATCTACCGTCCAAAGCCACAAGTGATGCACATCGACGGCGAGCCGATAATGATTGATGCCGACCTGCACATCAAGTGCCACCACGCAGGCATCAAGGTGTTCACACCCACCGAACCAAGCCGTTCAATATTTGAACCGCTTGAGAACGGCGTATATGACTTCATCAACACCATCCGCGCCGAGTTAGACATCTAACCAATGCCCCCCAAGCAATGCCTTTTGCGCCAAATTTCTTTGCAAAACCATAAAAAATTGCTCAGAAATAAAATATTTGGCATAAAATAAACGCAAAATGTTGCACATAACAAAATTATTGTCTAAATTCGCTTTAAGCTTAACAGCGCTAATTAATTACATTCTTACAACCAAAAAAACACGCTCTTATGAGTTATTTAAAGTTTGATAAAAGCTTGATGATTAACCTGGACCAATCTTTGCCAAAAGAAATGCTCCGCACTAATCAATCAGGTGCATATCATTGTACTACATTGGTGGGATGTAACACCCGCAAACAGCATGGCCTGCTCGTGATACCCATTCCGGAGCTCAACGACGACAACCATGTGCTGCTCTCTACGCTCGACGAGACAGTAATACAGCACGGTGCCGCATTCAACCTGGGAATACACCAGTACAATGGCAATGTGTATAGCCCAAACGGGCATAAATACATTCGCGAATACGACTGTGAACGAGTGCCAACCACCACCTACCGTGTTGGCGGTGTAATCCTCACCAAGGAGAAAATCTTCATCTCGCATGAAAACCGCATCCTCATTCGCTACACCCTCGTTGACGCACATTCTGAGACAACGCTCCAATTCCGTCCGTTCCTCGCCTTCCGCGACGCCAACAGCCTCTGCATGGCTAACAGTGTGGCTAACAACGAATATGAGGAAGTGCCCAACGGAATCTCAACGTGCATGTATGAAGGTTATCCAACCCTCTATATGCAACTAAGCAAAAAGCCCGAATTTGTTTATGAGCCCAACTGGTACAAAGGCATTGAGTATGTGAAAGACCGCGAACGCGGAATCCCTTACACCGAGGACCTCTTTGTACCCGGATACTTCCAGCTCAAAATCAAAAAAGGCGAAAGCATAATATTCTCGGCAGGAACCGAAAAGGTCAACACTCGCCAACTCAACAAGATGTACGAGGACGAAATTAAGACCCGTACACCGCGCACCAGCTTCTACAACTGTATGAAGAACTGCGCAAAGCAATTCTATGTAACCAAGCCCGACGGCAGCCGCTACATTCTGGCCGGTTACCCATGGTTTAAGACCCGCGCACGCGACGAATTTATCGCATTGCCAGGAGCAACCATCTCGGTGCACCACCGCCCCGACTTTGAAGGCATCATGGACACCGCCAGCAAAGCACTCTCGGCATTTATGCAACAAGGCGTGATTGACCGCAACCTCGATGGCCTTGACTTGCCCGATGTTCCACTTTGGGCAATTTGGGACGTGCAACAATATGCAAAAGATGCAGGTGCACCTGAAGCCATCAAGCGCTACGGCAAACTGGTGAAAGAAATCCTGCAATTCATCATCGACCAAAAACACCCCAACCTGAAAGTGGCCGACAATGGCTTGGTAACCACCGACGGCACCAAGAAGCCAATGACCTGGATGGATGCTTCGCGCCCCGACGGCACTCCAATCATTCCACGCTCGGGCTATGTGGTTGAGTTCAACGCACTCTGGTACAATGCTCTGCGCTTTGCTCAAAGCCTCTTTGCCGACGACGTGGCAAGCGTTGACCAAGTGAAAGTGTGGGAAGAACTCACCGACAAAATCAAGACATCGTTTATCGACACCTTCCTCAACGAGTCGGGCTACCTCTTTGACTACGTTGACGGATATTATGCCGACCCAAGCGTGCGTCCAAACATGATTATAGCAGCCGGACTCGACTACTCACCGCTCGACCGCCGTCAGCGCAAGAGCGTGCTCGACTTTGTCACCCGCGAGCTGCTCACGCCTAAAGGCTTGCGCACACTCAGCCCAAACAGCTACGGCTACAAGCCCTGGTATCTTGGTAACCCGCTCGAACGCGAAGAAGCCTACTATCAAGGCAGCGCACGTCCATGGCTGATAGGATTCTATGCCGACGCCTATATCAAAGTGTTTGGCCTCAGCGGACTCTCATTCATTGAAAGGCAAATGATTGGCTACGAAGACGAGATGAGCCAAGGCTGTATAGGCTCGCTGTCAGAACTCTACGATGGCAACCCGCCTTACATAGGCCGTGGCGCCGTGAGCTTCGCCGCTAACGTCAGCGGTGTGCTGCGTGTGCTGCGCATGATTAAGAACATCGACGACGAATCCATGAAACTACATTACTTATATACGGTATGAAAGCATTAATGTTCGGTTGGGAATTCCCACCTCATATCCTCGGTGGACTTGGTACCGCCAGCTATGGCCTCACCAAAGGCATCTACCAAAACGGCGATATGGATATCACCTTCGTCATCCCGCGTCCCATGGGCGATGAAGAGAAGACATTCGCCAACATTATCGGCGCCAGCAATGTTCCCGTGGCTTGGCGCGACGTTAGTTGGGATTACGTGAAAGAACGCCAAGGCAACGTGATGGACCCGCAGACCTATTTTGACCTTCGCGACCATATATATGCCGACTTCAACTATCTCAACGTCAACGACCTGGGTTGTATTCAGTTCTCGGGAAAATATCCCCAGAACCTGATGGAAGAAATCAACAACTACTCAATTGTGGCAGGCGTGATTGCCCGCACCGCTCAATTCGACGTGATTCACTCTCACGACTGGCTCACCTACCCCGCCGGCATCCACGCCAAGCAAGTGAGTGGCAAGCCTCTGGTGATTCACGTGCACGCCACCGACTACGACCGTAGCCGCGGCAACGTAAACCCCGTGGTGTTTGGCATAGAAAAAGACGGTATGACACAAGCTGACCACATCATCACCGTGAGCAACCTCACACGCCGCACCGTGATTGAGAAATACGGCATCTCGCCCGATAAGGTCACCACTGTGCACAACGCCGTTGAACCGCTGCCCGATGACTACCTGAAGATAGAAAAAACTCCACGCAAAGAGAAGATTGTTACCTTCTTGGGACGTATCACCATGCAAAAAGGCCCTGAATACTTTGTTGAAGCGGCTGCTATGGTGCTCAAAAAGGTGCACAACGTGCGCTTTGTGATGGCAGGCGGTGGCGATATGATGGAAAAAATGATTCGACTTGCTGCCCGTCGCGGCATCTCTGACCGTTTCCACTTCATTGGCTTCCTTCGTGGCAAAGAAGTGTATGAAATGTATAAAAACAGCGACGTGTTCATCATGCCATCAGTGAGCGAGCCATTCGGTATTGCTCCGCTTGAAGCAATGCAGATGGGCGTGCCGTCAATCATCTCTAAGCAATCAGGCTGCGCTGAGATTCTTGAAAATGTAATAAAAGTTGATTATTGGGATGTGAACGAAATGGCAAATGCTATTTATTCAATTATCTCTTATCCGTCAATGTTCCAGCAACTGCACGAAAACGGCCTCGAAGAGGTGGCAGGAATAATCTGGAAGAAAGCCGGTACCAAGGTAATCGACATTTACAAGCGTATGATAAATCGATAACAACCATAATAACAACTTAAATTAAAAAAACGATATAATACAATGAAAGCAATTTGTTTTTATTTTCACATACATCAGCCATTCCGCCTGAAAAAATATCGCTTCTTTGAAATCGGTAACGACCACTACTACTACGACGATTTCGCAAACGACGATATTATCACACGCGTAGCCCAAAACTCTTATATCCCGGCTACCAAGATGCTCCTCGACATCATCAAGGCCAGTGGCAAAAAGTTTAAAGTGGCATTCTCAATCAGCGGTACCGCAATTGAGCAATTGCAACAATACGTGCCTGAGTTCATCGACCTGATGAAAGAATTGGTGGCAACAGGATGCGTTGAATTCCTTTCTGAGACATTCTCTCACTCTCTCGCATCTCTGCGCGACATTGAGGAATTCCGTCGTCAAGTTGAAATCCACGACTCTACCATCTATCAGCTCTTTGGACAAAAGCCAAAAGTGTTCCGCAACACCGAGCTCCTTTACGATGATGAGATTGCAACTTGGGTTGCAGGTTTGGGCATGAAGGGTATGGTGACCGAAGGCGCAAAACACATCCTCGGATGGAAGTCGCCCAACTACCTCTACGCTTCAGCATCAGCTCCTAAGCTGAAACTGTTGCTGCGCAACAGCAAGCTCACTGAAGACATCACCGCACGCTTCAACAACACCGATTGGGAATCTTATCCACTCACAGCCGACAAATACATGGGTTGGATTGCCGACCTTCCACAAGAAGAACAACTCATCAACATCTGCATGAGCTACGAAACCTTTGGCACACTCATGCCACGCGAAACAGGTATCTTCGACTTCTTCAAGGCTCTCCCAATCTATGCAGCTGAGAAAAACATTGAGTTCTGGACTCCAAGCGAAGCTATCTCACGCCTCAAACCGGTTTCACAACTCTCTGTTCCATTCCCAATGACATGGTCAGGCGAAGCTCGCGACGCCAGCGCTTGGCAAGGCAACCTGTTGCAACAAGAAGCACTCAACAAGCTCTTCTCAGTAGCAGAACGTGTTAGCCTGTGCGAAGAACGCAGCATCAAGGTTGACTTCATGCGCCTGCAATCAAGCGACCACTTCTACTATATGAACACATCAGGTACCTACGCATTCAGCCCATACAGCACTCCTTACGAAGGCTTCACCAACTACATGAATGTGTTGTCAGACTTCATTGTGCGCGTTGAAGAGCAATACCCGCTCTCAATTGAGAACGAAGAGCTCAACGCACTCATCACCACCATCCGCAACCAAGCAAGCGAAATCAGCGAGCTTAACCGCGAGGTGACCCTGATGCGTAACAACATCATCAAGGACGACGAAAAGCCAGCAGAAGAAAAGGCTCCGGCTAAGAAAGCCCCTGCAAAGAAAGCTGCTTGCAAAAAGGCTGCTCCTGCTGATGAACCAAAAGAAGCAGCACCAAAGGCTAAGAAAACCGCAGCAAAGAAAGCTAAATAAAACTGCATTAGCCTCTGAATAAAAAAAGGTGAGCTGAATATTTCGGCTCACCTTTTTTTATTATACCACCAAAAACTATTCTGCGTTTACTCGTAAAACAACAATAATCCAACCCACTAAAAGATTTCACGCTGCCTAAAAAGTAACACTATTATGGGTTAGTTGCATATTTTTCCTGTTGATGATGGTGGCTGTCTGATAATGCTGATAGATTAAAAATCAGGGTGTAATCCCGCAAATGGATTCCGCTCTTTTAGTTACTCAACCTTCCACCACAAACCATAATTTACTATTAGCAATGGCTCAAATTACTTCGGTGTACCGATAAATGATGCTAAACTGACATCTCCCCTCATTCACGGGGAAACAGCCGAAATAAGCCACAAATACGGCATTGTGAAATATGTCCGCAGCAGTACCGACATATTACCAGCTGACGATAATATATGTCCTGTTGGACCGAACGGATTCTTTGCGTGACAATGATAACTAACACAACTGCCAAAGAGTGTATCTTACTAAAAATTGAGACACTATCTTAATCTTGATAAGCACCTTAATCATCCCTATGCACACCTAAGAATAGCATACCAAATATTCTCCCATCTTTCGGACGCTCTAAAATACGACATCAACATTGTTTATAAATTAAGCCCAACTTCTTTCAAAGGTCGGGCTCAAATCAATAATGGTAAGCAGACAATGTAATCTCAAAACTTAGATGCCACAGCTTTGTCAATGTTGAAGCCTACTAATAGAGCACTTCTATGGCAACAGCATGAGTATCACCAAAAGCCAGATATAAGTGTGGCACTCAAACAAAAAGTGCATCGGCTCCCAAGGAACCGATGCACTAATTATGCGAATCTTTATTCTGTCAACACCAGGAGTGTTGATTCAGGATATTACTTCTTTTCTTGTACGGTAACTGCACGGTCAAGTGAAGCGCACTTAGCACCAAAGTTGGTGAGGTTGCCATCGTTGATGGTAGTTTCCAAGCGGCTTTCTTCAACACCCTTGCGAACGAGAGCTTTCTTCACAGTAGCAACACGGCCCTTGCGCAAGCGAGTGTTAATCTTGTCGTTACCAGTGTAGTTATCAGCCCAACCGGTGAGAAGGTATTCCTTATCAGTTTGCTTCATCACTTCTGCTACGGCATTAACCACCTTGGTTTGTACGCCAGTGATAGCAGTCTTGTTGATTGGGAAATAGATTGTAGCAAGAGGAGCATCGTCCTTCTCAATCACTTCAGGCTTGCGGTTGAGACAGTCGCGCAATTGCTTCTCAAGGTCGGCAATCTTAGCCTCAGCAGCTTGCAGGCGTGCAGCCAATGCATCGCCCTCAGCATCGGTATATTTCCAAGTTGGGCAAACGGCTGTGATTGGGCCATTCCAGTCGGTCTTACCGAAGTTGTAGCCAATACCAACAAGCAGGTTGAGGTTACAGTTACGAGTGTCAGCAATATCGTCGAAGTTTTCTTGCAGATAATCGAAACGGAGGTCAACAAGAATGTCAACGCGCTTTGAAACGGCAAACTTGTTCAAGATGCCAAGGTGAACGTCAATATCCTTTGAGCCAGTGTGAGCCCAACTTGCGTTTTCGTCAACCTTTGGATTCAACTTGTCTTGATAGATGTTGTGATTTGGACCACCCTTAGCAAATGGGAAATAAACAGCAGTACCCAAATAGAATACAGCATTGTAAATGCGGTCAGGTTTATAACCAAGTGCCCAGTTGGTGAGGTTCAACATAGCATCCAACTTAGGACCTACGAACCATGCTTTTTGAGCGTAATAGCCGTTTTCAGCATAGTCAAGGTCTGGACGGATGGCCATGTCGCCACGGTCGTGATAGTAGCCGTCGCAAGCGCCCTTACCCAGGAACGCAGCCACGCCAGCACGCAAACCAAACACAGGAGAAACCCACTTGCCCAGCGACAGGTCGAAAGAACCACCAATGCGGTTAGTGAACTTTTCAACGTGGGTATCATTAGGGCTCATGAACAAGTTGGCACCTGCCTCAGCAGTGAGGAACCAGTTGTTTGGAGCCTTGTTGATGAGCAAACCTTGTGAAGGATCCTCAACATAAGTTACTTCTTGAGCATTGATAGCAACACTCATTGCAGCGATTAATATTGCGGCAAGTAAAGTAAGTCTTTTCATATCAATATCCTAATTTATAATTTATTTTTTCTTTATAAACAATCACTGACAATGAGGCGATTACTTAGCTTCATTGATGGTTACAGCACGGTCAAGAGAAGCGCACTTAGCACCAAAGTTAGTGAGGTTGCCATCGTTGATTTGAGCATCGAGACGACCTTCAGCAACACCCTTGCGCACGAGAGCTTTCTTCACACCATTAACACGGTCTTTACGCAGCTTAGCGTTGATTTTGTCGGTACCAGTGTAGTTGTCAGCCCATCCGGTGAGAACATAGTTCTTGTCAGATTGTTTCATCACTTCAGCCACAGCATCTACAATCTTGATGTTGACGCCTGTGATGGTGCTCTTGCCAATAGGATAATAAATGGTTGCAAGAGGAGCATCGTCCTTCTCAATCACTTCAGGCTTGCGGTTGAGGCAGTCGCGCAATTGCTTCTCAAGGTCAGCAATCTTAGCTTCAGCAGCTTGCAAGCGTGCAGCCAATGCATCGCCTTCAGCATCGGTATATTTCCAAGTTGGGCAGATGGCGGTTACAGGAGCCTTCCACTCGGTCTTGCCAAAGTTGTAGCCCACACCAACCAATGCAGTTGCATAAAGGTTGCGAGTGCACTCAGTGTCGAAGTGCTCTTGAACCAGGTCACAACGCAAGTCAAGCAAAATGTCAACTCTCTTTGAAACGGCAAACTTGTTCAACAAGCCAGTGCGAATGCTAAGGCTGTGAGAGTCGGCGTAGTCAAATGACCAACCACCGTTCTCAAGGTCTCTTGCGCAAGCAAAGTTAACTGCAGCACCAACATAGAATACGCCATTATAAACACGACCGGGCTTATAACCACACCACCAGTTGGTGAGATTAACAAGCACGTCGAAAGTTGGGCCAAATTGCCATGACTTTTGAGCAATCATATTGCCCTCAGCATAGTCAAGGTCGGGACGAAGACCAAGGTCATTATTCAAACCTTTAGCAGCGCCTTTGCAAAGATAGGCATCAGCACCACCGCGGATACCAACCACTGGTGAGAACCATTTACCTACTGAAAGGTTAAATGAATAGCCAATACGATTACTGAATTTGTCAACGCTCTTGTCGTTAGGACTCATCAGTACACCAGCACCAAGTTCGCCATGAATGAACCAATTGTCCTTAAAACTGTTGAGAAGATAACCCTGTGAGGGATCTTCAACATAGGTCACTTCTTGTGCCTTAATCGAAGGAACCATTATTGCACATAAAGCAACAATCAAAGCAATCTTTTTCATAGACTTTTAATTAAAAATTTATAGAAACTTAAATATTTATTATCTTTTATAGCGATTTGCAAAATTACTAAATACTTTTGAATAATTAGCAAATCAAACACAAGATTTTTAGGGGCAAAGAATCAAAAGTTCCTAAATTATAACGAATTAAGGAACGTATCGATATCTTTAGCCACACTATCAGCCGTAAAACCAAATTTCTCATCAAGCACCTTGTAAGATGCCGATGCTCCAAAATGGTTTAAACCAAATACCTTGCCGTTGCAGCCCACCACGCTTTGAAGCGTTGATGGCAACCCGGCTGTGAGTCCATAAACAGGAACGCCTTCAGGAATCACCTCGTTGCGGTATTCCTTACTTTGGTTCATAAACAATCCAATCGACGGCACTGATACCACCTGAGCCTTGATGCCCTTAGCACTAAGCAACTGGTTAGCGGCAACAAGGGTAGCCACTTCTGAACCATTGCCCACCAGAACAACATCGGGGTTCGCAGCCTTGATAACTGCATACGCACCCTTTTGTGCCTCAAGCGCATCTTCATATCTGTTGCCACTTTGCGATGGCAGGTCATTAATGTTTTGACGCGAAAGAATAAGGGCTGTTGGGGTGAGGATGTTTTCCATTGCCATCTTCCAAGCCACCGAAGTCTCGGCAGCGTCGGCAGGACGCAGCACAAGCATACTATTGCGGCCAGCATGGTTTTTGAGTTCTTCCATAAGGCGTATTTGTGCCTCTTGCTCAACCGGCTCGTGTGTTGGGCCGTCCTCGCCCACGCGGAATGCATCGTGAGTCCAAATGAACTTCACAGGCAGCTGCATGAGTGCCGACATACGTACAGCAGGCTTCATATAATCACTAAACACAAAGAAGGTGGCACAAGCACCCACCAGGCCTCCATGCAACGCAATACCGTTGATGATGGCAGTCATGGTGAGTTCTGACACACCTGCGTGCAAGAATGCGCCGCTAAAGTCGCCAGTGGTGAATGCACCAGCCACCTTAAGGAACGCATCGGTCTTATCGCTATTAGCCAAATCGGCCGAAGAAACAATCATATTGCCCACCTTTTGTGCCAGCACCTTGAGCACGTTGGCTGAAGCTGCACGAGTGGCAATATTAGGTTTATGTTCAATGGCAGCATAATCAACATCGGCAACCTTGCCAGCCAAATAGTCATTGAGCTTTTGGGCTGCTGCAGGATTGGCTTGCGCCCAATCTTGCTGAGCAGTTCTGCGGCGAGCCACAATCTCTTTGAGTTCGGCCTGACGTTGAGCATAAAGCTGTGCCACATCAGGGAATATCTGCCATGGATTGGCGGCATCGCCACCAAGATTTTCAATAGTCTTCTCATACGATGCGCCCGATGCGCTCAAAGGTTGTCCGTGAGTGCTGCATTTGCCTTCAAAGTTCTCGCCTGTGGCAGTAACGCAGCCCTTACCCATCACTGTGTGTCCAATAATCAGCGTTGGGCGCTTGGTCTCAGCATTGGCAGCTTCGAGTGCCTTAGAAATCTCTTGGGCATTTGTGCCATCCACTTCAATCACGTTCCAATGCCATGCGCGATATTTGGCGGCAGTGTTCTCGTTCGACACTGCATCACAATCGGTTGACAGCTGCACCGTATTGCTGTCATAAAACATAATGAGGTTGCTCAAGCCAAGATAGCCGGCAATGCGACCGGCACCTTGTGAAATTTCCTCTTGCACACCACCGTCAGAGATAAAAGCATAGGTCTTATGCGCCCATACTTCGCCAAAACGAGCCACCAAAAAGCGCTCGGCAATGGCAGCACCAACAGCCATGGCATGGCCTTGTCCCAGAGGGCCTGATGTGTTTTCCACACCACGCATGGGGTCAACCTCAGGGTGACCGGGAGTCACACTACCCCATTGACGGAATTGTTGCAATTCCTCAAGCGAATATTTTCCTGTAAGTGCCAACACGCTATAAAGCATTGGCGACATGTGACCGGGGTCAAGGAAGAAACGGTCACGCGAAATCCACAACGGATCACCTGGATCGGTTACTAAAAATTTTGAATACAATACATTCACAAAATCAGCGCCACCCATTGCGCCGCCTGGGTGTCCCGAATTTGCTTTCTCAACCATTGAAGCAGCAAGGATTCTGATGTTATCTGCCGCTCTGTTGTACACATTTATTGCCATATCTTTAAGTAAAAAATTGTTTTCCACAAAGTATTTCAATTTACACACAAAAATACAAAAAACATTTCACGTAGCACCTATTAATAACAACATTTTTTCACACAAAGAGTTCACACTGTGAAAAACCAAATATAAAAGCTAAAATAGGAGGAAAAACAAATCACAAATAATTGGAAACTGAAGGGCTGAAACTCAATGATTAACCACTCCAAATTCACTCAATATTAAACGCACAAACTACTACAAACAAGCATCCCCTTTGCAGAGCATCACCACTGGGCAGGATAATGCATAAGGAAAGTTTTATTCTTATCGTTGCAACGATTCTGCTGCCAAAGCTGCACTCGTGTGAAACAAATGTGGCCGGAGCTAAAAGCCCCGACCACAACCATAGTTTTCAATATTTTTTTGCCGTTCTCTCATGCCATTGAAACTTATTGTCAATGCAGAACAACAAAGTTCACAAAGGCACTATGCAATGATGCACGGCATGTAATTCTTATTCAACAGGGATATCGGTATTGACATTCTTTGAACCAATAAGTGCATAATACAAAATGTAAGCTGCACATGCCAATGGAACAAAGAAGCTTGCCAAGTAGCTACCGGTTACGTCAGCAACCAAACCTTGGATACCCACCATGATTGCGAAACCGCAAACCATAGTCATGAATGCACCTGAAGCAACTGCGGTGTATTTGCCAAGACCTTCGGTAGCGAGGTTGAAGATACCGCCCCACATAACCGATGCACAGAGTCCAACAAGCAAGAACATCAAGATGCCAACAGGAACATTACCCCAAACGAGTGAAAGGTTGGTATAGTCAACACCAGGAATACTTACAGTCACATCAGTTGGCAAGAAGATACCCAAGCCAAGCAGAACAACTGCAACGGCACTAACCGATGAAATCATAGCTTTGGTAGAAATCTTACCACCAACAACGCCACCAACGAAACGGCCAACAAGCATCAGCAAGAAGTAGATAGCGCCAAGTGTGCCGCAATAACCGGCATCCAAAGCCAAACCTGGAGTGGCAGCGTCAGTTGCTGCGGTGAGGTATTGAAGGATGTAGGTTGGAGGGCCAACTTCAACTGCACCATACAATGCGATAGCAAGGATACCAAGCTTGAAGTGACGGAACGAGAATGCTGAATATTTTGGCTTTTCAGCGCTAACAGCTTCTTCCTTTTCAATCTTTTGAGGCTCCTCAATCTTAGTAAAGAGAATCACAATGAAAGCAATCACAAAGATGGCAAGAGCAATCATCAAGGCAGGAGTAGCATCAGAGATTTTGGCCTTAGTAGCCTCACCGATGAGTGCACCCATGAGGATGTAAACGCACACAGCTGCGGTTGAATTAAACACGCCACCAATCTGAATAAGTTGGTTACCGGTGTTACCGCCACCACCAAGAAGGTTAAGCATTGGGTTAACAACGGTGTTAAGCATACACATGCAGAAGCCTGAAATGAAAGCACCAATCAGATAAACGGTGAAGCCCATGCTTCCGCTCATCCATTGCACCAAGATGCCGACGATACCAACTACCAACGCCAACAGTGCAGTCTTCTTGTAGCCTAACTTCTTGATTAACATACCCGATGGAACACCCATCAACAGATATGCCATGAAGTTACCATAGTTACCTACTTGTGAGGCAAAGTTCGATGCGCCAAACTGATTCTTCACAATCACAGCCATTGGCGAGCACAAGTTGGTCACAAAGGCAATCATAGCAAAGAGGGCAATCATCACAATGATAGCACCCCATTGTTTTGTTTTGTTACTCATTCTTTGAAAAATTAGTTAGATTATTTGATATTTTAGTTAATAGTTTCAGGTTCACTTCACGCACTCTCATTTCCTGAAATATGCGCATGGTTAGCTCTCACGGTTATATTTGTGTGTAAAGTTACTCTTTTTTTTTGAAAAATACACATCTCACACAAAAAAGAGCAAAAAAAGGGAGCATTTAATACTCCCTTTCACCAAATATGGTGGTGCCTATACGCACCATTGTGCTTCCTTCTTCAACTGCGATGGCATAGTCGTGGCTCATGCCCATGCTCAGCTCAGAGAAATGAGCATTGTTGCAAAAAGCGCCTTGCCTCAGGTGGATGAACACCTGATGGGCACGGGCAAACTCACGCCGCACCTCGGCATCATCGTCGGTGTTTGTTGCCATAGCCATAAGCCCGCACACGCACACATTTGAACATTCCAGGCCATCGCTGCCTTGCGCAATGGCTTCAAGTTCCTCAACACTGAAGCCAAACTTGGCATCTTCTTGAGCCACATGCACTTGCAACAGCACATTCACAGTGCGCCCAATGCGTGCAGCCTCCTTGTTGATACACTGCAACAGTTTCAGCGAGTCAACGCTGTGTATCATGCTCACGTGCGGCAGCAGTTGGCGCACTTTGTTGGTTTGCAAATGCCCAATGAAATGCCATTCCACATCGGGCGGCATCAGCGGCACTTTCTGCACCAGTTCCTGCACACGGCTCTCGCCAAAGAGGCGCTGACCGGCATCATAAGCCTGCATCAAACGCTCCACCGGATGAAACTTCGACACCGCCACCAGCCTTACGCCTTGCGGCAACGATGCCGTTATTGATTTTATCTCGTCGGCTATCAACATTTTTCTGCCCTCACTCGGCTTTAGCACCGCTAAGGTCCTCCTTAAACACGTCAAGGATAGGCGTCTCGGCAATCGAAGCAATCTCAAAATCGCTCATTGAACCCTTCATACCTTCCATAAGATTCTGCAATGCCTTGGCAAACTCGCTGGCTTGAACATACATATAGCAGGCGGTACGTTTTTCAACGCCCTTCTTCTCATCGATGGTGACGAAATTCACCTTGGCCTTATACCACTTGTCGCCGTTCTCGTCAAAGAAAATCTCGCTTAGACGCACACGCTTCACCGTGTCAACTTTAAAATCGCCCGAGATGTAGGTTTGCATCTCCTCGATGATGCGCGATTCTGCCTCGGTGAACGACAGTGCATCTATCAGATAAGTCTCAGTCACCGACTTTATTGTTGCCTCTCCAGTATTCTTGTCATACTTGATTTTACATTCAAACCATTGTGCCATAATATGTTTACTTTAGTTATTTTAAATAATACTGATTTGTTGTTTCAAAAACACAATGCAAAAATACAAAAAAAGATTGTGCCAGCAAACAAGCATTGTGTGCAAAGTTGCTTGGCGCAAAATTTGCAACATAGCCAATTCGCTGCTAACTTTGCACAGGAATTAACATTTTCAACCCACCATCACATCACCACTATGAGCGATTTTTTCAAGACTGTAAAAGGCATCTCGCAAGGTTTATACAAAGAGAAGATGAGCAAATTCATCTCTTTTGCCGAGCCTGTGCGCACAGCCGACGAAGCCAAAGCGGTGATAAAGAAATATCAAAACCAATATCACGATGCGCGGCACGTGTGCTGGGCTTACATGATAGGCACTCAGCGCGATGTTTACCTCTCGAGCGACAACGGAGAGCCTTCAGGCACCGCCGGCAAACCCATTCTGGGGCAAATCAACTCGTTTGGGCTCACCAATATTGTGATAGTGGTGGTGCGCTATTTTGGCGGCATTAAGCTTGGCACGTCGGGGCTTATTGTGGCTTACCGCGAAGCTGCTGCCGAAGCCATCAAAGCAGGCGAAATACTTGAATGTCACGAGCAAGCAATGGTGACTTTCAGCTTTGCTTATCTGGGTATGAACGATGTGATGAAAGTGATAAAGAGCGAAGACTTGCGCATTGTGAGCCAGAACTTTGACAATTGCTGCACCATGACTGTTGAGCTTGATGCCGACAAGGCTCCACGCCTGAAACAACGCCTTAACGACCTGGGCGGAGTATCGATTTCATAATATACCAACAATGTCACACAAGTTATTGACCGTTGCATCAGCCTCGGTGCAAGGCTCTGTGCCCTTGATGTTGAAATAGATGGCATGCCAACCGGCATTTTTTGCGCCAATCACGTCAGCATCAACATTGTCGCCAATCATCACCGTTGACTCAGCTTCGGCATTGCATTGACGCAACGCATAATCAAAGATGCCGCGCATGGGTTTGGTGATGCCGCAATCGTCAGAAATAATCACACGGTCAATGAGATGGTCAATCCCGCCCGAGAGCAGTTTCTGCTGCTGTGTGCCCTTGAACCCATTGCTCAATGCATGCACACGATAATGCGCATTGAGATATTCAAGCAATTCCTTGGCTCCTGGCACAAGAATGTGCTGGTTGGCGAGAAAGCGCAAATACTCATCGTCAACCTCGCGGCTCATGGCATCAATACCGCCACTCACGCCAATCTGTTGCAGAGTGTAACGAAAACGCTCGGTCACCAAGTAGTCTTTTGTGATTTTGCCGTAATGATACAGATTCCAAAGCTCAATGTTCTTCTTCAGATAAACATCGCGAAACGCCTCGTAACGCGGCTCCCATCGGGCAAGTTGAAACGCATCGTAAACATGCCGCAACGAAAGTTTGCTGTTCTCGGTGAACCACCACACAGTGTCGTCAATGTCAACAAACACCGTCTTTATCTTTGACTTGTCAATCATAAATCTTAAACACCTTCCACCATTTATAGTCAACATTCACATCGGTGACATCGGCGCCCTCCACCCTTTTGAGCAGCTTCACCACTCTGATGGTGAGAGGCAACACCACAATCTCATACACAGTCTTAAGCAGCACCTGAGTCCACACCAGCGTGACAATGGTGGTCACAGGCAATACGCCGGCAAATGCTATGGGAAAGAAAATCAGCGAGTCGGCAGTCTCGCCAAACACGGTTGAAAGGATTGCCCTAAGCGAGAATCTGCGGCCGCCATCGCGCACCTTCATGCGGCTCATCACATAAGCATTGACCAGCGACCCCACAATGAAAGCCACAAAACTGCCAAGTAAAATGCGCGGAGTGTTACCAAAAACCAGTTCCACAGCCTCTTGACCAGTCCACGACTCATCGCCCGGCAATGCAACACACACTTGCAGGAATATTACAAATATCAAATTGAGCAAAAATCCCATCCAAATCACAAACCGCGCCTTAGCAAACCCATACACCTCAACTATGCAATCGTTGATTATGTAAGAAACCGGGAACACCGATAGTCCTGCCGTGGCCGTGAGAATACCAATGCGCACCACTTTCACTTCCATTAAATTGGCAAGTATGAGAAACACGGTGAACATCATGGCCATCACCACAAATGGCAAAGTAAATTGTTTTTTCATTATTCGTTTTTGTTACATTACTCACTAAAATTTGAGCACAAAGTTACAATATATAATTTGCAATCAACCATATTTTTAAAAATTTACTATATTTGCACTATCACTAACAACTACTCCACTTTAGTTTTTTATCATGTACCGAGTATTGAAACTTTGCATAGCACTACTTGTATTCTCGTCATGCTCTGATGAAGAGTACACCGACGATGCGGCATTCAGCTTAATGAGAACAGGATTAAGCTGGTCAGAGCCTGACAAGAACGCATCTTCGGTTTCAAAAGAGTATAGCAGCACCCAACCTATGATATTTCACATCACATCAAACTTATCGTTTAAATACCGAATATATATACCAACAAACTCTCAAACCGACAAAACTAAATTTCCTCTTATTATTTATCTTCATGGACTTGACGCTCGCGGCACCGACAACAGCAAACAAATGAACTATGCGGCATCATATTTCTTGAACTTCAACAACCAATTTCCTGCATTTGTGATTTATCCTCAATGCCCCACCGACGCATATTGGGGACTTGCAGAACGACCAACCGATTTTCACCCCGAAAAAATGCTGTTAACGCCTGAAAAAAGCTATATGTCGGCAGGTCTTCTTAGGCTAATTGCCGAGTCACAAAGCGTGTACCAGATTGACAAAGAACGTATTTATATTGTGGGACACTCAATGGGAGGCATTGGCACACTTGACATGATAGCAAGCCATCCCGACGTGTTTGCAGCTGCCATATCTTTCTGTGGCACAATCAACCCTATGCGATTCACAACAAATCACGAAGTACCCTTGATGCTATATCATAATATTGATGACAACATCATCCCGGTGGAAGGTTCTATTTACACATTTCAACGCCTATCATGGCTTAACAATGAGGTGATTTACAGCGAAGGGAAAAGTGGTGGACACATTTGCTGGAGCGAGGCAGTAAAAAACACTCAGCTACTATCTTGGCTGTTTAGCCACACCCTATCAAATCGCATGAATTCAGATTAACAGTCCTTTTAACAAACGCATCCACCTTTTATAAGACATCCACAAAACACAATAAACATTACACAGGGAAAGTAAGCTCCATATCAATTAAGTTTTCTGATGCCTTTTTAACAAAACCTACCGATAACGACTAACATCTTTGCATTGTTTGCCAATTAACAAAACCTACCGATAACGACTAACATCTTTGCATTGTTTTGCCAAGAAACAAACACTCATCAAAGCTCGCAAACAAAAATAATGTTGGCTTAAACTCCTTAAAGCAGGCGGCGGCAGCACCGCCTTATCATCACATTATTTATAACAAAAAACTGCTGCTCAACAACTATTTTGCAATTTTTACGATAAAAAATGCCTGATTATTAGTGCAAAGTCAAAAATAATTGCGATATTTGCACAGCAAATTCAAATGGGCTTAAAAACCCCTTTGAGAATTAATTATAATGGATATTATTTTTCACGAAATAATCATCCGTTATATTTTATGCACTAAAATTGATTTTAATAATATAAACTAATAGGAAACAATGACTAAAGCAGACATCGTAAACGAAATTTCAAAATCTACCGGCATTGACAAAGCATCGGTGCTTGAAACAGTAGAGAAATTTATGGAGATTGTGAAAGATTCTCTCGCAAACGACGAAAACGTATATTTGAGAGGTTTTGGCAGCTTCATCATTAAGACTCGCTCACAAAAAACAGCTCGCAATATCTCTAAGAACACCACTCTTATTATCCCAGAGCACAAAATCCCAGCTTTCAAGCCGGCAAAGGTGTTTATGGAACAAGTGAAAAAGTGATATTCACAACCCCATAATTGCGAACAGTTAGCCGATAAAAAGGCAAACAATAAAAAGAAAAATTTTTGCCACGAGCATCTGAACAAAGGCAGCTTAACAGCAACCAAGCCACAATGCTCAACAGGCAAAGCAGCGAAAACAATAAGAACAATTATTAACCCTTTAACTAAGTACAACAATGCCAAGCGGAAAGAAAAGAAAAGGCCACAAGATGGCTACGCACAAGCGCAAAAAGAGACTTAGAAAGAATCGTCATAAAAAGAAATAATTCATAACATTATTTCTCACTTTCTAATTAAGTCATAGATAAAGAACAAACAAGAAGAAAGGAACACATAAAAATATATGAATTCTCTTATTCTGGTTTGTTCTTTATGCTTTTTTTAGAAAATCAGGCTCGGGCAACGCGGCAGGCGCACAGCAACACCACAACACAAACGTGGCACAGCTGCCAACAACAAGCCAAAGCCACCCAAGCCGACTGGTGAAAAACCCTTTGCACACACATGTGCATGCCAAGTGAAACTGATGATTTATGTATCAAGTTCTATTTTTAGAAGACACACAGGCAACAACGTAAAGGCAGGCACAGCCACAAGGAGCCAATCACCAAATAAATGACGATAGCTTTCTGAGCAACAACTCTTTAGCGATTTTTTGAACATGTTCCCAGCCACGGCAGAAGGCAAGCAGCCCAGCACGCCAACCGGCAAAGTGAGAGCGCTGACAACAACAGCCCATTCACCCGCGCCATTAAGGCATCATAACGGCAAGCCCAATCCTGCTAAGGCTTAACCAAAAACAAAAAACGTTGCATAAGCAACAACGTGATTTTATTTACTAACTCAATGCAATGAGAAGCGAATTAGTAGTTGACGTAAACCCAACCCACATATCAACCGCCCTGCTTGAAGACGGGCGGCTGGTAGCATTGCAACAAGAAACCCGCGACGTATCGTTTGCCGTGGGTAACCTCTACATTGCCAAGGTGAAGAAGCTCATGCCCGGACTCAATGCCGCATTTGTGAATGTAGGCTACGAGAAAGACGCATTTCTTCATTACCTTGATTTGGGCTCGCAATTCAACACCTATTCTCAATTTGTGACAAAGACACTTAGCGACACCCGCCAAGTGCCCAGCATCTCAAAAGTGACATCGCTCCCCGACATCGACAAGCATGGCACCATCACCGATGTGCTCACTCTTGGCCAAAAACTGATTGTGCAAGTGGCCAAAGAACCTATCTCGTCGAAAGGACCGCGACTCACCACCGAAATATCGTTCACCGGGCGATTCCTGGTGCTCATACCATTCAACAACAAGATTTCGGTTTCACAAAAAATCAAGTCTTCGGAAGAGAAATACCGTCTGCGCCAAATCATTGAAAGCATCAAGCCAAAGAACTTTGGCGTGATAGTGCGCACTTCAGCCGAAGGCAAAAAAGTGGCAGAGCTAAACAACGAGCTCAAGACTCTTGAGAAATGCTGGGAAGATAGTCTGGCCAAAGCGCAACACCTCGACGCGCCGGCACTCATCTACGAGGAAGAAAGCCGAGCCGTGAGCGTGATTCGCGACATCTTCAGCCCATCTTTTGAGAATATCTATGTTAACGATGCTGGCGTCTATGACCAGATTTTCAACTATGTGAGCCTAATAGCCAACAATCGCTCCGACATTGTGAAACTTTATGCCGACGACATACCCATTTTTGACCACTTCAACATCACCAAGCAAATCAAAACGTCGTTTGGCAAAACTGTCTCATTTAAGTCGGGCGCTTATCTTATCATCGAAAGCACCGAAGCCCTGCACGTGATTGACGTGAACTCGGGCAACCGGTCGAAGAATTCCGACTCACAAGAGAGCAATGCGCTCGATGTGAACCTGCGCGCTGCCGACGAGATTGCGCGACAACTAAGACTGCGCGACATGGGCGGAATAATTGTGATTGACTTTATCGATATGGCTCAATCTGAGCACCGCCAAGCCCTCTACGACCACATGAAAGTGGCTATGGCAGGCGACCGCGCAAGGCACAACATTCTGCCGCTGAGCAAATTCGGCCTTATGCAAATCACGCGCCAACGCGTGAGACCGGCACTCGATATTGTCACCAGCGAGTCGTGCCCTTCATGCCACGGCAAGGGAGAAGTGCAATCGCCGCTCCTCTTCACCGATGTGCTTAAAGACAAAATCGACTATCTCGTCAATAACCTCAAAATCAAGCACTTTAAAATGTATGTGCACCCATTTGTTGACGCATACATAAAAAGCGGACTTATTTCTGAATACATGCGCTGGCGCTTAGAATACGGTTTCGGCGTGAAGATTGTGCCTAATCAATCTCTTGCCTATCTTGAATATCGCGTGTTTGACACCAAAGGCAACGAAATCGACATTAAAGAGGAAAAAGACACCAGCTCGTCAGAAGGTAAGAAAGAATCGCGCCGCAAAAACCAAAAAGACATTGACAGCTGAGTGGCTTTGCGAGGCGCATGAGCTCAATGGTTTGCAAAGCGCAACGCAGCAACACTCACAACAAGATTTTTGAAAAACCACAACCTGGGGGCCACTCACATAACATCGCACCCTACGATGATAAGAAAGCATCATCAACGTTCAAGAAAGCAGTGGGCAAGCACAATGCCAACTGCTTTCTTTGTTTTTGACAATAAAAAATTGCGTCATAAAGCATTTGCACACCGCCAAATAATTGATTAACTTTGCCGCATTATGATAGGAACAATAGTTAACACATGCACCATAGTGGTAGGCTCAATCATCGGAGCCTTACTGAAACGCGGCATCAAGCCAAAGTATCAAGTTGCTCTCTTCAACGCCATGGGTCTGGTGGCGGTTGCCATTGGGTTGAGAGCATTCATTACCTATATGCCACAAAGCCAATATCCCGTGCTTTTCATCGTGAGCATTGCGCTTGGCTCGCTTGTGGGATATATGCTCAACATCGACCAATGGTTCAACAAACTGGTTGAACGTCACTCATACGGCAATTTGGGCGAAGGACTTGCCACCGGTATTCTGCTCTACTGCATTGGCGCGCTGTCAATGCTTGGACCGGTGATAAGCGCCTTGCAAGGCGACAACACTTTCCTCTACACCAATGCCACACTCGACCTCGTTACTTCGGCGGTGCTGGCTGCCACTTACGGCATTGGCATGATTTGGGCTGCCCCAGTGCTCTTCTGCTGGCAAGGCATGTTCTATCTCATTGCTCGTCTATCTTCGTCGGCAATCAGCAACGATTTGGTGGCTGAGCTGTCGATTGTGGGCGGATTGCTGATTTTTGCAGCCGGACTTAACCTGCTAAAAATTAAGGACTGCAAAACACTCAACATGCTGCCGTCCTTAATTGTTCCTGTATTATTTTTCCTGCTCAAGAGCTTATTCTGAGCCCTCGGCTCGCAGGCGCCGCTTTCACGGTTTCACATCTTCAACCTCACGCATCAAGCGGAAAAAGTTGCCGCCCCATATTTTGGCAATGTCACTCTCGCTATAGCCCTGTTCGAGCAAAGCCATGGTAATATTCACCATATCGCTATCAGAATTTAGACCCGGCACACCGCCACCTCCGTCAAAGTCGGTGCCAATGCCCACATGGTCAATGCCTGCCACACTCACTAAGTGATTGATGTGAGCCACAAAATCACTGATTGTGGCATTGCCATCGCTACGCAAAAAGCCGTCATAAGCCACTGTTTGTATCACGCCGCCGTTTTGCGCCAATGCGCGCAGCTGATTGTCGGTGAGGTTACGGTCGTTGTCGCACAAGGCTCGTGCACCCGAGTGAGAACACAACACCGGTTTGGTTGAAAGCTTTATCACATCATAGAACGTACCTTCACCGGCATGCGACAAGTCAATTATCATACCCACTCGGTTCATCTCGCGCACAAGTTTGCGACCAAACTTGGTTAGGCCTTTCTTGGCACTGGCGGTGTGAGTTGAAGAATTGCAAATCTGATTATCCCACGTGTGGCACAGCGTCACATACTTCACGCCGCGCTCTTTCAGCTGATGCAGGCGGCTGAGGTCTTCGCCAATCCCTATGCCATTTTCCACGCCAAGGAAAAATGCCTTTTTGCCTTGAGCCTTGAGTTGAAGCGCCTGTTCGTAGCTGGTGGCAATGCCGCACAAATGCGAATACCGTTGCACCTGTTCGTAAGTGAGGTCAATGAGATGCATCACTCGCTCATGACACAGGTTATATGTTTCAGAGCACAGTTTGCGGGCCACACGCCGAGTGCTCGCTCCCTCTGTGACTTTCATATCCGAGCCCACATAAGCCGCCAAGAACTGCGAGTCGAGCATACCCTCCTGCATCTTAGGCACGTTCACCCTATTGCTGCAACGTTCGCCCAGATTCACACCGTCCTCAAAGTCGAGCGGAGCATCGGTGTGAGTGTCAACAGTGAGCATCTGTGCATGCAACTCACGCGCACGTTTATAAAGGCGGGCTTCACCGATAAAGAAGTTCAGCAGCTTGTTCATATATTCATTTTTGCCATTAAAGCCTTCGGGGTGCCATTGCACGCCCATTATGCGTTTCAAGGGATAGAAGTCAATGGCCTCAATCACCCCGTCACTGCTCACGGCATCCACACAAGCACCTTTGGCAACCTCTTTCACCGCCTGATGGTGCGAGCTGTTTACAGTCATTGAGTCAATGCCAAGCAGCATGTGCAACTTTGAACCACGCGCAATGTTCACGCCGTGCACCGAGCGCTCGCCGCTCGACACTCTGTGATGAATCACCTCACCGCCAAGCTGCGAAGGCAAGTCCTGATAAAGTGAGCCGCCAAATGCCACATTCAGCAACTGCACGCCACGGCAAACACCAAACACCGGCACATTTCTGTTAGCTGCCAAGCGAGCAACACTCAGTTCAAGCACATCGCGAATGGTGTCAACCGCACCAAGAGCCTCATGAGGGTCCTCGCCATAATAACTTGGTGCCACATCCTCGCCGCCGGTGAGCAACACGCCGTCGAGGCGGCTCACCACACTATGCAGATACTGCGCCGTAGTGTCAACGGCAAGCACCACTGGCACTCCCCCGGCTCGCGTCACAGCCTCAACATACTGGCTCACCACAGCTCCATTGCGGCTGGCTGTGGGCGTGATGCCTATGAGCGGTCCATAGCTGCCCATGGCTTGCACCTCAACCGTATTGAGTTTTTTGTTGAGCACCTCAACTCGCTCGTTCACCTGAGCATAGGCATTAGCAGCAATAGCCAATGCCAATATCGCCAATGTTTTCTTCATCAACATTAATTTTTGAAAACAGTTATAAAACAAGCAACGATGCAAGCCCAATCGCTATTGCAAGCAGGTGCTGCATCGTTGCCATCAATAATTATTTAATTCATTATCTCTCTAAGCGTTTCTCCTTATGCAAGCAAGAGCACCAGCAACTGGGCGGTGATTACTCGCAAGAACATTGTCAACGGATACACCGTAGAGTAAGCTACAGCAGGAGCATCGTTGTTGGCAACCTTGTTGGCATAGGCCAATGCCGGTGGGTCGGTAGTGGCGCCTGAAAGCAAACCAATGATGGTGCAATAGTTGAGTTTATGACGCAAGCGAGCCAAAGTGCCCACAACCATAAGCGGAATGATGGTAATGAGGAAACCATAGAGCACCCAAGTGGCACCTTGCACGTTAAACACCGTGGCAGCAAAGTCCTTACCGGCAGCAATACCCACAGAAGCAAGGAACAAGCATATACCAATCTCGCGCAGCAACAGGTTAGCAGCACTGGTGGTGTAAGTCACAAGCTTCATCTTATAGCCAAAGCGGCTCACCAAAATGGCAACAATAAGCGGGCCACCTGCCAAACCGAGTTTCATTGGCACCGTCATGCCCGGCAACAAGAATGGAATAGAGCCAAGCACTATACCCAAGAATATACCCAAGAACATGGTGAACATGTTTGGTTCGTTAAGGCGACGCAATGAGTTACCCATCTTAGAAGCCAAACGGTTGATATCGTCCAAACCGCCCACCACTGTGATGCGGTCGCCAATTTGCAATGCCAAGTTAGGACGAGCCAAGAGGTCAACGCCGGCACGGTTAACGCGTGTTGCATTCAGGCGATAACCCATGCGCAAGCGCAATGTACCAATCTTGCGGCCCACATATTGGCTGTTGGTGACCACGATGCGGCGCGAAACCACTTCGCGAGGGTCGTCTTGCCACTCCATCTCCACCTTAGGACCAACAAACATTGAGAACGCGCCCTCATCTTGTTGCGACATCACAATGAGCAGTTTATCATGCAACTCAATCAGTGTGCTTGATTTTGGCAACACAAACGAGCCATCTTGACGCTGTATGCGAGAAATCACAAAGTTGCGGTCAATCATCTGGCTCAGACGCATAACGGTGCTGCCGGCAATCAGCTCGTTAGTCACTTCATAAGTCACGCAATATGGCTTCAAATAGCTGTCTTCGCTGTCTTCCTCAATCTGACGGCTCTCATCCTCAATCTTGATGCGGAAGAACAACTTCACAAGAATCATTGACAAAATGATACCCACAACGCCAAGAGGATAAGCGGCTGCATAGCCCATTGACATAGCCTCGTTGAGCGATGCGGCTGCAGCGCCCTTAGTCTCGAGCAACGTCTGCTGTGCGGCACCAAGTCCCGGAGTATTGGTCACAGCACCCGAGAGGATACCAACAAGGTCGGTGAGACGCACATTGCCCACTCCGTAATAAATCACCAATGCCACCACAATGTTCAGCCCTATGAGCAGCATAGCAAGCCCGTTGAGAACCAATCCTCCCTTCTTAAACGACGAGAAGAAACCCGGACCGACTTGCATACCAATAGAAAAGATAAACAATATCAGGCCAAACTCTCTGATGAAATGAAGCACTCCTGAATCAACCGTCAAGCCTAAATGCCCCATCAAGATACCCACAAACAGCACAAATGTGGTGCCCAGCGAAATTCCAAAGAACTTCACCTTGCCAAGTACCACACCCAACGCTATCACAAGCGAGTATACCAAAATAGAATGGGCCACCGAACCTCCGGTAAACAAATCTACTATCCAATCCATATTGATAACTAAGTTTTTATATGTTATTATTGTTTTGTATGCTCTATTCCACGGCAACAAACTGCAAAACAATGCGCCGTGCCATTAACACACCCACAAAGTTAGCATTTTTTCCGTGCTGTAACAAACACAGGCATGATTATTCGTTTAACAAACACTAACTTTTTTGCGCAAATTATTACAAAACACGTCAACATGTGCTTGCCTAACTCAATACAATAAGCTAAATTTGCAAAACAACACTTCCACTAACCAAATTACAAGACAAAACTATGAGCATCTTTCAAGACATATTTAACCTCACGCTACATCAAGACGTAAACTGGGCAAACGCCACGCTGCGGTTGCTGCTGAGCATGGTGCTTGGAGCTGTGGTGGGCATTGAGCGCATGAAAAAGGGGCAAATGGCAGGCATGCGCACCTTTTCACTCATCTCAACCGGAGCCACGCTCGCCATGCTGGTGTCAATCTACATACCTCAGGAATTTCTTGGGCTGAAGAACGGCGACCCCGGGCGCATTGCTGCCCAGGTGGTATCAGGAATAGGTTTTCTTGGTGCCGGTGCCATCATTCAGATGAAAGGTTCGGTGAGAGGGCTCACCACGGCAGCCGGTATTTGGATTACTGCCATGATTGGACTTGCTGTGGGCGCAGGCATGTATATCATCTCAATCATCACCACCCTGCTCATCATCTTCATCCTTGCCATCATGAACCGTTATGAGCACTACGCCAACATCACCGGTGAGTCAAAGATTATCCGCATAAAGCTCAACAAGATAGCCACCGACACTTCAGCTATCAAGCAAGCCTTTGCTCAATTTGAAGTGCACATCAGCGATTTGTTCCTAAAATATGATTACGAAAACAGCAACACCACCATCAACGTGATTGTGCGTTGCAAATCAACGACTGATTTCATCTCCTTGTTCAACAACATACACGCCGACCCGTCGGTGACATCAATCACGCTGTCGAACGAGGTGAACATTTAACTCATCTCTCCCCCTATTGTGCCGCATATCAAGGCGACTCACACTCAACTCATCACATCTGTGACAACAGAGCATCAGTGCTCAGCCATCACAATGTCAAGAATGTCAGATGCTTTGTGAACAATCACATCGGCATGATACTCGTTTAGCTCTTTCTCGCTGCGGAAGCCCCAAGTGACGCCACACGAATCGACGCATGCGCGGCGCGCCGTCTCCATGTCAACGCCCGAGTCGCCCACATAGAGCACTTCGGCCTTTGGCACTTTTGTCTCAGCCAATATGGCAAACACCACCGAGGGGTCGGGCTTCACGTTCACGCCTTCGCGCTGACCGTGCACCGATGCAAACTCAATGTCGCCAAAGAAGTGGCTCACAATTTTATCGGTGGCAAGCTGATATTTATTCGACGCCACTGCCAACTTCACCCCGGCATCTTGCAGCTTCACCAGCAATTCAGTAATGCCGTCATAAGGTTTAGTGCAATCAGTGTTATGTTCGTTGTAGTATTCCTTAAAATCTTTCAGCAACGAGTCAATCACGCTATCGTTGCGCGAGTCGTCGCTGAGCGCCTTGCGTATGAGGTTGCGCACACCATTGCCCACAAAAAACGGATAACTTGCCAAGCTATGGGTAGGATAACCGTTTTTGCCCAGTGCATAATTGGCTGCATTGCCCAAATCTTCAATTGTGTTGAGCAAAGTGCCGTCGAGGTCAAATATCACTAATTTCTTCATCTTTATTTACCCTTTCTTCAGTAAAACAGAGTTTTTGTTTTCTATTTAATGTTTATCCACTAATTAAAATCTGGGGGTCAGTTATCAGAACGGATAACCCACCGAGAAATGCACCGCTGAGTCGCGACCCCAACGCGGATGCAACAACGGCCAGTGCTCTTGATGCGAAGCCGGATTGTGGGCTTTCATACCAAAATCAAGGCGCAGCAAGAAGTAAGTGAAATCAAGGCGTATGCCCAATCCGTAGCTCAAAGCAATCTGCTCGTAGAACTTATTGAACCGGAAAACACCGCCGGGCTGGTCCTCATATTCCTTAATAGTCCAGATGTTACCGGCATCAACAAACGCGCCCATTTCAATCACCCAAAACAATTTGGCACGATACTCCAGATTCAAGTCAAGGCGCACATCGCCGCACTGATAGATGAAGCTATTCACCGAATTGGTGGCATAGTAGCTACCCGGACCCAACGTGCGCACGCCCCAACCGCGCACGCTGTTAGCGCCGCCGGCATAAAAGCGTTTCTCAAACGGCAGCACCGAACTGTTGCCATAAGGCACTGCCACGCCGGCTCCCACATGAAATGCCAAGCTGCTACGCGGGTTGAAGCTATGAGTGTATGAATAGTCGGCATCAACCTTGAAATATTGCGAATAATTGATGCCAAACACCTTATACGAGTCGTCTTCTTTCTTTTGACCTATTATGTTTGAGATGCCATAGAGCAAGTTGCCAGCCGTCTCGGCTGCCACCCTTATGGTGTACACATCAGGCTGATAGCGACGCGACATGGGCGAGGCATCGGTCTTGTTGCTGTGATAGAATGAGTAACCCATGCGCATGATGAAGTGGTCTTCATAGGAATAGCGCAATATTGGATTGCTGATGCTGTCAAGGAAGTTGCTTTTGCTCTTGGGCAGATTCACATAGTTGAGGTCAAGGAGGTTGAAGGTGTGACGCGTCTTGTTGGCGCGCTCGCTCCAAATATAACGCCAGCCTGCGCCGGCAATCACGCGAGTGTACTCGGGGCGTTCCTGATAGTTGAAGCTTGTTGAGAACTCGGTTGATGCCAAGATTTTCTCTTTGAAGCTACGTTTAAGAAACGGGGCCTTGAATTTGGGGTACTTAATGCTCAATTCGCCCATATACTCCGAGTAGTTATCGTTGATGAGGCCGTTGAGGTCGCCCGAAAGGCTCTCGTAACTTGCCCTCAGCTTGGCATTGAGCACTTCTGAGCCATTGAACAGGTTGCGATGCTGATAACCCAATCCCAAACCGAATCCCAAGTCACCCTCTGAGTTAGTACCCTCGAGCGACACCGAAGCCGTTTGCGACTTGTTGCGAGAAAGCAGCACATACACATCGAGCCAAATCTTGCCGTCAATCTCGCCCACCGGCAGCAATTCAATGTTCACAAACTTAACAATGCCCAAGCGGCCAAACGACTCATAGGTGCGGCTCACATCGTTTGAGTTATAGCATTTGCCGGGCTTAATGAAGCAGCACTCGTCGAGCACCGAACGCCGCAAATATTTATCCTCGCCGTAGAGCACGCGATAACCGTTATACTCACTCTCATCGGGCGCCTTATAGTCGCTTGCATCGTGCATAGTCACCGGGTTATAATTGGTGACAAACGTCACATTGCGCACATAAAAGGGCTTATGCGATGTGTAGTAAGGCATCTTATCGTTTTCATACGGGCGCATGAGATTCATAGTGAGATTCACGTTTTTCTCACCGGCGGCAGTGTCGGCAGTGAAAGTGATATACTCCTTATTGAAAGCAAAATATCCCTTGCTGCGCAAGCGCTCGCTTATGGCTTGACGCTCCTGGTCGAGTACATTACGGTCAAACACCGAATTACGTTTTATGAGAAACTGAGCCGAGTCGGCAAGAATGAGTTGGCGCAACGTGTCGTTGGGAATGTTATAGGCGATGCTTGAGATGTAATGGGGCTCGCCATACGACACATTATATATAACCTTCATCTTTTTCTTGGCTCGGTTGCCAATAGTGTCAGCAGTAACCACCGAGTTTAGGAAACCTTTGTTGATGAGCGCCGTTTGCAGCTGCTTCACGCTGGCATCGGTGAGGCTCTGGTCATAAATCACCGGAGCACTGCCCACGCGACGCACCCACTTATTGAACCAGTTGCTGCTGTCACGCCCACTCATATTATATATACCCAACTGAAATTTCACTCCGCCAAGCACCTTGTGATTGGGGGTTTGGCGCAGATAATTATATAGCTCGGTGCTTTTGAGGCTGCCTGAGTATTTATTGTTGGTGATGCGGAATTTCACATCATCGAGCAGATATTGCCCCTCAGGCACATGCTTGGTGGTGCTGCAAGCAGTGGCAAGCAGCGTCACCGCCACCAGCCATAGCATCTTTGCACACAGCATATTTATGCCTCTTATTCTCATATCTCACACTTATTTTTGCACTGCAAAGTTAGCACATATCTGCCATTTATTCAAGCGCGGCGGCATCATAGCCTGCCTCACCGCCCCGCATGGCACAGCTTTCAAGATAGTCGGTGAGTATGATGGTGGCTGCAATGCAGTCAACACGTGCCTTGTCGCGGCGGTCGCTCTTTTTCATGCCGCCGTCAATCATTGCCCTGTGTGCAATGGTGCTGGTGAATCGCTCGTCGTACATCACCACCGGCATCTGCGGCATCTCCTTGCACAGACGAGCCACAAAAGGCTTAATGTAACGCATACTCTCTGATGGCTCGCCGTTTAACTGGCGCGGCAAGCCCACAACAATCTTGTCAACCGGCTCACGGCTAACATATTCCTTGATGTATTGCATAAGCGTGTGGGTGGCAACCGTTTCAAGCGAATTGGCTATCAGTTGCAGCTTATCTGTCACCGCAAGACCTGTGCGTTTGCGGCCATAATCTATTGCTAATACTCTTCCCATAGCACAAAAATAGTTATTTTTTGTGCATGTTGCGATATTTTTCATAAATTTGAACACTATTTATCAACGATTATCACAATTTACACTTATATGAAGCATTACATACTAAGCATTTTTGCCCTGCTGGCAATGGCAACTGTGACAACAACGGCTCAAGCCAAGAACGACAAAGTGAACCAAACATGGCAAAACGCCGTGCTGCAAGCTGTGGAGCAGTTCCCGCAAGGCGGCGGCTACTACACAGGCCGTAAAGCCACTGCCGACTTTCCCAAAAGCGCATGGAGAGCCATGAACGAAGCCTTCAACATGAAGCTTGCCGACCAACGCCCCGACTTCAAGCCTGAGCGGGCAACCCCGTCGTTCTGCTCAATGGCAACCTACGCCGCGCTCATTCAAGCACTGGTGATATGGGACAAAGAGGGTGCCATAAGCCGTAACGCATGGTTCAACATAAAACCCCTTGTCGGCATCACCGACGGTGTGAACCAAAACGGTGTGAACCAAAGCGACGGAATGGGCTGCTGGGGCCGCGCCAACGCCAACGGGCCGGGCATTGCAGTGCTTGTCAACGACCTCAAAGCAGGATTCAGCTTCACCGCCTATCGCGGAGCCAAGAGCCAAGAGCTGAAAGAATCATCAAACGAGCAATATCTCACCAGCGAGCAATGGAACAATCACGAAGTGTGGAGCCAAGCTAAACCAGGCGACTTCATGAAGATATTCTGGGACCGCAACGAGAGCCACGGCAGCGACAGCGGAGCGGTGATTGGCGTCGATGGCAATACCAATGCGCCACAAGAGCACGGGCACAGCGTGATATTCCTTGGTTACACCCCAGAAGGCGAGGTGAAATACTGGAGCAGCAACGGCCCTACCGACAACCCCACCCAAGCCGGATATAGCATTGCCACCTGCCCAAAGGACAAGATTCAGCGAGTGGTGTTCACGCGCATCATCAACCCCGAGAACTTCAACAATGCCAAGAAGCTTGCCTTTAACAACACCCACAAATGGCTCAAAGCGCTCAATGGCGAGCGACACGGCACCACAGCCGAGCTAAAGAAGTATTGCGGCATCAAATAAAACTTTAAAAAAATGCTACCAAATTCTAAAAAAATGTAAAGTGCAAAAAATATTTGCATTTACAAAATACTGATAATAATTTTGCATCGGTTTTCTAACCAGAATGGTTTTTTGTAGCTAACAACCAATTTTTTAGTAATGAACAATTCATTTAAACATAGCGTCAAACACATAAAACAGGCAATCAATTGTTTGTGGGGCTATGATTTTATATTGATTTGAACATTATCATGACATTTTATTAACAATTTACTTCGAGAGCAGCCCCATGTGAGTGGAGTTGCTCTATTTTTTGAAAGAGGTAAACAACAAGCAAAAAAAGAGAAAAAAATGAACTATAAGGGATTTATTGACATGCTAAACATCAACTCAACATCGTCATGCGAGCGTGAGTTTGCCTTGTATTTGGCACAACATTTGGCAACGCCAAAATGCAGTGTTGAGATGATGGAAGTGGGCGACGGTACGCTGAACCTGCTGTTTAGCTGGGGCGAACCTCAGTTAGTGTTCTGCACTCACATTGACACCGTGCCCCCCTACATAGCACCCAGCGAGCAAGGCGACACCTTTATGGGCCGCGGCACATGCGACGCCAAAGGGCAAATATGGTCGCTTCACCAGGCTTGCCTTGAGCTTGAGCGCATGGGCCGCACAGGATTTGCCCTGCTGTTGCTCTCGGGCGAAGAAACAGGCTCTTTCGGTGCCAAGCATTTCGCCAAGACCCACAGCGGTGCTCCCTATCTGCTTGTGGGCGAGCCCACCGACAACTGCATGGTGGCTGCCGCCAAGGGCACCAAAGCATTTCAGATTGAAATAAGCGGACGCAGCGCGCACTCGGGCTACCCTCACATGGGTGCCTCGGCAATCAACATGTTTGTTGATTTTGTGAATCATCTGCGAGCAATCAATTTCCCTGCCGACGACGTTCTGGGCGAAACAACTTGGAACATTGGCAAGCTTGCAAGCGACAATCCGCAAAACATACTTAGTCCTGAAGTGAGCTTCAGGCTCTATTTCCGCACCACCTTTGCCAGCGACGCCATGGTCACTGAGCTGATGAGCAACCTCAGCAACGGCGGCAACGAGCCGTGGCGCCAGCACATCAGCGTGAAAGCCTTGGGCGGCGACACCCCAACGCGCTTTCTCTCCGTTGAGGGCTTGCCCACAACCACCGTGGCATTTGGCAGCGATGCGCCCCACCTCAACGTGTTTGAGCACAAGATGCTGTGCGGACCGGGGTCAATACTCACCGCACACACCGCCAACGAGTGCGTCACCAAGCAAGAGCTTGAACAGGCCACAAGGCAATATGTGCACATCTTCAATCAACTTGTGAAACAATAAATAAAAAACTACTAACCATACACTTTATTAAAAAATTTATTCCCTATGATACTAATGAAATTTGGAGGCACCTCAGTGGCCAATAACGAAGCCATTCGCCGTGCCATCTCTATCGTAGAAGGTAAGTTGGACCAACGCCCCATTGTAGTAGTGTCAGCAATGTCGAAAGTAACCGATATGCTCTATCGCATAGCCGACGAGGCAGCGGCCCAAAACGAATCACAAACCACACAGCTGCTTGAGCAACTGCGCTCGCGCCACATCGACGTGGCAAGCCAACTGCTTGCCGAGAGCGGCCACTATCTCAACGAAGCCATCAGCGAAATCAACAACATCTGTGACTACCTTGAGAAAGTGGTGACCTCAGTGTGCGCACTGGGCGAGTTGTCAAACCGCAGCAAAGCCATCATCATCTCGCGAGGCGAGATTCTCTCGTCAACCATCATCTACTATGCCATGAATGCCATGGGCATAGTCACCGAACTGATTGATGCCCGCGACATGATTATCACCAGCGGCGACACCCTCAACGGAGACCCCATATTCAGCGAAATCAACGCTCGCGTGCCGGGCATTATTGAGAAGAGCTACAAAGGCGTGCAAGCCGTCATCACACAAGGGTTCATTGCATCAACCGCCACAGGCGAGCCTTCGGTGCTGGGACGCGGCGGCTCTGACTACTCGGCTTCGCTCATTGGCATGGCTGTTGATGCCGAGCGCATTGAGATTTGGACCGACGTTGACGGCGTGCGCTCAGCCGACCCACGACGCGTGAACAACACCAAATGCCTCGAGAGAATCTCGTTTGAAGAGGCTGCCGAGATGGCACACTTCGGTGCCAAGGTGCTGCATCCGCTCACCATCGAACCGGCTATCAACAAAAACATACCCATCTACGTGCTCAACTCCACCAACCCTTCACACCCGGGCACAGCTATCCTGCGCAACGAGGTGATTTGCGACGGTGCAAAAGCAGTATCATGGAAAGAGCAGATTTTGCTCATCAACATCTTCTCACCCAAGATGATTAACGCCACCGGATTTGTGCAAAGAGTATTTAAGGTGTTCCGCGACTGCAACGTGTCGGTTGACCTCATCAGCACCTCTGAAGCCAACATCTCAGTAACGGTGACAGGCACACAAGACGTAAGCAACGTGGTTGAACAGCTGTCGCAATTTGCCGAGGTCTATGTTGATGAGAACAAGGCACAATTATCAGTGATTGGCAAAAACATCATCAATCACAGCGACGTGCTGCAACGCGTGGTTGAGGCGCTCAGAGGCTATAAGCTCTACATGATTTCTCAAGGTGCTTCAAACATCAACGTGAGCTTTGTGGTTGACCGCGAAGTGCTCACGCCAATAGTCAACACCATTCACCAAAAAATATTTGAATCATGAATATAGTAATAAGCGGCTACGGCAAAATGGGCCACATGATTGAGTCGATTCTCATTGAGAAAGGCATCAGCTACATAGCCAGCGAGGACATCACCGCCATTGACCCCGAGGTGGCTAAGCAAAGCGTGTGCATCGACTTCACCACCCCCGATGCCTTTCGCAACAACTATGCTTTCATAGCCAGCCATTTCAAGGCCGCAGTGATTGGCACCACCGGATGGGCCGATATCAAGCAACAGGTGATTGACTGCTTCAATAGTCACAACACCACCATGATATATGCCTCAAACTTCTCGCTTGGCGTGAATGTGATGTTTGCCGTTATCGACAAGGCCTCGGCGCTGCTTGCCGATGCCGGCTACGACCCTTATATAGTGGAAATGCACCACTGCCACAAGCTTGATGCGCCAAGCGGCACAGCTAAGTCGCTGGGCAACATTGTTGATGCCAACATGAACACCCTCACTCAGATACAGTCAGTGCGATGCGGCGAGATTGCCGGCATCCACACCGTGGGATTTGAGGGTGCCAACGACCGCATCACCATCACCCACGAAGCCTTCTCGCGCATGGGCTTTGCCCAAGGTGCCGTGAAAGCCGCACTTCTTACAGAGAACATCACCGGAGTAAAAGAATTTAAAGATATAATCATTTAAAAGTATATATGAACCGTCTATTGTTAACAGGTTGTGGCACAGCGCTGCTCACACCCTTCAAAAACAACGAAGTTGACTACGATGCATTTGCCAACACCGTGGAGCGACAAGTTGAAGCCGGCATAAACTTCTTAGTGCCTCTTGGCTCAACCGCCGAAACCCCTTGCCTTGACGACGACGAGAAAGTGAAACTGCTGGAATGTTGCCGCGAACACTCTCACGGGCTGCCGCTTGTGGTGGGTGCCGGCACCAACTCTTTTGTGCACACAGTGAAAAACATGAAGAACCTCGACGCTCACGGCGTTGACGCATTCCTCATTGTGGTGCCCTATTACAACAAGCCGACCCAAGAGGGACTTTACCAATATTTCAAAGAGATTGCGCAATCAACCAGCAAAGACATTGTATTATATAATGTGCCCGGACGCACCGGCGTGAACCTCGCCACCGAAACCACCCTGCGTCTTGCTGAGATTGAAAACATCGTTGCCATCAAAGAGGCTTCGTCGAACTATCAGCAAATCTCCGACATCATTTGCAACGCTCCTGCCGGATTCACCGTGCTCAGCGGCAACGACAACGAGACTCTCTCGCTCATTGCATCGGGTGCACACGGCGTGATTAGTGTGGCCTCAAACATTGCTCCGGCTCTGATGGTTGAACTGGTGAACTCAATTCGCAACGGCAACCTCATCAAGGCTCGCAATCTGCACTTCAAGCTCATGCCGCTGTTTAAGAACTGCTTTGTTGAGAGCAACCCTATTCCGGCTAAAGCAGCAATGCATGCCCTCCACCTCATGGACAACAGCCTGCGCTCGCCGCTCACCCCGGCTTCTGAGCACACCTATGAGCTGATGGTGAAAACCCTTCAAGACCTCAACATGCTTTAATCAAAACAATACACCCCAACCTATATACATTAGTATATATAATAACATTTATCAATTATGACCAATCAACAAGACTTTGACCGTTTCAACCAACTGATTGCCGACCTTGAAACCGGCAAAGTGAGAGTAGCCGAGAAAAAAGACGGAGAATGGCAAGTGAACGCATGGGTGAAAGAAACCATTCTGCTTGGTTTCCGTCTTGGCAAACTCGCCGACATGAGTCAAGGCCAATTCTCATATTTCGACAAAGACACCATCCCGGCACGCCGCTTCAGCAGCGACAACGGCGTGCGCATAGTGCCCGGCGGCAGCAGTATTCGCCGCGGAGCCTATTTGGCACCGGGTGTGATTGTGATGCCGCCATCCTACGTCAACATTGGCGCATACGTTGACCAAGGCACCATGATTGACTCTCACGCTCTGGTGGGCTCATGTGCCCAAGTGGGCAAAAACGTACACCTCTCGGCAGCATCGCAGCTGGGCGGAGTGCTTGAGCCTGTGGGTGCGCTGCCCGTAATCATTGAGGACAACGTGTTTATTGGCGGCAACTGCGGCATTTATGAGGGAACCATTGTGAAGCAAAATGCTGTGATTGGCACTGGTGTAATCATCAACGCCTCAACTGCCATCTTCGATGCCACCACCGGCGAGTATATCCGCGCCAACGAGCAAGGACAGATGGTGGTGCCTGAAGGTGCCGTGGTGGTTGCCGGAAGCCGACCCATCACCAAGGGCGCAGGTGCCCAATCGGGAGTACACATCTACACTCCGGTGATTGTGAAATATCGCGATGCCAACACCTCAACATCAATCACCCTTGAAGACCTGTTGCGCTAATCTCGCCCCCAAAAAACCACAACAAACCAATGGAAATAGACTATTCACATAGATTTTCGCTCGATGTAGGCTCGTTTTTCCGCTCTCCGGTGAGAGAGATATTCAAGCGAGTTGACCTCAACGCCATCTTCTCGTTTGCGGGCGGCTACCCCTCGAGCGACACTTTCCCTGCCGAAGACATCAAGCAAACCATAGCTGAAGTGATTGACCGCTATGGCAGCCGCGTGTTTCAGTATGGTGCCACACAAGGCGTGCCCGAGCTGCGGCAAGCAGTGTCACAGCGTTATGGCGTTGACGTGGAGCGCATTCTCATCTCATCGTCGTCGCAACAAGGCATTGACGTGTGCACTCGCGTGCTGGTTAACCCCGGCGATGTGATTCTCACCTCGGCACCGTCTTATCTCGGCGCCATGCAATCGTTCCACTCCTACCGTGCCAACATTGTGGGTGTGGCTCACCACAACGACATCAACCGCTGGAAGCAAATGTATGTCAACGCCATTGAGCAGGCACAAAGCCAAGGCAAAAAGGTGAAATTCCTGTATATGGTACCCGATTTTCAAAATCCCTCGGGCGAAACACTCACCTTGCCTGAGCGCCAAGTGCTGGTTGACCTTGCCAATCAATATGATTTCCTGATTGTGGAAGACAGCCCTTACCGCGAATTGAGTTACGAGGGCGAGCACGTGCCCACCATGTATTCACTCTCGCCTGACCGCGTGATTCTGCTTGGCTCGTTCTCAAAAATCTTTGCTCCTGGATTCAGATTGGGATGGATAATTGCCCACCCCGACTTGCTCGACAAGATTTATGTGTGCAAACAGTCGCTCGACCTTTGCGCTCCCATCCTCGACCAATATGTGGCAGCCGAATTTCTTAGCAGCGGCAGGCTCGATAACAACCTGCGCCACACCATTGACATCTACCGCCACAAGCGCGACCTCATGCTCTCGCTGCTTGAGCAGCACATGCCAAAATCGGTGAGCTGGACCCATCCGCAAGGCGGATTGTTCCTGTTCCTCACCCTGCCGCAAGGATTTGACACCGTGAAGCTCTATGATGTGGCTCTTGACCGCGGCGTGGCATACGTGGCAGGCTCGTTCTTTTTCCCCGACGGCTCGGCTCGCAACACCATGAGGCTCAACTTCTCGTTTATGAACGAGGAAAAAATTGCCAAAGGTATTCCGCTGCTTGCTCAGATACTCACCGAGGAAATCAGCAAAATGCAACAAGCATAATTATTACGGCAATTAAGGGAAATGTGACTTACTAAAACGGGTGCAACGTCTTTTCGGCAGCACGCATCAATGCACACATTTCCCTTTTTTGTGTAGTTCTGACGAGATAAATAGTATCCAAAAATCGCATATTGATAACAATTTGCTCCTAAAAAACTCCAATTTGTGAGAGATTGACGATATTTTATTCATTTTTTTGAAAAAAATATTTGCTATTATCACAATTGTGACGTAAATTTGCAGCGATAAAAAGAACAAAAACCAGCGAGATATGAAGAATATTGCTCTAATAGTCATTAACGTTGTGATTTCGGTGCTTGTGGGTATCGTGGTCGTGATTATGTGATTAAATGGAGGTCAGTTTTGAATATTTCAATGGCAAGAAAAATTTAAAGCAATTATAACAAAATACAAACCTTTCCTCCATCGGCACACGATAAGGAAAGGTTTTTTATTATAAACCAAAGAAACTACATTATGAGCAAACCATTAAGGAGCTCCGTAACGATGAACGGCCGACGCATGGCAGGAGCACGAGCATTGTGGATAGCAAACGGAATGAAAAAAGAGCAAATGGGCAAACCGGTGATTGCGATAGTGAACTCGTTCACCCAGTTTGTGCCTGGTCACACCCATCTGCACGAAATAGGCCAAATAGTGAAAGCCGAAATCGAACGGTTGGGATGCTATGCAGCCGAATTTAACACCATAGCCATTGACGACGGCATTGCCATGGGTCACGACGGCATGCTCTACTCGTTGCCTTCACGCGACCTGATTGCCGACAGCGTGGAATATATGGTGAACGCACACCGTGCCGACGCAATGATTTGCATTAGCAACTGCGACAAAATCACTCCGGGTATGCTCATGGCATCAATGCGACTAAACATCCCCACCGTGTTCTGCTCAGGCGGACCTATGGAAGCCGGACATCTGGGCAATCGCGCCCTCGACCTCATAGACGTGATGATTGACTCAGCCGACCAATCGGTCGATGACAACACCGTGGCTCAGGTTGAAGAATTTGGCTGCCCCACTTGCGGTTCTTGCTCAGGCATGTTCACCGCCAACTCAATGAACTGCCTCAACGAAGCCATTGGTATGGCTCTGCCAGGCAACGGCACCATTCTCTCAACCCACACCAACCGCATTGAGCTATTTAAACGCGCTGCACAGCAAATTGTGAAAAACGCTCAAGCATATTACTTCAACGACGACGAGAGCGTGCTGCCACGCAACATAGCCACTCGCCAAGCCATGCTCAATGCCATGACACTCGACATTGCCATGGGAGGCAGCACCAACACAGTGCTTCACCTGCTTGCCGTGGCCAACGAGGCTGGCGCAAACTTCACAATGAAAGATATCGACATGCTCTCACGAAAAACTCCGGTGCTCTGCAAAGTGGCTCCTAACTCAAAGGTTTATCACGTTGAAGACGTGAACCGAGCCGGCGGCATCATGTCAATCATGGGCATCCTTGCCAAGCAAGGATTGGTTGACACCGACGTGAAACGCGTTGACGGCATGACACTGGGCGAGGCTATCGACGCCTATGCCATTGAAGGCAAAAACTTTGGCGAGCAAGCCAAGAGCTTATGGCTCTCAGCGCCTGCCGGAGTGCGCACCACCAAGATGGGCAGCCAGTCGAGCCAATTCAAGGAACTTGACACCGACCGAGTCAACGGCTGCATTCGCGACTTTGAACACGCCTATGTGAAAGACGGCGGATTGGCTGTTCTTTACGGCAATATAGCCCTCGACGGCTGCGTTGTGAAAACCGCCGGCGTTGACGAGAGCATCTTCCACTTCACTGGCAAAGCCAAAGTGTTCCAAAGCCAAGACGATGCCGTGGAAGGCATTCTCGGCGACAAGGTTGAAGCCGGCGACGTGGTGGTAATCACCTACGAAGGTCCTAAAGGCGGACCGGGAATGCAAGAGATGCTTTATCCCACATCTTACATCAAATCGAAACACCTTGGCAAATTGTGCGCCCTCATCACCGACGGTCGTTTCTCAGGAGGCACATCGGGACTGTCAATTGGCCACATCTCGCCCGAAGCAGCACGCGGTGGCAACATTGCCTTGGTTAAAGACGGCGACATCATTGACATCAACATACCTCAACGCACCATCAACGTGCTTGTGAGCGACGAAGAGTTGGCAGCAAGACGCGCAGCCGAGGAAAGCCGCGGCAAAGCAGCCTTCACACCCACACAACGCAACCGAGTGGTGTCAAAAGCATTGCAAGCCTATGCCTCGATGGTCACTTCAGCCGACCGCGGCGGCGTACGCGAGTGAAACAGGCACATGCACAACCTCCTCATTGTTGCAAAGCAGGGTAAGCCACAAGCCCAACCTGCACACAACACACCAAAAAAAGTAACATTCAAAAAAAACTATAAACATAACATTATCAATAATATAAATTCCTATGGGGCAAAAAATTTCAGGAGCTGAGGCATTGATACGTTCGCTCATTGCCGAAGGCGTAGACACCACCTTTGGATATCCCGGCGGAGCCATTATTCCGGTATTCGACGTGCTCTACGATTGCAAGAAAGAAATCCGAAACATTTTGGTGCGCCACGAACAAGGCGCCATACACGCAGCACAAGGCTATGCCCGAGTGAGCGGCCGCCCCGGCGTGGTGATAGTGACATCAGGGCCGGGAGCCACCAACGTAATCACCGGTCTGGGCGACGCCAATATGGACAGCACTCCGCTTGTGGTGATTACCGGTCAGGTGGGCGCATCAGCTCTGGGCAGCGACGCTTTTCAGGAAACCGACGTGATAGGCATCACCCAGCCACTCACCAAATGGAGCTACCAAATACGCAGCGCCGAAGATATTGAGTGGGCTGTGGCTCGCGCCTTCTACATCGCCTCAACAGGCCGCCCCGGTCCTGTGGTGCTCGACCTCGCCAAGAATGCCCAAAACGAAAAGATTGAGTGGAAAGAATATAAGCACTGCAACTACATTCGTAGCTATGAACCGGTGCCTAATATCAATAAGAAACAGCTTGAAGAAGCTGCCGACCTCATCAACGACTCAAAGCGCCCATTCATTCTTGCCGGCAACGGAATCACCATCTCAGGTGCCGAAGGTGCTCTTATGCAGCTCGCCGAGAAGGCCGATATCCCTATGTGCAACACTCTGTTGGGTCTCTCATCGGTGCCATCTGACCATCGCCTGAACGTGGGCATGATTGGTATGCACGGCAACGTGGCTTGCAACATTGCCACCACCAACTGCGACCTGATAATAGCAGTGGGCATGCGCTTCAGCGACCGTGTGACCGGGCATCCCGCCAAATTTGCCACACAAGCCAAAGTGATACACATTGACATTGACGCGAGCGAGTTTAACAAAAACATACCAAGCGACGCATGCATCCACGGCGACGCCAAACAGGTGCTGCAAGCACTTCTGCCAATGGTGAAACCCGCCTCGCACGAAGAATGGATTGCATCATTTGCCGATGATTGGGAAATTGAGCGCAACACCGTGATAAGCGACGAGCTTGAACCTAAGGACGGCAAAATCACTATGGGTCAAGTGGTGCGCAAAGTGAGTGAAGCCACCGGCAACGAAGCCGTGTTGGTGACCGACGTAGGACAAAACCAAATGCAGGCTGCCCGCTACTTCCGGTTCACGCAGCCGCGTAGCATCATCACCTCAGGTGGTCTTGGCACCATGGGATTTGGACTTCCGGCAGCCATAGGCGCACAAATAGGTGCCCCCAAACGCACCATTTGCCTCTTCTGCGGCGACGGCGGTTTGCAAATGACCCTTGAAGAGCTCGGCGTGATTCTGCAATACAACTTGCCGGTGAAGATTGTGTTACTCAACAACAACTTCCTGGGAATGGTGCGCCAATGGCAAGAACTCTTCTACAACGAGCGCTACTCTGAAACAGAGATGGTGAACCCCGACTTTGTGACACTGCTCAAAGCCTATGGCATACACGCCGAAGACGTGGTTGAACCCGCCCAACTCGACGAAGCCATTGAGCGCATGGTGAACCACAACGGAGCCTATCTGCTCAACGTGAACATCGCCCCCGAGGAACTTGTTTACCCAATGATTCCGGCAGGAAGTGTGCTCGACAACATTCTGCTTAGCCGCACCGAAAAATACATCAAGAAACAAAACACCGACTATGACAAGCTCTAACACATTATATACAGTTACCGTTTTTTCGGAAAACCGCGTTGGTTTGCTCAACCAGATTTCAATAATCTTCACACGTCGCAAACTCAACATCGAAACGCTCACCGTGTCGCCATCGTCAATTAAAGGGGTACATAAATTCACCATCACCACTTACACTGACAAGGCCACCATACAAAAGCTGGTGCTGCAAATAGAAAAGCGCATCGACGTGCTCAAAGCTTTCTATTACACCGACGACGAGATAGTGTTTCAAGAAATTGCACTCTACAAAGTGCCAACAATCAACCTCATCGACGAGCCTAACCTGGAGTCGATTATACGCAAGCACAACGCCCGCGTCCTTGAGATTGCGCGTGAATACACCGTGATTGAAAAAACCGGGCAAAGCGCCGAGGTGATTGCACTCTTTGAGGAGTTTAAGAAATACGGCATCAGGCAGTTTGTGCGCAGCGGACGCGTTGCCATCACCAAGTCGCCTGCTGAATACGTGACACTCTTTATTGAAGACCAAGACAAACGCCGCCGTCCGGCTGAGGTATGGAGCGACAAGGAGTAAAAGAGTATTCCCACCGCTACTTCTTGGCGCCGGGAGAGTGTACGCCACAAGGCGAAATGCCCATCACGCTGCTTCTCACGCGCATCATTGAAGTAGCAACCGAGCACGCCGACATGTGGGGCGTGGGCTATTCAACCCTCATATCGGAGCATCAGTCGTGGGTACTATCAAGGGTAAGCATTGAGATGAAGCAATATCCCATGGTGAACAAGAAATACACCTTCACCACTTGGATTGAAAGCTACAACAGGCACTTCTCGCAACGCAACTTTGAGATTACCGACGAGGACGGCAACATATTGGGCTACGCACGCACCGTGTGGGTGGTGATTAACAGCCTCACACGCGAAAGCGTTGACATATCGCGATTCAGCTTTATGACCGATGTGGTTGCGCAACGTGACTGCCCCATTGAGCCTCAGTCGCGGCTCAAACCGGTGGAAAACGGCAGCAAGGCAAAATATAGCTTCAAATACTGCGACCTCGACATCAATCGCCACGTGAACAGCGTGCGATATGTGGAACTGCTCATGAACCAACTGCCGCTGAGCACCTATGAGCAATTCATGGTGAAGCGCTTTGAGATAGCATATATCAAGGAGTGCCTTTACGCCGAGGAAGTTGACGTGAACGTGAGCCAAGATGACAACGAGGTGAAGCTTGAGATTGCCGAGCTCACCGGAGCAAGCCACTGCCGCGCACGCATGGTGCTTGAGCCACGCAGCAACAAGTGAGCGCCCATTGTCAGCAAGGCAAGTGAGAGAAAGAAAAATTAATAAACAAATAATCATAACAACGGTTTTAAATTAAACCAACTCTAAAAAATCATTTAAATTATGGCAATTTTAAATTTTGGCGGTGTTGAAGAACAAGTAGTAACCCGCGAAGAATTTACGCTTGAAAAAGCAAGAGAAGTGTTGAAAGACGAAACAATTGCAGTGATTGGCTACGGCGTGCAAGGTCCCGGCCAGAGCATGAACCTGCGCGACAACGGCTTTAACGTGATTGTTGGCCAACGTCAAGGCAAGACTTTTGAAAAAGCCATCAACGACGGCTGGAAGCCAGGCGAAACACTCTTCAGCATTGAAGAAGCATGCGAAAAGGGCAGCATCATCATGTGCCTCCTCAGCGATGCAGCAGTGATGTCGGTATGGCCCACCATCAAGAAGTATCTCACTGCAGGCAAGGCTCTATATTTCTCACACGGTTTTGCCATCACTTGGAACGACCGCACCGGCTGCGTGCCACCTGCCGACATTGACGTGATTATGGTAGCACCTAAAGGCTCAGGCACATCGTTGCGCACCATGTTCCTTGAAGGCCGCGGCCTCAACAGCTCTTACGCCATCTATCAAGACGTGACCGGACGTGCTTACGACCGCACCATCGCTCTTGGCATTGGCATTGGTTCAGGCTACCTGTTTGAAACCACATTCCAACGCGAAGCCACCTCTGACCTCACCGGCGAACGCGGCTCGCTCATGGGCGCCATTCAAGGTCTGCTTTTGGCTCAATATGAAGTGCTGCGTGAAAACGGCCACTCACCAAGCGAAGCATTCAACGAAACAGTTGAGGAACTCACCCAATCACTCATGCCTCTCTTTGCCGAGAAGGGTATGGACTGGATGTATGCAAACTGCTCAACCACTGCTCAACGCGGCGCGCTCGACTGGATGACCCCATTCCACGATGCCATCAAGCCAGTGGTGCAACGCCTCTATGAAAGCGTTAAGACCGGTAACGAGGCTCAAATCTCAATCGACAGCAACTCAAAGCCCGACTATCGCGTTAAGCTCAACGAGGAATTGCGTGCCCTTCGCGAAAGCGAAATGTGGCAAACTGCTGTGACAGTGCGCAAACTGCGTCCTGAAAACAACTGATAACTCTTAGGTAACAACCACATTATCATTGCTTAGCAGCCTGCCTTCTTTACACCGATTGCAGGCTGCTATTTCTATTGTTTGCCAATTATCACAATGTGATTTCACAAAAATATATATTACAAAAAATATTTGCTTTTACGGCTATTTTTTTATAATTTCGCAAACATCAGGAAACAAAGCATATTTCTGATATGTTTTTTTATAACCACTCTATTATGATTTAGCAAACTCCCGGGCACAAAAGCTCGCACCCAGATAATGAGCCAAACATTGTGACGCGAGGTTACTATTTAGTAAAGAAATAACAAACTATTATGATATTACCGGTATATTTATACGGCCACCCTGTGATACGCAAAGTTACTGAGTCGGTCACCCCCGACTTCCCCAATTTATCACAGCTGATTGCCAACATGCAAGAAACCATGTATGCCAGTGACGGCATTGGCATTGCCGCACCACAAGTGGGTGTGAGCGCACGTTTAGTGTATATTGATGCCTCGTGCCTCGCCGACACTTTCCCCGAACTCAAAGACAGCAAAATGGTGCTCATCAATCCTGAAGTGACAGTGATTGAAGACGGCAAGAAATGCACCCGCGAAGAAGGCTGCCTGAGCTTGCCTGGAATACACGAGAACGTGACAAGAATTGAAAAAATTCACCTCAAGTGGCTCGATGAAAACTTTCAAGAGCATGAAAAAGACATTGAAGGTTATCTGGCACGAGTGGTGCAACACGAGTGTGACCACCTTGAGGGCAAAGTGTTTATTGACCACATCTCAGCCATACGCAAGCAGCTCATCAGCGGCAAGCTGAAGAAGATAATTGATGGCAAAGTGAGATGCACCTATCGCACCCACGGCGTTAAACGCTGATGCCACCGTGTGCTCAACAGGTGCACCTCTCTTCACCCCTCCTTCCAGCATAGCAATTGAGTTTGACTTCATTAACCTCCATAGTAAATATAATGAAACCTTTCACGTGACATAACGGTTTTTTCAATGAGCAACTAATCAACAGCCATTACCCATAAAACAAATAACTGCAAACTATACTCCTACACAATTAAAAACCCTCCAAAATATGGACAAGAAAATTCTGATTGTCGACGACGAAGAATCAATATGCGAGATTCTGCAATACAACCTTGAACTTGAAGGTTATTCAGTGAACGTGGTTTCAAGTGCAGAAGAAGCTCTGCGCCAAAACATCAAGTCATATTCACTCATCATACTTGATATTATGATGAAAAATATGAATGGCTATGAACTGGCTAAAAAGCTCAAGAGCGACCCCGAGACCGAGTTTACGCCCATCATCTTCTGCAGTGCACTCAACAGCGAGGATGCCCGCATCAAGGGCCTCAACATTGGCGGTGACGACTACATTGTGAAACCATTCCGTATTCGCGAAGTGCTTGCACGTGTTCGCAGCCTGTTGCGTCGCGCCGACATGATTCGCAAGTTCGACAACAGTCACCAACCCGTAAGCCCCGAGGAATCGGACATTGAATTTTTAGGCTTGCGCATCTTCCGCAAAAACAAGCAATGCCTCATCAACGACGAGCCGATTAGACTCACCAAGACCGAGTTTGAACTACTTGTTTTCTTCCTCTCAAACCCCAACTGCATCTACACCCGCAAAGAGATTATCTCAAATATATGGGGACGCAAAGACGAGGTGACAGAGCGCGCCATCGACACCAACATCACTCGCCTGCGCAAAAAAATTGGCGAATATGGCAATTACCTCACCACTCGTTTAGGCTACGGCTATGGATTCCAAAAAAAGTTGGAAAAATAGTAGTTACCCCCTAAAGGTATTCATCACCTTCTCGGTGACTATCTGGGTAATAACCCTGTTAGGTCTATTGGCAATAATAATGCTCGATATCGAATTTTCGCTATCGAGCGCCATTGCCATTATCTTGCTGGTGGCCATTTGCAGCACAGCAGTGTCGGCGTTCTATGCTTTTGTGTTCAGCCGCGACATTGCCAACCTGCAAAAGTTTGTGCAATCGCTCTCCGACGGCACACCCACCCAAGTACCCAACAACATCTCAACCAGAGCGCTCAAACTCATTGCACAACGTCTTTTTGACGAAGTGAAAAAAGTGGAACGCATACGCACCGAGCAGCAAGCAGCGCAGCAGGAATCAATCAACAAGCAAAAAGAGGCGCTGCGCTCAAAACAGATTCTTGCCAACAACCTTAACCATGAAATAAAAACACCCATAGGCATCATTCAGGGATACATTGACACTCTGCTTGAACATGACAATGCCATTACCCCCGAGATGAGACAACACTTTTTGAAAAAGTGCCTTGACAACACCCTCAGGCTGCAAAACATGGCATTTAACATGAGCGTTATCACACGCATTGAGAATGGCAAAGACGCCATTTTGATGGATGACATTGACCTGATTGACACGCTCAACACCATTGCCGACGACTTGGCGCCACTGTTTGAGAAAAACGGAATAACCTTTGTGAATCTCATCAATAGTCCACTCATTGTGCGCTCAAATTCAACCGTACTCTATAACATCTTCAGCAACCTCTCAAAGAATGCCGTGTTCTATTCAGGCGGCAACAAGATTGTGGTGGAGATGCTTGACGACCAGCACCTCTCGTTTCGCGACAACGGCAAAGGCGTTGACACGGAATATCTCACAAAGATTTTCGACCGCTTTTATCGCATCGACCGCGACAAAAACCGCAACATCAGCAGTAGCGGCTTAGGATTGTCGATAGTGAAAGAGTCGGTTGAGTTGCACGGATGGACCATTGAAGCTCGAAATCATCCCGAAGGAGGGCTTCAATTCATCTTCAACCTCGACAAAGGCAAATAATGATTTTTGCAGTGTGCTTACTTGGCTGATTTGCTGCCCTGTACCACTTGCATCTTGGCAATGCGCGCCTGCAAAAGATGGGTAAACTCATAATTCTTTAGCCCCCAGCGCGGCGAAATAAGCAAATCGCCCGGCGACTGCGACACAAACCGCTCAACAGCAATATCAGCTCGCAGATATTGCAGCAAGCACAAGCACACATCAATATATTCTTCAGCACTCCAATGCTGCACGTCAACTTCACCGGCTGCGCACATCTGCGCAAGCTTGGTGCCGCGTATCACCTGCAACTGATGCAGCTTCACGGTGCTCACCCTCAGCTGAGAAATGCGTTTTATGGTTTCAATCATGTGATTGAGCGTTTCACCCGGCAAACCCATTATCAGATGTGCGCCGCACAGCACGCCTGCATCGGCGGTACGATTCACGGCATCCACCACATCGGCCCATGTGTGGCCACGGTTTATGAGCTTTAGTGTGGCATCGTGTGAACTCTCAACGCCATATTCAATCATCACAAAACAGCGGCGCGACAGTTCACCAAGATAATGCAGCAACTCATTGGGCACACAATCAGGGCGCGTGGCAATTATCAGTCCCACAACATCGGGCTGTGCAAGAGCCTCCTCATAAAGCTCCCGCAAACGGTTAAACTCGCCATAGGTGTTGGTATAAGCCTGAAAATAAGCCAAATACTTCATCTCAGGATATTTGCGGGCAAAAAACTCCTTTCCTTGTGCAATCTGCCGGCTCACCAATGATTCGGCTTCTTGGCAATAAGCAGGATTAAATGATAGGTTATTGCAATAGATGCAACCGCCAACACCCTTAGTGCCGTCGCGATTGGGGCATTTGAGACCGGCATCAATTGCCAGTTTCTGCACCTTCACGCCAAAGTGCTTGCTCAAAAATTGCGAATAATCATAGTAGCCTGCCATCGCCTGACTCTTTAGTGGGAAACGAGCATTAAAGATGCACGGTTTTGTTTAAGAGATAATTATCGAGCACGGTGATTGCCGCCATAGCCTCAACCACAGGCACCGCACGCGGCAACACACAAGGGTCGTGACGACCTTTGGCATGCAGCACCATCTCCTCGCCGTCGCTGTTGATGGTGTTAACGTCTTTGAGCAAAGTGGCAACGGGCTTAAATGCAACTCTGAAATAAATATCCTCGCCGTTTGAGATGCCACCTTGTATGCCACCCGAATTGTTGGTCACAGTGTGCACCTCGCCGTCGCGGCACACAAAACGGTCGTTCACCTCGCTGCCGCGCATTGTGGCAAAGCCAAACCCCAAGCCATATTCAAACCCTTTCACCGCATTGATGCTGAGCATAGCAGCGCCCAGTGAGGCATGCAAACGCCCAAACACAGGCTCGCCCAGTCCCACAGGCACACCTTTTATTACACAAGTGATAACTCCGCCAATGGTGTCACCATCAGCGCGCACTTGCTTAATTAGCTCAATCATCTTCTCAGCGGTAGGTTCGTGCGGACAGCGCACTATGTTGTCATCAACCTTAGCGAGATTATATTTTCTGTAATCGGCATCAAGGGCAATCTCTCCCACCTGCGAGGTGTAAGCCGTCACTTCAATGCCCAACTGACGCAAAGCCTGCTTGGCAAAAGCACCACCCACCACTCGGGCAGCCGTTTCGCGCGCCGACGAGCGTCCGCCTCCGCGATAGTCGCGCATACCGTATTTCTCGGTGTAAGTATAGTCGGCATGTGATGGACGGAAGCACTTGGCAATCTCACTATAATCGGCCGAATGATGGTCTTGATTGTAGATGACAAAACCAATGGGAGTGCCAGTGGTGACACCCTGAAAAATTCCTGACAGCACCTCAACACGGTCACTCTCGTTGCGAGCTGTCACAATCGACGACTGACCGGGACGGCGCCTGTCAAGCTCATGCTGAATTTCATCAAGGTTAATGGCTATGCCTGCCGGCATACCGTCAATCACGCCGCCAATAGCCGCGCCATGGCTCTCGCCAAATGTTGCAATACGAAATACTTCGCCAAACACGTTTCGCATATTATCGCTTTATCTGTTTTATGGTTAGTTCTCAAATGAAAAATTCTCTTTCTTTTGGGTTGCAGGGCACTCATTCGCCGGTTTCGGCGACAATGTCGGCAACCGTGGCGCCAACATAATTCACCAAATCGCCCGGAGCAACCTTCAGTTGCAGCCCTCGCACTCCGGCACTCACGTAGATATACGCAAAATCACGGCAGGTGCAATGAAAATATGTGGGAAACCGCTTCTTCATGCCCACAGGCGAGCAGCCGCCCCTGATGTAACCGGTGGTGGGCAGCAAATCTTTCATCGGTATCAAGTCAACCTTTTTGTTGCCCGACACCTTAGCAGCCTTTTTCAAATCGACCTCGGCATTACCGGGCACCACGCACACAAAATAGCCGCTTTTCTCGCCCTTGAGCACAAGGGTCTTAAACACCTGGCGAATATCCTCGCCAAGTTGGCTGGCAATGTGCGATGCAGCCAAATCGTTTTCATCAACCACATAGGGCACCAGCTCATAGCCAATCTTGGCCTTATCGAGCAGCCGCGCCGCATTGGTCTTGTTAATCCCTGACATATTCTCAAAAAAATTATTCCTTTTATGCAAAGTTAAGAAATTTATTTAACTTTGCGACATGAGAAAGCTATTCACTACATATCTAATCACAATCTTGTGCTCGCTGAGCGTGAAAGCGCAATATTGCTCAATGGGCTATGTTGACCGCATCAAGGGTGCTCACAGCCGCGAGGCCGTGCTTTCACAAGCCCGGCAAGCCGAGCAGTTTCTTTACACAGCCGGCAGTGAAGGCTACGACGAGGACATCTACATTGAGGTGCTGAATGCTTTGCTCAACTCTCCCCTACTCACCGATGCCGACAAGGTGCGACCACAGATGCAGCTTACTAATGCGCTTAAAAATCGCCCCGGGCAACAAGCTGCCGACATTGCTTTCATCACCCCCGATGATGCCAGCCACAGCCTAAGCGAATACGATACACCTTTTTGTATTCTACTTTTCAACGACCCCGACTGCGACGAGTGCGCCCAACTGAAGCACGCTATCACCCAAAACCAGCTGCTATGCAGCATGGTTGAGCAAAACAAACTGTCAATAATTGGCATTTACCCCTACGATGACAGGCAAACATGGCTCTCAACGCCAATGCCCGGCATAATAGTGAACGGATGGGATAGCCAAGCCGTAATTGATGAGCAAGAAACCTATTATCTGCCCAAGATTCCCACGCTTTATCTGCTTGGCGCAAACATGACAGTTCTGCTCAAAGACACCACTTTGCAGCAGATAGTTCAATACCTCAGCAAGAACTCGCAATAACAGCAACGCAAGCATAACAAAAAAGCTGAACTCTTTGCAAAGAGTTCAGCCTTTTTTATCATCCATGAAAAAGCTACACGCCTCAACGGTCCATAGTAAGTAGCAACTCTTCGTTGCTGCGAGTCTTTTCCATTTGGTCTTTTATAAATTCCATAGCTTCAATGGTGGTGCGGTCACTTAAGAAATTACGCAGTACCCACATGCGTGAATTTAATTCCGGACGAATGAGCAAATCGTCGCGACGAGTGCTCGATGCCACAATGTCCACAGCCGGGAATATGCGCTTGTTTGAGAGTTTGCGGTCGAGCTGAAGCTCCATGTTACCCGTACCCTTAAATTCCTCAAAAATCACTTCATCCATCTTGCTGCCGGTTTCAATAAGGGCAGTTGCAATGATGGTGAGGCTACCTCCGCCCTCAATGTTGCGGGCGGCACCAAAGAACCTCTTAGGCTTTTGCAAGGCGTTGGCATCAACACCACCTGAAAGTATCTTGCCCGACGCAGGTTGATTGGTGTTGTAGGCTCGAGCCAAACGAGTGATTGAGTCAAGCAAAATCACCACATCGTGTCCACATTCCACCATGCGCTTGGCACTTTCAAGCACCAATCCGGCAATCTTCACGTGGCGCTCGGCAGGCTCATCGAAGGTCGATGCAATAACGTCGGCACGCACACTGCGGCGCATATCGGTAACCTCCTCGGGGCGCTCGTCAATGAGCAATATAATCAAGTGAGTGCGAGGGTGATTCTCGGCAATAGCATTGGCTATATCTTTGAGCAACACGGTCTTACCAGCCTTTGGCGGTGCCACAATCAAACCGCGCTGACCCTTACCAATTGGCGAGAACATATCAACCACGCGCATCGATATATTTGGATTCTTCTTGCTCACAAGGTCGAATTTCTCATCAGGGAACAGCGGAGTGAGGTGTTCAAAAGGCACACGGTCGCGGGCAAGCTCAGGCAACGCACCGTTGATGGTGTCAACGCCACACAATGGGAAATATTTCTCGCCTTCGCGCGGCGGACGAATGTTACCCTCAACAATATCGCCGGTCTTTAGGCTGTATTGCTTGATTTGTGCTTGCGACACATACACATCGTCGGGCGAAGTGAGATAGTTGTAGTCCGACGAGCGCAAGAAGCCATAGCCATCAGGCATCACTTCAAGCAAACCCTTGCCCTTGAGGATTCCTTCAAAATTATATGGATTATCGAGATATGGATTGTCTTGTTGCTGTTGTGCTTTTTGCTGTGCCTGTTGCTGCTTTTGTTGTTTCTTTTGCTTTTTTGATTTTGGTTGTTCTTTCTCAACCTTTGGTTCTTGCAGTATTATAGTGGCCTTGGCAGCCTCTTCAGCGGCACGTTTTGCTTCCTCAGCTGCGCGCTTGGCAGCCTCTTCGCGCTCTTGCTGTGAGCGTGGGCGGAAACTTGCTGCGGCAGGGAAAAACTCATCAAGCGAGTTTTCTTTTTTCTCAGCTGGCGAACCGCTTGGAGTAAACACGCGTGGCGTGAACACTCGCTGAGTTGGCTCTTGCGGCATTTCATCAACATTCTTTGCAACAGGTTTAGCAGCTGGTGCCTCGTTAACTTGTTCAACAAATTGAGCAGGCTCTTGCTCAGAAGCAGCTGCGGCCTGAACCTCTTGCTGCGGTGTTTCAGCAGCCGGTTCTTTTGGTGCCTCAGCCTCAGGTTGCTGCTCTTGCTGAGCGGTTTCAGCAGCCGACTCAGCTTTTGCCTCAGCCACGCGAGTGCGGCGGCGAGTTTTTTTCACCTCTTCTTGCTGAGCATCATCCTTAACTTCGGCTTGAACGTTGGCCTCCAGTTCTTCGTCAGCCGATTTCTCAGCCGTCTTGTTCTGCTTCTTGGTTGTGGTCTTTTTCTTGGCAGCAGGCTTTTTTTCTTTGGCTACAGTGTCTTTTTCACTAACTTTCTTATCGTTTTTCTTTCTGCCCGGTTTCTTTTCTTTTGCATCATTAGCCTTCTCCTTTGAAGCAGTCTCTGCCTCATGGTCGATAATGGCGTATGCAAGAGTTTCTAACGATTCTGAATCAGACTTCTTGATGCCAAATGATTTTGCTAAGGCACGCAAGTCCGACTCATTCATAGAGTTTAATTCTAAAAGAGTATACATAGGTATATTTTTATTACATAGATGAATTTACGATATTACCCACCACATCGGTTTCAGATGTGCGCAATATCACAATTTCATGATTCGGTTTGTGTTCTCAAAAACTAATGAGAAACGCGTTAATACTTAATTACAGGATTTGGCACTTATCAAGGTAACTAAATGTGCAACTATTCAGTTTACACCTTATGCCGGAGTTTTGTTTATTTTGATTTTGCGATGCAAATATACAACATTTTTCCATTACAACAATCTTTTGGCGAATAAAGTTTACTTTTCATGCAAAGTTTTGTGCATTTCTGAATAGTTTCTGACACATTCTTGTTGATTTGTTTCCATCATAGGCTTCAACGACGGCCCCATGAAAGACATCTCAACCGAAACTTGCGAGCCATTCGCCATTTTCACAGCACTGAATAAAATCACAAAGCAACTTTTTCTGAAAAATTTTCATCAAACAGGCACAAAAAAGGCATGGAGTTTTATACTTTTGTAAAAGCCATATAATTGCTATATGGGAGAAAAAACTTTTGGGAATAACCGAGAAAAAACAATACATCTGCAATGATACAATTCCAATGTGACTACAACGAAGGGGCGCATCCGGCAATAATGCAGCGTCTTGCCGCCACCAATATGGAACAAACCGTGGGCTACGGCGAGGACCATTACTGCCACCAAGCCGCGCAAGCCATCAAAGATGCCATCAACTGCCAGGATGCCGACGTGCATTTTCTGGTAGGCGGCACGCAAACCAACACCACAGTGATTGCCTCGCTGCTGAGACCCTATCAAGGCGTGATTTGCGCCCAAAGCGGGCACATCAACGTGCACGAAACCGGAGCCATTGAGCACACCGGGCACAAGGTGCTGAGCCTGCCTGCCACCAACGGCAAAATCACCGCAACGCAAGTTGAGCAATGCATTAACGACCATTTCAACGAAGATGGCCCTGAGCACATGGTACAGCCTGGCATGGTCTATATCTCGTTCCCTACCGAAATAGGCACCATCTACACTCATCGTGAGCTTGACGAGTTGCACAACGTGTGCCGCAGCCACAGCCTGCCGCTATTCATTGACGGAGCCAGATTGGGATATGGCCTCGCTGCCCAAGATGCTGATGTTGACATCAGTCAGTTGGCACAGCTTTGCGATGTGTTTTACATTGGCGGAACAAAGGTGGGCGCGCTGTTTGGCGAGGCGGTGGTGTTCACCAATCAGCAATATCACGTTGAGCACTTCCGGTATCACATCAAGCAGCAAGGCGGCATGCTTGCCAAAGGCAGACTGCTGGGGCTGCAATTTCTTGAACTGTTCAGCAATAATCTCTACCTTAACATCTCGCATCATGCCGTGCAACAAGCCATGCGCATAAAACAGGCGTTTGAAGCCAAAGGTATTGCCATGCTGGTCAACAGCACCACCAATCAGCAATTTCCCATACTCACCCAAAGCCAGATAAAAGCGCTTGAGCAAGATTTTCTGTTCTCGCTATGGCAGCCCATTGACAAGGAGCACACGGCAGTGCGCTTCTGCACCAGTTGGGCAACCATGCCCCAAAATGTTGATTGCCTGATTAAAGCAATAGAGCAGCTTTAGGATAGGTTTACGGTCACTCAGCCCACACGGCATAGTGACGGGCACAGGCACGCCGAGCTGCCAACTGACAGGCTTCGGCTTCCTCGTCGCTCAACCGCTGCGACGAGCCATGCAGGCGGCAACTGTTGCCCTCAATGGTGGTGCGAAAAGCCGGAGCTACAAGTGACTGAAACCATGCGCATGCCGCAGCATAGCGACCCATCTTATAGTTGAGATGATAACCGTCGCGCGTAAATTCCTTGGCATCGTGCATGGCAGCACGCAGGTTTTGTATGGTGGTGCCAGTGGGTATGAGCACATCAATAGGGGTTGACTCAATTAGTTTCTCATTGCAGCTCATTATGTTTTGGTACATCGCCAATTGATTGTTTGAATATCGAGCGAAATCGGCGTGTGTTGAAGTGGTGGCATAAGCCCATGTCTGCTGCCACGCAATGGTGGCACCGGCATTGCGGCAGTTAAAGCGCAGAATTTCCATCAGCTTGTCGAGCCACGGCTGATAACTGCTATAAAGCCCCGAGAGCCCCGATGCCTGTTGCACCACAATGATGTCCCATGGCTCATCGAGCACACCATCGAGCAACGATGCCGTTTTAAGCACCGTTGACCACTGGTTTTTCACCGATTTATAATATATGTAGTTGTGCGAGTCGGCATCATACTCTCTGCAATGGCGTTCAAGCGTACAACCGCCAATATACAAGCGGCCAAGCACCACATTGTGTATTCCGGCAGCAGCAAGCAAATTGGGCAAATACATCATGCCATCGTCAGTGAAACTGTTACCCACACCCAAAATACGCAAAGTGTCTGGGCTTTGCGGAATGGGGTAATTGGTGATGCCGCCGGCAGCATTACCGCTAAATGTGCACATCACCAGCACAATCAACATCAATACAATCTTTTTCATCACTTTTTTTCTCTTAGTTCTGTGTATCTTTTTCGTAAGTTAATTTCAAATAAAAATCATCGGCAGCCTTAATCGGGAAGTCGCGCGACGACCTGTAGCCCAACAGCCACACAATGGTGCCATCGGCTTCAAGCACCCAAGCATTGCGCTTGCTGTGGTCGTTTGCCTTGAAATCGGCAAACACGTCGCTCAATAATTTGCTGCCTTTGAGTCCAAACGGGCGCATGCGGTCGCCTTGTCGCCAATGACGTAGCACCACCTTGCGCGCAGCCAGAACGCTTTTGCCAATTGCCACCGTGGTCTGCCCATCAACCGAGCCTCGCACAAACGGCATTGGCACTCGCTCAACACGCACCTTAATCACGCTGTTGATGTCGTCATCAAAGCCCACCGGCACCTCGCAGCAGGCATCATCGCCCAAAGCGCTCACGTCAAGGCCGTCGCGCTCCACCACAAGCCGGTGAGATGCCGAGAAATACAAGCTTCCCACATTATTAAGGCCCAAAGCAATGCTGTGAACCTGCGAGCTGTTAAACCCAAATTGCTTCAGCAACTCATGCAGCATAGCCTCTTGCTGCGGCACTGCAAGCAACGCCTGCTTGCTAATGTGCCACACTCCGCCGCTGCAATGCATCATCTGGGCACGAGCCTGCTCCACCAAGTGTTCATAAAGTTGCCACTGCTCACGCACATTCTGCAACGTGCGCTGCAAACCTATTTTAGCCTCCGGCAAGCAGTCATAGAGCAACGGCAACACCTGATTGCGCACTTTATTGCGCTTATACACATTCATTTCATTGGTGCTATCAATAACAAACTCCACCTGCAATTGCGTCAAATAGTCCTCAATAAGCCCACGGTCAACGCAGAGCAGCGGACGCACAAGGTATCCGTTGCGAGGCTTTATTGACGCCAAGCCGCGCACACCGCTTCCGCGCACGGCATTAAGGAAAAATGTTTCAACAGCATCATCGGCATGATGAGCCACGGCTATGGCTTGGCAGCCAAGACTACGACGTAGCTGCTCAAACCACTCATAACGCAATTCTCGGCAAGCCATCTCGGTTGACACGCCATGACTGCTCTCATAGGCAGCCACATCAAAGTGCTCAACGTGAACCGGCACATCCAGTCGTTGCGCCAACTGGCGCACCCATTGCTCGTCGCGGTTGCTCTCCTCGCCGCGTAAATGAAAGTTGCAGTGCGCCACCTGGCATTGATAGCCCAAGCTATGCAACACCCACAGCAACGCCACCGAATCGGCACCGCCGCTCACCGTCACCAGCAAGCAGTCGCCCAAGTCAACATGACATTCACGCGCCATGAATTCTTTCACTTTTTCTTCAAATTGCAGCTTATCCATAACACAAAATTACAAAACATTGTGCTTTCACCTATCTTTTTTTGCACTGATTTTAGACTATGCCGCACATTATTTTCAAATTAATTTGTCTTATAGCACTCTGCTTGCATAAATTTTTCGTAAATTTGCGTCCGTAATTATTCAGCACAATCAAATGATAGAAAAAATACAGGCTCTGAAAGAGCAAATTGAAGCAATGACGGCAAACAACGCCGAGGCATTGGAAGCCCTGAGAATAAAATATCTTAGCCGTAAAGGCGAGATTACCGCACTCTTCAACGACTTTCGTAATGTTCCCAACGAGCAGAAGCGTGAAATTGGTCAGAAGCTCAACGAACTGAAGACCCTCGCAACCGAGAAAATCAACGCTCTGCGCGAAGAATTTGAGTCGAAGTCGGTTGAGAATGTTGATATCGACCTCACCCGTACAAGCGCCCCACAAGAAATTGGCACTCGCCATCCCATCTCGCTCGTGCGCAAAGAGATTATCGACATCTTCTCTCGTCTGGGATTCACCATTGCCGAAGGCCCTGAGGTGGAAGACGACTGGCACGTGTTCTCGTCGCTCAACTTTGCCGAGGACCATCCCGCACGCGACATGCAAGACACCTTCTTTGTGCAACGCAACCCCGACGTGCTGCTGCGCACCCACACCTCGAGCGTGCAAAGCCGCGTGATGGAGCATGCCCAACCGCCCATTCGCATCATCTGCCCGGGACGAGTTTATCGCAACGAGGCAATCTCGGCACGCGCTCACTGCTTCTTCCACCAAGTTGAAGCACTCTACGTTGACAAGAACGTCACCTTTGCCGACCTCAAGCAAGTGCTGCTCTACTTCGCTCAAGAGATGTTTGGACCAGAAACAAAAATACGTCTGCGCCCATCATATTTCCCATTCACCGAGCCATCGGCTGAAATGGACATCTCATGTGACCTGTGCGGTGGTAAAGGTTGCGCATTCTGCAAAGGCACCGGATGGGTTGAGATATTGGGTTGCGGCATGGTTGACCCCAACGTGCTCGAGTCATGCGGCATCGACAGCAAAGTTTACACCGGATTTGCTCTGGGTATGGGCATTGAGCGCATCACCAACCTCAAATATCGCGTGAAAGACTTGCGCATGTTCTCAGAAAACGATGTGCGTTTCCTTGAAGAATTTAAGTCGGCTCATTAACAAATAACAAAATATCACCAAAGGCACTAATCTCATCAGTCAATTGAGATTGTGCCTTTGCTTTTTATAATTACTCACCACTTTCCATCACCCATGACAACAAAAAAGCGCTATCAAGCAATCATCAACTGGTTTCAAGACAACATGCCCACAGCACAAACCGAGTTGCACTACAACTCGCCCTATCAGCTGCTGGTGGCTGTGATACTCTCAGCTCAATGCACCGACAAGCGCATCAACATGGTCACACCGGCACTCTTTGAAGCCTACCCCACCCCTCAGGACATGGCAAAAGCAAGTGTTGAAGACATCTACCAATTCATTAAAAGTGTTTCCTATCCAAACAACAAAGCCAAAAACCTGAGCGGCATGGCAAATATGCTTGTTGACGTGTATCAAGGCGTGGTGCCCGACACTATGGAGGAACTGGTGAAACTGCCGGGTGTGGGTCGCAAAACCGCCAATGTGATTCTATCAGTGGTATTCGACCAAGCGGCGATGGCTGTTGACACCCACGTATTCCGGGTGTCGGAGCGCATTGGGCTCACCACAGGCAGCCGCACTCCGCTTGAAACCGAACAGACGCTCATGAAATACTTTCCAAAAGAAGTGGTGGCTCGCGCCCATCATTGGCTCATACTGCACGGCCGATACATCTGCACCGCCCGCAAGCCCAATTGCTTGGAGTGCGGAATACGCGACGCCTGCCGCTTCTATGCAAAAAACACAAAATAAGAAACTGATTATCATCTGCCACCAGTTAGCAATCGAGCAACCGGACTGGCATAACGCTGCAACAACAAATATAGACCAATGCCAATTGCAGATAACAGCAATGGCAGTAGTATAACACCTAAAATCAAACATCCATCGGTGACTGGCAATGTTGTCAGCCATAACTTACTTGCCAAGTTAAGTGGCATACTATGAAAAGCAAATAAGAAAAACGCACAACCAGCCGGTGCCAATACACGCACCTGACCACAACGGCTGATGTAATGAGCCACAAAGCCAATCACCATCATCAAGCCAACCAACAGGCTCAATTCTCTGATTTCATAAAATCCATCAACGCCATTATACCACCTGAGAACATCAATCAATGTGAGAATGACATATAATACTGCAAGAAGCCAACGATGCCTTGAGAACGCCACAGTAAAATCAACGCGACGAAGCGAGAACCATGCCCCAAAAGCGAAATAGAACATACCAAACAACGGCAATGCCGGTTCACTATCAATTGGACAATATAAAAATAGTAATGCAAATACAACCAAAGCAATAACCTTAAGCTTTTGCAACAACACATACACCAACGGCGACAAAACTACAACAAGCATCAAGTCTCGCACAAACCACAACGGATAACAAATAGGCATACCATCTTTAAGTGACCAAAACACATTTAACCAATCAATCAAGCCATAGTCAACTACTAATTTGTTGCGACCTGAAGTGAGCGAACAAATAAAACACTGTGTGACAAAGTATAACAACACATATATCATATTCCACGTCATATATGGCATCAACAATGTATATGCACGCCTCTTTAACTTTGCAATGTAACTCCTCAATGTGAGATTCCCTTCTTTAAAGAAAAAATATCCCGACACAAAAAAGAAAAACGGAACAGCAATGCGTACAAATTGATTGCATAGCAGTTGTTCAAAGATTGCATACACAGGAACCTGAGCACGGTCAATAGCAAAATGACCTTGCACCATTACACTGCTAAATGAAATATGGATAAAAACCACCCCAATAGCCATTGGCAGCCTCAATGCCGACACCGTGAGCGACAAAACGCCTTTATCATCTTCGCTATGCATCTTTTCTGTTTTTGTTCTTAACGAGGTGGGAATAATTATCACCACAAATATAGCAAATAAATTCCTTTGAGGCAAAAGCGGTAGTACACACCACTTCACAACTCATTTTTCAGGAAACAGAAATCTGAAAAATTTGTGCATTTTAGTGAAGGTAAACACATCAAACTCACATAAAATTGTTACCTTTGTTAAAAATTTTAGCAAGGTGGGCATGAGGTTTGCACTCCACAGCCCCGCCCTGCACACATAGCGCAACATAGGCACAATGCCAATGGCAACAAAAAACTATTACGCAATGAACGATAATACCCGAACCACAGCAATACAACTCATCAAATACGCCATTGTGGGCGTGAGCAACTCTCTCATCACCCTCGTGGTGATATTTGTGTGTAACGAGCTATTAGGCCTTAAACTGATGCTTGCCGACACCATTGGCTACATCGCCGGAGTAATCAACAGCTTTATTTGGAACAAAGAATGGGTGTTTAAGACTCACGACACCAAGATACTCAAAGAAGCATTTTTGTTTCTCAGCGGCTTTCTGCTTTGCTTTGGACTGCAATTTATCACATTGCTCATCATCCGCAACCCAATGAAAGATTTTTCAATAGGTCTTTTGGGCACCGACTTCACCATGTGCTCGCTCGATGCGGCTGCCATTGGCGAATATGCCGCAGTGCTTATTGGCATGGTTGTGTACACTCTTTGCAACTACATCTTCAATAGGCTCATCACTTTCCGCACAAAATAAAAAAAGGGCAGGACAATTGCCCCACCCCACATTATCATAAATTTCACTTTATTCTGCCGGGAAAATGCCATGCTCAGCAGCCACTTTTAGCATATACTCATAAGCTTGAGCATAATCGTTAGCAATCACACCATCAAGAATGGCATCCTTAATGGCGTTCTTGATGATGCCCACTGGCTGCGATGGCGGCAAATTGAATACGCGCATAATCTCCTCGCCCGAAACAGGCGGCTGAAAGTTGCGCACACGGTCTTTCTCCTCAATGTCGATGAGTTTTTGCCTCACCACAGCAAAGTTCTGCAACAACCGGCTTACCTTCTGAGCGTTTTTCGAGGTGATGTCAGCCTCACAAAGCATCATCAGGTCATCAATGTCGTCGCCGGCATCAAACAACAACCTGCGCACAGCCGAATCAGTGACCTCGTCCTCAACCAATGCTATTGGTCGCATATGCAATCCCACCAGTTTTTTCACATATTTCATGTGCTCGTTGAGCGGCAGTTTCATGCGCGTGAAAATACGCGGCACCATCTTCTCACCCACATAATTGTGGTTATGAAAAGTCCAGCCCACATTCTCGTCCCAACGTTTGGTGGCAGCCTTGCCCAAATCATGAAACACAGCAGCCCAACGCAACCATTCATTATCAGTTTTTGCGGCAACATTGTCAAGCACCTGCATGGTGTGCCAAAAGTTATCTTTGTGGCCACGCCCATTCACGGTTTCCACGCCCTGAAGCGCCACCAACTCAGGGAAAATCAGCTCCAACAATCCACATTCGTTGAGCAACGCAAATCCACGCGACGGCTTGTTGGAACGTATTATCTTGCCCAACTCGTCGATGATGCGCTCTTTTGAGATGATTTCGATGCGATGCCGGTTGCGAGCAATTGCCTGAAACGTCTCAGGGTAAATGTCAAAGCCAAGCTGGGTGGCAAACCTCACAGCACGCATCATGCGCAGAGGGTCGTCGCTGAAGGTGATGTCGGCATCAAGCGGAGTGCGAATAATGCGGCGCTGCAAATCGCCAAGACCGTCAAAAGGGTCGAGCAACTCGCCAAAGTTATCGCGGTTCACCGAGATTGCCATGGCATTGATGGTGAAGTCGCGGCGGCATTGGTCGTCACGCAACGTGCCGTCCTCAACCTTTGGTTTGCGGCTGTTGCTGTTATATGACTCCTTGCGGGCACCCACAAACTCAAGCTCCACTCCATGGCGCTTCACCTGAGCAGTGCCAAAATTAGGGAAAACAGCAAGTTTAGCGCCCTTGCCCCAACGCTTGGCAACCATCTCAGCCAGTTCAAGCCCACTGCCCACCGTCACAAAGTCGATGTCTTTTGATGTGCGTTCAAGAAAAATGTCGCGCACATAGCCGCCCACCACATAGCATTGGCGTTGTAGCTCGTCGGCCACCTCGCCCACCATGTGAAACACCTGATTGCTCATGTGCTCAGCAATTTTTGTTGTGTCGATATTCATCAGTGTGAATATGTTTGTCGTTTTCTGTTTTTATAAACTTAGTTTAAACGGAGATACAGCTTCGTTAGCTTCAATCAGAAAGCTGCATCAGCTCCTCGGGCATCACGGTGAGGCAAATGGCTTCATCATCGCTCACGGCATAAGTGTTCTCAATACCCACAGCGCCAACGCCCGGAATCACAAACTTTGGCTCAACGGCAATCACATTGCCCTTTTCAAGCACATCTTTGCTGCGAGCCGAGAGCACCGGAGCCTCGTTGATTTCTATGCCCACGCCGTGACCCACAAAGCCGGCCTTTTGTGCATGGCCCATGAAATAATCGCCCAAACCGGCTTGCTCAGCCATCTCAACCGCCTTATCATAGAGGCAATGTGCTTCAACGCCCACACGCGCCATCTTCTGCAAAGCGTGGCATATCTCCACCGAGCAGTTATGCGCTTTCTCAGCCAACTCGAGCACATCTCCCACCTTATAACTGCGCGTCATGTCGGTCATGTAGCCATTAAAATTGCCGCATGCATCAACCATCACCGTCATTCCCGGGTGAATGATGCTGCCGTTGGCACCCACCGGCAACGATTTATCGGCACCGGCTCCGCCCATGGCAAAGTCATAAGGCGAAGGAGCATCAGCATTATTGCCGCACAAGATGTTTGCCATAAACAGTTCCATCGATTGGCCAGCAATCCTGAAAAGGCCCAAGCAGCCATTAAGGCGCAACTTGTGTTCAAGTTCAATTTGCAGTTCAACGTCGCTCATGCCCTCAGTGTAGATATGCGGAATCTGGCGATAGCTCTCCACATGGCTGATGCCACAGCGGCGCAGCAACTCAATCTCAAACGGCGATTTCACCGCACGGATGCGGCGCATGATAGCCGATGCATTGACAGTCTTAACGCCGGCAAATGCCGCCTGCAGGCGCAACACGTCGGCATAAGGCATATCGTGCTCAATGGCAAGCGAGGCGGGTTTGGCAGCAAGCATTTCGGCAATCTGCTCAGGTTTGCGTATATATTTCACATTAGCATCGGTGATGCCCACCGGACGACGCACAAAATATTGCACCTCGCCGGAGGCAGTGATGTAGCAATAGCCTGCAAACACACGGCTTGTGGCATAATAGAGATTTACGTTTGAGCTAATCAGAATGGCATCAATGGCGCTTTCACGCAATGCTGCCGAGATTCGCTCGGTGCGATGGGCAATCTCTTGCTCCCACCCTTTTGATATCATACTGTTCATTATATTTCCGTTTTATTATTGTAGTTTCCTTTTTTCTTCACTTTTTAAAACAGTTCACCACTTCGGCAAAGCTCTCGCAACGCAATTCGTAGTCCGAGCAATCGCCAAAGCCATAAGCTGCATACACAAAAGGCATGCCAGCCGCATGCGCGCTGTTGCAGTCACTCTGCGTATCGCCCACATACACGGCACATGCCACCTTATGATTATCGCAGAGATACAACAAATTGTCGGCCTTGCCACATTGTCTCATCCCATACGACACAAAGTCAGTGATATATGATTCAATGCCGGTGTAACGCATGAAATTCTGCAAGCCCTGCACACCGCAATTGCTCACAAGAAATAACCTATAACTCTGCGCGAGCAACTGCATGCCCTCAACCATACCTTCGTAAGGCACGCCGCCAATCTTAGGCATAATCTCGTTTTCAATCTCGTCAACTCGTGCCAGAAACCTGTCGCGGTCAACATCAATGCAGTGCCGTTGCTTGAGCATATCAAGAATTTGGTCAATCGACAATCCCATACCATCTTTCAAGTCATCACCTGTGAGCACAAGGGGTATGCCCAACTCGGCAAACGCCACGTTCCACACTTCGGCATAAGAGTCCATGGCATCCCACAAGGTACCATCCATGTCAAAAATCAGTGCATCAACTTTGTCTTTATGCAACTCCATTATTATCTATTGTTATTTTTTGACTTCTTGAAAGGGGGAAGCGAGGTTATGATTGCCGCAACTATTCATTGGATGAAGGAGTTATAATCACTCCCACGTTATTGATGTTGCGCACGGTGTCAATGTCGGTCATGCTTTGCCACAGCACAATGCGGTGAATGGAGTGAGCCGGCACGCGCGTGAGAACCACTTGCTTAAACTGATAGAGCGCGCCAAAGCCCGACCCTTTCCATGTGCCAAAGATGTCGGCAAGCTCCACATTGATAATGCGACGCGTAAGCCTGTAGTTATCGCCAATAAAGTCGGCTGTGATGCTTAGGTTGCGATAAGCATATTCCTGGTCGTGCCTTATGGCTACGGCAATGTCGTAATAGCCCAGCGAGTCGCCGTATTGTGGAGTGAAATAGAGCGGACTGTTATGAGTCCACCCTTGCTGAGGCACATCAGAGAATTCGCTATAAGAAGAATGCTTAGGCGAACAAGCGCCCAAGCACACCACAAAAGCCAAGGCGGCACTTGCCCAAAGCAAGTGCACACCTTTTAAACAATCAATTATTTTCGTTCTTATTATTCTCTTGACGTCGGCCATTGGCTTGCGAATCTTTGTTTTTGCCGTTATTGCCGCGCTTGTCGCCACGGCGGTGATTGTTCTTGCTTTTTTGTTCACCAGCTTGCTGCACAGGTCGGTTCTCGTCGGGTTGACGATTAGCATTATCCGATGGTTTGTTACCGGCGTTAACTCGGTTGTCGCCACGGCGATTGTTGTTGCGACGGTCCTTGTTGCCGGCAGCGTTGCCACCGCCCTGCTGTTGTTTTTCGGGCTGTTGCTCGGCAGGCTGTTTGCCGGCGTTGGCGTTCTTGCGCTCGCCACGGTTGCGGTCGCCACGTTTTTTCTTTTTCTTGTCGAAACGCGACACGCTGTCCTGACCAATGATGTCGCCATAGGCGCTCATTTCCTTTTCATGCTGAGCATCATCGGGCAACAACTTCTCAGGACGCACACCGTTTTTGTTGAGTGCCATCACTTCAAACACGCGCTCGGCGCTGAGTGTCACCAGGTTGGCAGCAATCTGCTTATCGGTTGAATAAGTGATTTCGCGCTTAAAGATATCGGTCTTGAAATGGAAATAGGTGTTATCTTTGGTTTCAAGGCGCACGTCGCGCGGAGGCAGTTTCTTGCTTGCCTCAACATATCCGTCAACCTCAAAGTTGATGCAGCACTTCAGCTTGGCGCACTGTCCTGCCAGTTTCTGAGGATTGAGCGAGATGTCCTGATAGCGCGCTGCGCTTGTTGCCACCGACACAAAATTTGTCATCCAGCTTGAGCAGCACAATGGGCGTCCACAAGGGCCAATACCGCCAATGCGGCCAGCCTCTTGGCGCGCACCTATCTGCTTCATCTCAATGCGTATCTTAAACACCTCGGCAAGCACTTTGATAAGCTGCCTGAAATCGACACGTTCATCGGCAATATAGTAGAAAATTGCTTTATTGCCATCGCCCTGATACTCCACGTCGCCAATCTTCATGTTGAGGTGCAAATCCTCGGCAATCTTGCGCGAGCGTATCATGGTGTCGGTTTCCTTAGCCTTGGCTTCCTCAAAGCGATCGAGGTCGCTCTGCTTGGCCTTGCGGAAGATGCGCAAAATCTCGGCATCTTGGCGCAGGTTGGCACGCTTCATTTGCAGTTTCACCAATGACCCCATCATCGACACACGGCCAATATCGTGTCCGGGATTAGCTTCAACAGCCACCATGTCTCCAATCTCAAGCGGCAGATGGGTGCTGTTGCGATAAAATCCCTTGCGAGTGTTTTTGAAGGTCACCTCCACCAGCTCATAATCGTTAAAGCTGCCGGGCACGTCGCTGAGCCAATTGTAGCTCTGCAACTTGCTGCGCACCTCCACGTGGTGGCATCCGCCGCCACATATCTGGTGGCAACCCTCACAGCCCTCGCAATCGGGCACTTGCTTGGGGCATCCGCTGCAACGTTTTATCTTATCTTGTTCTTTATCGTTGTTGTTCATCCCAATTGATTATCGGCAATCAATGCCATCTATTATTTTGCAAAGCTCACCGCACGGGTTTCGCGAATCACGGTGATGCGCACCTGTCCGGGATAAGTCATCTCGTCTTGTATCTTGCGAGCAATTTCGGTTGAGAGCTTCTCGGTTTCGGCATCCGATATCTTGTCAGCGCCCACAATCACGCGCAATTCTCTACCTGCCTGAATGGCATAGGTCTTGATGACACCAGGATAGCTAAGGGCAAGGTTCTCCAAGTCGTTAAGGCGCTTAATGTAAGCCTCAACCACTTCGCGGCGTGCACCTGGGCGAGCACCTGAAATGGCATCGCACACTTGCACAATTGGTGCAAGCAGGCTGTTAGCCTCTTCCTCGTCGTGGTGAGCACCAATGGCATTGCAAATATCGGGTTTCTCCTTATATTTCTCAGCAAGTTTCATACCCAGCAGTGCGTGTGGCAATTCAGGTTCCTCATCGGGCACCTTGCCTATATCGTGCAATAAGCCGGCGCGGCGTGCCTTCTTAGGATTCAAGCCCAACTCGGCAGCCATAATGGCACACAGGTTGGCTGTTTCACGCGAGTGCTGCAACAGGTTCTGACCGTAGCTCGAACGATATTTCATCTTACCCACCAGTCTTATCAATTCAGGGTGCAAACCGTGAATACCCAAGTCAATGGTGGTTCGCTTACCTGTTTCAATGATTTCGTCTTCAACTTGCTTGCGCACTTTAGCCACCACTTCCTCAATGCGAGCCGGGTGAATACGTCCGTCGGCAACCAACTGATGCAGAGCCAGGCGAGCAATCTCGCGGCGCACGGGGTCAAAGCCCGAGAGCACAATGGCTTCAGGAGTGTCATCAACAATTATCTCAATGCCTGTGGCAGCCTCAAGGGCACGAATGTTGCGGCCTTCGCGACCAATGATGCGGCCCTTAATCTCGTCGTTATCAATGTGGAACACGGTCACTGCATTCTCAATGGCGGTTTCTGTTGCAGTGCGTTGTATGGTTTGCACCACAATGCGCTTAGCCTCTTTGTTGGCAGTGAGCTTGGCATCGTCCATGATGTCGTTGATATAAGATTGTGCGGCGGTTTTTGCCTCGTCTTTAAGCGACTCAATGAGTTTTTCCTTGGCTTCCTCGGCCGAGAGTCCCGACACGTGCTCAAGGGTCTCGGTTACGCGGGCCTGCATCGAAGCAAGTTCTTGCTTTTGTTTTTCAAGATAGGCTTGCTCTTTCTCAAGGTTTTGCTTCACAGCATCATTTTCGTTTTTGCGTTTTTGCAACTCCGATTGTTGCTGATTGAGCTGCATCTCGCGTTGCTTGAGTTTAGCCTCAACCGATTGCACCTTCGACAAACGTTGATTGGCTATCTTCTCAGCCTCGGTTTTTATTGAAACACCTTCCTCTTTGGCTTCAAGTATCTTGTTTTTCTTCAACACTTCAGCCTCAAGTTTAGCTTCCTCTATGATGCTATTGGCTCTTGACTTTGCTATAGTCTTGTTTATTACCATCGTAACGACAGCTCCAATTAGCAAGCATGCCACGGCAATAACTGTTGTAATTAAATAATCCATCTGTTTATGTAAAAATAAAAATTTATATTTTAATTAATAAAAAAAGCACTTTCAAAATGCCGGTTTCATATTCGCTTCTCCGCCTCCTTTTCACACACGTTTTTCAATGCCTACCAGAGTGAAGCCTTGTGGTTTGTCACCGCTTGCAGCACACTTAGCCACCCGTGCCGCATGGGTTCTTTCTACAAACCAACTCTCATCCACTCCTCAGAAAAATCCTCTTAGTGTGCAAGAGACAGAGAGCGCTTGTTTCACCGCATTTGCAAGTGCAGGTTAATTATCGCTGTTCTCTGTATATATTTTCAAACTAAAATAATATTCAGCCTTTGTTAGTCTCAATCATCACCTGCGGCAGCTTTTCAGCCTGAAGCATCACCTCACAAGGTTAGCCTCATCGCCATGCACCACACATGCCCCTTATTGGCATGCATCTGAGCTTTTTGGCGTCCACAAAGTGTGTAACTATATATCAAAAGTCAATACTATTCGCTATTTTTTAACTTGATAACCATATCATCAAGCGTCTTCTCAAATTCATTCAAGTATGTTTTAACCTCATCATTCGACAAGGATGCTTCAACATACAATCGTGCGAACTGAAAAGCGATTCTGGCTACCAACTCTTCCGACGTTAATGTGCCCTTAAACTTCTCAGACCAGCTTGTCCATAAACCATTAACATAACTCTCAGCTTTCCGATAAATATATTCTTTATCAGGGTCAATAAACATTGGCACTATATTCTTTAAGTCCAATAATGCTATGTTTATTTTTCGTTTTTCTTTATCAGGCATATTAATCTGTCAATTGAGATATACATTTATCAATATCCCGCACCATTTTTGAAATCCTGGCCTTAGCTTGCTCAATAGCCTCAGGAGTTGTAGCCAAGTTTCTCACCACACGCAAATACTCGTTCTCTTGACGCAAGCGCTGGTTTTCAACAGTCAGTTTCAAAATCTCGGCTTTCTGCCGCTCATTCTCTTCCTCAACTGCTTCCTTAGCCGACATAACTTCTCGATATTTTTCAACCAATATCTCGCATTTTCTTTCTACTCGCTGCAGAATATTTCGCAAATCAGAAGCCATTATGATTTCAATTTTTTACAAAATTAGGAAGAAATTTGCAATATCTCCTTATTTTTGAGAATTAAATATCACTTAAAATCCAAAAAAATGTTCAATTTCGCCAAAAATCAGCGATTCAATGCCCATTTCCATCAAAATGCCTTGCGATATTTATCGTCGTGGCTATCGTCTAAAATGCTCAAATAGCTGGCATATCTTGATTGACTTATCAGCTGATTATCAACGGCACCGAGCACAGCACACCCGGGCTCGTGAGTGTGAGTGCAGTTGCCGTAGCGGCATTGGCTCGACAGTTTGAATATCTCAGGGAAATAGTGCGACACTTCTTCTCGCTTAAAGTCGATGGTGCCAAAGCCTTTCACTCCCGGAGTGTCAATGATGCGTCCACCGCCGGGCAAATCATACATTTCAGAGAAAGTGGTGGTGTGCATGCCGGTGTGATGGCTGTCGCTCACATCGCCCACTCGTGCATAAGCATCGGGGATGAGGCAATTGACCAATGTTGATTTGCCCACGCCCGAGTTGCCCGAGAACAAAGTGAGCTTGTCCTTAAGGCTGTGGCACAGTTCCTCAATGCCCTCGCCGGTCTTTGCCGACACTCGCGCCACCTGATAGCCTATCGACTCATAAAGATAGCTTATGGCATCGAGCAACTGGGCATCGTCGTCGTCACCAAGCAGGTCAACCTTGTTAATCACCAACATGGCAGGCACATTATATGCCATGGCTGTGGCAAGAAAACGGTCAATAAAGGTGGTGCTGGTGACCGGGTTAACAAGCGTGACCACAAGCGCAGTCATATCAATATTGGCAGCCAAAATATGGCTCTCTTTCGACAGGTTTGAGGCACGTCTGATGATGTAGTTGCTACGCGGATGTATGGCGGTGATATACGACACCCCATCACCATCGGCCATGTCGCCTATGGTCACGCGGTCGCCCACGGCAACAGGGTTTGTGCTCCTGATGCCCTTCAACCTGAAATTGCCTTTAATCTTGCAATTGCACACAGCGCCATTGGCGGTTTGCACCACATACCAGCTGCCGGTGTTCTTTATTACCAATCCATCCATCTTTTTGCGTTTTGACTATGTTTACAGCCAACAAAGTTACATTAAATAATGAAAAAATTAGGCAAACAACCCGCCATTTATTCACAAAATATGCATTTACAAGTTGTCAAAAGAGCGTATCAAATGCAGTTTTTCGCACCAAATTCACACTCAATTGGCTGAAAATTTGCATATTCCATATTTTATTCTTACCTTTGCGCCCGAAATCAAACATTATACAACAAAAGATTGTTTTAAGCTGATATTTAATTAATTTAAAATTTAGACGAAAGATGAATTTAGAAACTATCGGAACATGGGCAGGTGCCGTTTGGACCGCCTTGAATTCTGCTGACGAAGCAACTCTCACAATGAAAGCTCTTAAGAAAGCTACTAAGCTCAAAGAGAAAGAGATTTATGCTGCTCTTGGTTGGCTTGGCCGTGAAGGCAAAGTTACAATCGCTGAAACTGAAACTGACGTCACTGTAGCTCTGGTTGGCTAATTGCCCGTTGATGGCAATCATTTTGCCACAACAAAATCACTCAATGCATTAGCATCAAGCTTACAATTGACACTTAATATTATTGAAAGTGTGCCGAAACATTTGTTTCGACACACTTTTTTTTTCAGTGCCCCCACAAAGTCCAATTAAAAAGGAGCACTGAGCACACACCCTGCAACCAAGGTGCTTGCGGCCTCTTTACATTTCACATGCAGCAACCGCAAAGCCCTTGGCGCAAGATGAGCACACTGCATAATCATAGGACCTTTGAAACCATCTCGGCTGCCGGGCCCTCATAAACCCTCACCTGTGTGATGGGCCGATAGTCTATATCAATAAACTTAAACAACTGATACGCAGCAAAGTTGCCGTCGCGCGACACGCAAGTCTCAAGCCTCATATTGCCCACCATCGACTCGTTGACTATGCCAACACTGCGCAACACCGAGGGCAACAGCTCATCGGCGCAATCAAGCAAACGCTTCACCCGGTTGCCGGTCTCGGTGTCAAGGTCCTTAACTCGAACATCTATTGGGCTCAGCGTTGGCGTGTAAAACGCACGCTTGATAATGCCAAAAAATTTATTCTTCACGTCTATATTTTTGTTAGCTACAACAGCTTCTGTCATAGCCAATCGCATGATATTTGCCATAGGATAATAATGTTTTTTTGATTGTAGTTTTTATATTAAATGATTTGGATTGAGTGGAGTGAGGAAGTGAAAGCCGGTTGCATCATGGCATGGCAAAATGCCACGCGCATGCCGCTGCAAGGCTTAGCACGTTCCCAAGATAGGGGCTGGGGATAATAAGTGAATCAAAAAAAGGTCACTCTAACCTATGACAAATCAACGCACAATGCGTCTTAGCGCCACAATGCGGTCGTTGGCAAGGATGCACAACGGGAATACGATTGATGCCGAGCTCGGCTCAGTGGCGGTGGGCTGCACAGCTTGGCGTTTGAGAGAATGGTTTTGGCTCGCTACGCTGCCGCCTCGCCAAGTGTGACAACGCACCGGCAACAAACGCACCGGACGGGTGTGACACACACGCACCGACACAGGCAGTGTGAGCGATGAGGCTTCGCACATCATTGTCACGTCTTGACTGCAACCGCGCAAGGTGCCGCCAAAGTCGCTCGCGTGTGCGCGCGTGTGCACATTGGCAACGGCGCATGCCACTGCCTTGCATGGCTCGGCAGCACTGCACTGCCATTCATAACCACACACGTGCATCAATAGCACAAACAAGAGTACGCACAATGTCCTCCTCATAGTTATTCTCTCATAGAAGTTGTAGTAATTCAATAACAGCCTAAGCTGCTTATTTGTTCACAAAATTAACAATAAATTTTCATCATTGCAAAAAATACACCCACCGGAATGATGCCAGCAGGTGCATTTTCTATTTCTTCAGAGTGATGCAACGCTGTCACATCACCCGTCACAATGGTCATTTTCACAATGTGCACATACACGAATACGACGCATATTTTTGTGCCAATTCACGAGCCACGTCAACAGCGTTTTCGCCCGATACAATCGGGTATTTTTCTTTGCCAAAGGTCCATTGATACTCAAATTCCTCAATCTCCTTGCAAAATTCCTCTTGACTAAATTTCACGCCCTTGTCCATTGCGTCAATCACAGCCTGAGTGAAGCGTTGCCAACGCACGCGGCAATAGGTATCGGTGAGTCCGCTCCATCCGCGGCTGGCATAGTCAACAAGCACCCCACCCTTGTGCCCCCATGTGGTGAGCAGAGTGCGTGCATTGAGTTCATAATAGTCCTTTTCGGCCTCGGTGTAGCCCAGCGAGCGGGCCTCTTCAATCCAAGCGCCCATTGAAAGGTGCTTCTCACACGAAATCAATCGGTTGTAGTCAGCAATCAATTCATCCATGCGTTGTGCCCACACCTGAGCCTGAGCCTTGTCGCCAATGGTGTAACTGATGGTGAACTGACGGCGGAAGTGCGAGAACAGGTTGCCCAGGGCTTGACGGCCAATGTTCACCACGTCATAGCGATAGCCATCGTTGTCAACGTCTTTGGCTTGCAAAAGCTCGTTCCACACGTTCCATATCTCAATCTCGGGATAATGGATTTGCGAGCTTGTGTAGTTGCCGCCCACGCCAACAAGCGCCGGGCGCGCACTGATGAGCGTACACTTGCCGCAACCGGCAGCGCGCACATACACTTTCTCGCCCAATATGCGCCATGCATTGATGATGTGCTCATCGGCATCGCCACCATGCATACGTGCCCACAGCTCAAACCATTGTGCTCCGGTGAGCTGCTGATTCCAAACCTTTTGGAACACATATTCATACATCTGTTCGTTGGTGTCAAAGCCCTCAAGGGTGGCGCCAACGCCATCAAAATTGCTGCCGCCCTCAGCCATCACGCGGTTGAGCTTCTTTTCAACGCCGGCAATGTCGCCCTCGGTCATGGTGTTGCCGCCAAAGTTGCCCAAATAGCACCAAATATAGCGGCCGCCGAAGTAGCGGTCAAGGTCGGGCCACAACTCTTTGTAGTCGCAATAATAGTCGAGGTTGATGAGTTTATCTTTAGGCACGGCGTCAAGAAATGCCTTAACGCGCGGCTTGGTCCAACGTCCGTCGTTATAGAATGTCCACGTCATTTGCAGCCATTGGGCTTGGTCGTCGGCTTGCAACAGCGATTGATAAATCATGCGCGACACCTTGGCAAGATAAGCCTCGCTCCAGTCGGGCGAATCGAGTTCGTTGAATGGGTCAACGCCATAAATGTGGTTGGTGCCGTATGCTTTGGTTTGCTCGGTGATGAATAGTTTCTGTATCTGGGCATAGAGCGGTTCTTCGGGGTCAAGGAAAAAGCTGCGGCAACGGTTCTCAAAACCGCACCAGTTTGACAGCATGGTGATTTTAGCATCGGGGTATATCTCGCGTAGCTTGCCGGGCACATGGCCTGCAAAGCCGGGCAGAATGGGCGTCATTGAAAGCTCACGTTCACGTGCCACAATCTTTTTTTGCAGCAACTCCTGGTCACGCAACCAACTATCGGGCAACGGCCCTTGAAAAGCGTCGATATTCGACATTCTGTGCCAAGCCAAGTGAGCCGGTCCGGTGAAATAGCTCTTTATATCATCTTCTTTGAGTCCTAATTTCTTCCACACCTTTAGCCAGATGCTTTCTTGTCCGGTGATGGCAAGCGGCATATTGATGCCATTGAGTGCCATCCAGTCAATCAGGCGTTCCCAGTTGTCCCACTTCCAATAAGGCATGGTATAGCCAAAGGTGCAATAGTTCAAGAAAAAGCGATTTGGGCAAGCGGCTTTGCCACAAATGGGCTGCTTGGGAAGCGGCAGTTCATTAGGCAGCTGCACCTTGTCGTTAGCCCACCAAGTGACACTCGTGTGGCACACATTCACAAGATACTGGTTAAGACCCACAGCCATTGAATTGGCATTATTGCCCTTGATGACTATCTTGCCTTTGCTTGCTTCAACGCAGTAGCGGTCAACGTTAAGCGAATCAGCATACTGCACAAAACTGAACATCTTGGCATGCTCGGCACCCACAATACGACGGCACAGGTCTTGAGCAGCCTTGCTGCCCGATGCTCCTGCAACCACAGCCACGGTCAGTGCGGTAGCCATTAATAACAAATAGCGTTTCATAGGTTTAATGTCTTTTATTATATATGTATAAGTAAATGTTGATTATTCACGTTCCCAGCGCAGCACCCTAATGCTGCGACCATCGCTGCCTTGCAAGGTGTTTGATTGGCAGAACTCGCCTGTGGGCACAAAACCGCACTTTTCCATCACGCGCCCCGACGCCACATTATCAACATAATGCCCGCTGATGAGCGATTGTATGCCGGTGTGATTCACCACACGAGCAATCATCAACCGCAACGCATCGGTGCAGATGCCACGATTCCAATAATCCTTGCCTACCCAATAGCCCACCGTCATCTCGCCTTGGCGTGCCGGCAATGAACATTCGCACGACTCACCATAGCCTATTGCGCCCACCACCGCGCCGGTTTCACGCAAAACAATTGCCCATGTGGTGGGATTGTGGAACACCGTTCTTATGATTTCCAGGCTTTCGTCAACCGACTTATGGGGAGCCCAACCTGCACGAGGACCCACATCCTCGTCTTTAGCCAAGTGATAGAGCACCTCGGCATCGGCTTCATGCCACGGGCGCAACAACAATCTATCGGAGCCGAACTCCAACAGGTTGCTCTCTGCATCGGGTTGATGATTCAATATCGGTTTCACCGTTTCACATCTCATCATCTTTGCACACTCAGCACAGGTGGCATAGCCTTGCGATGCAGCGCAACGCCTTATGACACACACATTGGTGCAATAATAAGTTTTCTGTCCCTCGGTGCGGCATCCCAAACAATATAAATACTCCGGTTTGATTTCTATGCCGTTGAGCTGGCTCCATTTTCGTGCGGTTGCGGCACGCAAAGCCTCATCGCCATTCACCGTGGCGATGCGCACGTCGCATTTCTCGCAATCTATTCCGCAGCATCCAATCAGTTGGTTCATTCAGGTTTAGTTATTTTTTTGATTTAATATGCATTCTGTTTTCTGGCACTCTTATCCTACGCAATAGCCTCCTTAGGTGGAATCTCACCGGTAGTTCTTATGAAGAAAATATGCTTTGCGCAGGGTTGACACTTGGTCGCGGGTGAGGTCTTTGATGTGATTGCATGATTTGCCCAAGAACTTCACTCGCACATAGTTGGCATAGCCCATTGCCTCGAGCAACAACTGGTTGTCACCGGTCATCTCCACGTCGAACCACTCCGAGACGTAGCGACCTTCGCGCTTGGTATTGAGCTTGTCAGGCGTAACGCAGAATTTCTGACCATTGATGAGAAACTCCACCGCTTGGGTATCGAGTCGGTCATCAGCATAATATTGCACGCGCAGGTTCATTACTCCCGGACGGCTCCCCGTGGGAACCGAGAAATACAGGTATATTCCATTCTGCTCAATGCGCGACGGGGCACTCTTAGGCACATACTTGGTGTTGCCCACAGTGTGCTTGGCGTTGAACGACGTCAACAGCTGCGTCTGAGTCATCTTCTCCTCGTCATGAATACGTCGTCGTGCAAAATCGGGCACATAAGTCTCATGCTCAGGGGCTTTTGAGCGCGCTTCGGCAAGATATTTCTCAACATTGGCTTCAACCTCGGCTTGCGATTGGCGGGCACGCCTGTTCATTGCCTCAATGGCAGCTGCATTGCTCATTGCCACGCTGCTCACAACCTTTTGCGGCTTGGCCTCGGCATACCTGCCCACCATATCTTCGCTTACAGTGATATAGGTGATGACAGCATGCCCGGGTCTGCGAACAGGTCTGCGAACAAGCTCCAAATCGATGGGTTCTTCATCGTCACATTCACTTTGTGTCTGCGCCGATGCCGGCAGCGCTAAAGACAATGCCAACATCGCGATATATCTCTTTGCAATCTTCATACAACTGCAAAAATAATCATTATTGATGGCATATCGCTGCTTTTACACGCAAAAAAATTGTGCCGAGCCACGGAAAACCGCTACCCGGCACAAAACAGCAACCTTTATTTAGATTATAAACACAGCAGGCATCACGTCAAAAAAAATTTCCCTGATGCTGCATGCGTTTTCTCATCAACGTTCTGTGTAACTCTTATGAAGGAAATAGGCTTTGCGCAACTGTGCCACCTGCTCATCAGTGAGGCTTTTGATGTGATTGCACGACTTCCCAATAAACTTCAGCTTTACATAGTTGGCAAATCCCATAGCTTCAAGCAACGCCTGATTATCGCCCGTCATCTCCACGTCAAACCATTCGGAAGTGAAAATGCCGCGTTGCTTGGTCTTTAGCCCATTGGCTGCAACACTATATTTTGCGCCATTGATGGTAAACTCCACCGCCTGAGTGTCGAGTGGGTCATCGGCATAATATTGCACACGCATTGCCACTGGACCCACCGCATTGTCACTTGGCACATCAAAATAAAGGAAAATATAGTTTTTCTCAACAGTGGTTGGCGCCAATTTGGGCACATATCTGCTGCGGCCGTTACCGGCACGCTGCTCAAATGCCGTCAACAGTTCTTCGCGGCTCATGATTTCTTCCTCATGCATCTGGCTACGCGTTTTCACAGGCTCGGTGTCAAAAACGGGCACATAGGTTTGATGCTGCGGAGCTTTGGCTCGCGCCTCGGCAAGATATTTCTCAACATTGGCTTCGACCTCGGCCTGCGATTGACGCGAACGTCTATACATCTCTGCAACCACAGCGGCGTTGTGACGTGCCACCTCGCTCACCTGTTCAAGACGTCGAACATTGTCGTCTTTGCTGCCTCCTGCTGCCAATGAATATGCCGGCAGCATTGCCATTGCTGTCAGCATGGTTAAGGATAAAAATAGTCTTTTCATAACATCCGCAAAATTACTCACGCCACGCCAATCAGCCACCGAGTTTCCCGTTGATAACCTTTACTCTATTGTAACAACAACTTGCCAGCTACATAGCATCAAGCACCACCCCACACGCAATTATTATGGCGATTACGCGCCATAATATTTTTTTATTCCATACTTTAAGATTACCTTTGTGGTCAAACAAAACAACAATCCAAAACCAAACTAAAATTAATCATGACATCAATCGGTTCAATATCTACAAGTAAAGGCAAGAAAGCGCTCCTGTTGGGAAGTGGAGAATTAGGCAAAGAAGTGGCAATTGAGTTGCAACGCTTTGGCGTTGAAGTAGTGGCATGTGACCGCTACCCCAATGCTCCGGCAATGCAAATAGCTCACCGCTGCCACGTGTTCAGCATGCTCGACTCTGCCGCACTGCGCAAGGTGATAGAGGAAGAAAAGCCCGACTTTATCATCCCCGAAGTTGAAGCAATAGCCACACCAACGCTGGTGGAACTTGAAAAAGAAGGCTACCACGTGACCCCAACAGCCAACGCAACATTCCTGACAATGAACCGCGAAGGAATACGCCGACTGGCAGCCGAGACACTCGGCATCAAAACATCGCGCTACATCTTTGCCTCAACTGAAGAAGAGTTCCGCGCCGCCGTTGACCAAATTGGCGTGCCTTGCGTGGTGAAGCCCATCATGAGCAGCTCGGGCCACGGACAAAGCGTGGTGCGCTCAATTGATGATATTGACCGCAGCTGGCACATTGCCCAAGAAGGCGGACGTGCCGGAGCCGGACGTGTGATTGTGGAAGCGTTTGTTGACTTTGATTACGAAATCACGCTGCTCACCGTGCGAAACATTTTGGGAACCGAGTTCTGCGAGCCAATTGGGCACATACAAATTGACGGTGATTACCGCTATTCATGGCAACCGCAGCCAATGAGCACCGCAGCTAAGGCCAAAGCTCAGGAAATAGCCAAAAAGGTGACCGACGCTCTTGGCGGATATGGCATATTTGGCGTGGAGATGTTTGTGAAAGGCGACGACGTGATATTCAGCGAAGTGTCGCCACGTCCACACGACACCGGTATGGTGACCATGATTTCTCAGGACCTCAGCGAATTTGCATTGCATGCCCGCGCTTTGTTGGGGCTGCCTATTCCGGGCATACGTTTCTACGGTCCATCGGCATCACGCGCGGTGGTGGTTGAAGGCGACACCAACACAATTGACTTTGGCAACCTTGATAAGGTGCTTGAAGAACCTGGCACACAAATGCGCATCTTTGGCAAGCCCGAAGTGAGCGGACACCGACGCATGGCAGTGATTCTTGCCACCGACGAGAGCGTGGAAGCAGCCAAGCAAAAGGCCGAGCGCGCCTACAACAAACTGCAAGTGACGGTGTGCCCCAAAGAATAACCCTGACACATAGCGTACCCCCGAGGGAATCAACCCATAATCCCTCAGTGAAATAACAACAATGGCAGCCAAGCGAGCATAACGCTCAATCTTGGTTGCCATTGCTTTATTTATGCGCCACGCCTCCCAGCGAGTGGAGAGAAACGTGTGCCTATGTCATTTCTCTGATGTAAACTATCACTTAGCCATTATCTCATCGACTTTTGCTTTAAGCGCATCGCCCAGCAAACCACGGCTCAAAATGGTGCCGTCGCCTGAGAATATCACAATATGAGGAATTGAGTTGAAGCCGTAAGTGTCTGATGCAATGTTTTGGCTGTTGATGATTTGCGGCCACGGCAGCTGCAATTGCTCAATGGCACGGAAAGTATCTTCCGGTTTATCCCAAACGGCAACGCCCAAAACGCGGAGGCCCTTTCCCTCATATTGCTCGTAGATTTGCTTAAGCGTGGTGCTTGCCTCGCGGCGGCACGGACCGCACCAGCTTGCCCAGAAGTCAACCACCACCACGTCGCCGTGACCAACAAAGTCAGAAAGGCGTATTGAGATGCCATCCTCGGTCTTTACGGTGAAGTCAACCATCTTACAGCCCTCTTTGGTGAGTTCAACTTGCTTGGCTGCTTTGAGCAACTTGCCCATGCGCACTGATTGTGAATACTCTTGTGGGGCGTCGGCAAGCAACTCATTCATCTCATCAAGCGTGAGTTCGTTTGAAATCATATAGTTGTAGAGTGCCCACCAGCCAAATGCATTCTTCTTGTTGGCAAGATAATGGTCTATCACCTGAGCGTTGAAGGTGTCTTGAATGCGTTGCACCGCTTCAGCCTTTATGTCTTCATTCATTTCGCCGTCAGCAAGCGCCTCCATCTCGCGACTAAGTGCCGCATCTTCCTCGTTGAATTTTGCCACCGAGTCGTTGAGCGCAGTGCCATGGGCAATGCGGTCTTCCCAATTCATGGTTATGTCGCCGCCCTCAATCACAAAGGTTGAGCGTCCGCCCGATGCCAACAGCCTTGCCATGTAAGGAGTGCCCACCTTACCCTCAATCACCGCTTTGCGAGCCACCACCACGGCACTGTCAATGGTGTCGCCAGTATCGTAGTTAATCAAATAAACCGTCTGACCGTTATCTTCATCGTTGTTGAAATCAACGGTGAGCTTAAAACCGCTATCGCCACACGATGCCAGCAGCATTGCACAGGCAATTATTGATAATAACTTTTTCATAGTTTTCTGAATTGTTTCTGAAATGTTTTCTGTTCTCAAAAATAAGGTTGATTGTAATTAATGCACAAATATACACAACATTTTTTTGAAATGAAGAAAATACTGAGCTATTTATGTTTTTTTGGCACGCCACAATTTTGCGGTTAAGTGGTTGTGACTTACCGCAATTGCTCATTACACAAAGGTGAGAAAGCCACTATTGAGCAATGATTGACTCGTAGATGATGGCTTGAATGGTTTTGCGCGCATTGAGGGTTTTAAACGAGCTGTTGTCGCGCGTGGGGTGCACTCGGTTGCTCAAAAAGATGTATATCATATCATTGACCGGGTCAACCCACAAGCAAGTGCCGGTGAAGCCGGTGTGTCCCACCACCTCGGCAGGAGCTGCTTTGCAGCATGGCGACAAACGCGGTTTCTCTTTGTCGGGTTTGTCAAAGCCCAAGCCGCGCCGCGAGTCTGAAGCCTTTGTTTCAAGAAAGGTGTTCACGGTTGATTCTTTGAGCAAACGCGTGCCGCCATATTCACCGCCATTGAGCCACATCTGGCATATCTTTGCCAAATCGTTGCTGGTTGAGAACAAGCCGGCATTGCCCGACACGCCGCCAAGAAACGCCGCCATCTCATCGTGCACATATCCCTTGATGGTTTGCCTGCGCAAAAAAGTGTCGTTCTCGGTGGCTACCACATTGTCCAACATCCCGTTTTGTGCAGGCCTGTAACAAGTGTTATAAGCGCCAAGTGGTTCAAAGAAATAATGGCTCACATATTGCTCGTGAGGTGTCTTGGTGATGCGCTGCTCGGCATCCATCAGCAGGCAAAAATTCAGGCAGCTGTATAAAGTGCTCTTGCTGCGACGCAATTTCACATTATATATACGACTCATCACCGTGTCAATCAATGCCTCTGACCCAAAAAGATTGTTGGCTATAGGCATATTAAATTCATCAGATTGCGTCTTGCTCACCACATCTGAGCGCAGCCGTGCCGTTTTGTTGGCAAACAACTTGTTGTGAATCTTTATGCTGTTGGTTTTTGTGCGCCGTGAAGTGAGCAACCTGCCCTTGTAGCTGCCGGGAGCGCTCATCACATAATACATGTTGAGCGTGGCAGGCATACCGCTCTCGTGAAGCAACAAATCATTGAATGTGATATCTTCTTTGTCGGTTTCGCGCAATTCAGTGATATATTTACTCGCCTTATCGTCGAGGTGCAGTTTCCCTTGGTCAACGCACTTCATTATACCGGGCAATGTGCCGGCAACCTTAGCCACCGAGGCGAGGTCGAACAAGGTGTTCTCGTCAACCGGCTTGCGCGTTTTTGAAAAATCGGTGTAACCATAGCATTGGTTGCACACCACCTTGCCGTGACGGGCAACCAGCACCTGCAATCCTGAGAAAGCCTTATGTTTGAGACCCGTCCAAGCGATTGAATCGATGCGAGCAAGCATGCTCGATGCCAAGCCGGCTTCCTCGGGACGCGAATAGCCCAAGCGAGTGGCTTTATAAGAAATTCCCGTGCCGGCTTTCGCCACATTCTCAATGCTCACAGGCAGTTCACCGCTAACGTCGATGCCGCCAAAGATGGCTTGTGCAGCATAATCTTGTGCAATGCTGTTGTTGTCATACGCCATCAACACACTGCGGCAATGCTTCAACGCATAAGCAAAATGCTTCACCTTATAAGGGTCAACAAACATTGCCACCGACACATTCTGCAATTTGCTTGTTAAAGTAGCCAACATGGCCCTATAAACCTGCGCAGGCGAGTGCACCGCCACAATCACCATTTGATAGTCGCCCTCTCTGAGCTGGTTCACAAGCGATGCGGCATTGTCACCCGATTTATAGGAATACGCATGAATACGGGTATATGAAGCGCAACGACGCTGAAACATGGTGTTTTTGGCGTTATCATCGCCAAGAGTGACCACGGCAATCTTCTTTTCTTCAAGGTGGCGCACCGGCAAAGTGTGGTCGTGATTGCTTATCACAGTCATTGCCCCAGCCCACAGCCTATTAATCATAGCAGCCGACTCACCGCCGTTCAGTTGGTTCTTCACATTGGCAACGTCAACCGGCTTTTGCTCATTCAGCCCCAAAGCATATTTATATCGCAGAATCTTCTTGCAACGCTCGTCAATCACGTTCATTGAGATTTTGTTTTCTCTCACGGCGCGCATCACTGCCTCAATCTCTTTCTCGGCATTGGCAGGCGAGAGCAACACATCGTTGCCTGCCAAGATGGCTTTCACCGCCACGCTGCCCTGAGTGCGGGCACCGTTCATCACCAAAGCATCGGTGAAAACCAGTCCGGTGAATCCCAAACGGCTGTGCAACAGGCTCTGAATATCGGGCGACAGCGATGCCGGCATCCCCGAATCATCAATCTTTGGCACAGCCAAGTGCCCCACCATAATGCCCGACAGCCCGGCCTCAACATAATGTTTAAACGGCACCATCTCGCATAGGTTAAGTTCTCGAATAGTCTTGTTGAGCCGCGGCAAGGTGTGGTGAGAATCATCGGCTGTTGAGCCGTGCCCGGGGAAATGCTTGGCTGTGGTGAGCACTCCGTTATCTTCCATGCCACGAGCATAAGCTACGCCATGGCTCGCCACTCGCTCAGCCATCTCGCCAAACGAGCGTGACCCAATCACAGGATTATCGGGGTTATCGTTCACATCAAGCACCGGAGCAAAATTCACATGTACGCCCATGAGCTTGCACTCTCGCGCCATCTCGCGCCCATATTCATAGAGCAGGCGGTCGTTAGTGATGGCTCCCAGCACCATGTTGCGCGGGAACGAAGGTGTGTCGCTAAGCCTCATCGCCATCCCCCACTCGCCATCAAGAGTCACCATTGCCGGCACGGCACTTTGCTGTTGCACATAGTTTATCAGTTCGGCCTCAGCCTCACATTCACCTTGCGAAAACAGCACGCCGCCCACTTTCAATTCCGAGAAATGACGGTCGATTGATTTCTTAGTTGGTGCATCAACGGTGGGTTGCAATGTAACCACCATCATCTGCGCCACCCTTTGCTCGGGGGTGAGCGTGGCAAAAACGCTATCGACCCACGCCTCCATATCGGGCGACGAAGCGCGTTTCAGCAGCGATGACTCGTGGACTTCTCGTGCCGCAACCGGCACAACACACGCCCACAGCGCCAACGCTGCCACAATTATTCCTGCTATTCTTTTTTTATGCATCTTTCATTCACACATCAGTGGGCAGGGGAACTTTCACACAGCATCCTGCCACGTTTTTTATGAGTTAAATTATCACACTGTTCACCACAGCCGCCTCACGGAGTGAAAGGCCGCCATCAGTCGTCATACCGCATACGCTGCTTGTTGGTTGAGCGTATTTTCTTGCCGCGGGCATCAAGCTGTTTCACATATTCCAGCACATGTTGGCCATAAGGCACAGTGTCAACAAACAGCACCTCGCCTTTCTTTAGGTCGCCCATGCGGCTGCCGCCATTGGCAAGATAGTCAATGGTGATGAGAGTGTAATATTTATCGTTGTCAACCGGCTTGCCGTTGATTTTCGCTTTGGTCACCTTGCCGTCGCGCGTGAATTGCACATCCACAGCACTGCTCACCGCATCACCGCCTTTGCCGGCAAGTGCCGTGAACACATTCATAAGATATTCGCCCTTGATGCGAATCACCTCCAGGCGATTATCAAACGGCAACATACCCTCAATCACGCCCTCTGTGACATCGCCTTTGGGCATGGGCTGGCGTATGCCGCCACGGTTCATGAGCGAGAACTGCACTTCTTTGCCATAGAGCTCGCGGCCAATCTCAACCACCGCGTCACACACCCAATTGCCCAGCGACGGAGTTTTGCCGTCCATCGCCATCTCAGATGTTGCTATGCGAGTGTTCATCTTTTTATCAACCTGCTTGCAATATGGCTCCAGCCATTGGTTCATGGCTGCATAATCAGCCGCTGCACGCTCATCGTAGCGCTCGTTGATGGGGATGATTGAATACACCGCCTTGCCGGTCTCGGTGTCAAAGTCAATCTTGCCCACATGCTCGCCCTGTCCGCCGGCTTGGCAAATGGGAACTTCTTTGCCGTCGAGGTTCTTCACCAAGTGCGGATAGCGCGAATTGGCGCGTGAAGGGTCAATGAGAGTATGGGAGTGAGCACCTATAATCAAGTCAATGTATCGGCTGTTTTTTGCAATATCCACATCGTTTGGTACACCCGGGCGACCGGTGTGGCCAATGTGCGACACCATAATCACATAGTCGGCAATACCCGATTCTTTGAGATAACGTGACAGATTGAGAGCCACGTCAGTGGCATTGTGATATGTGACACCGCCAATACATTTATCGGCAATCATCCCCTTAGGATTGAGATTAATGCCCATAAATGCCAAGCGCTTGCCGCCAACATGCTTTATCAAATAAGGCAGAAACATGCCCTCAAGCGGAGTGCCGGTAAGGTCGTAGTTGGCGCATAATTTATTGGCGCGCACATGTTTATAATGTTCGGCAAGTTCTTCAATGCCGTTGTCAAACTCATGGTTACCCATAATGATGATGTCATAAGCAAGACTGTCTAAGCAGGCATATTCCACCTCACCGCGGAAAAGCGAGAAGAACACCGTTCCCTGCACGGCGTCGCCTGCATGAATAGCCAACACGTGCTCATCGGCACGGCGCACGCTGTCCATCACCACACGGCGTCGCATCAGTCCGCCACGTCCCTCTTGATTAGGCATTATGGTGCTGTGAGTGTCATTAGCTGTGAGTATGGTCAGATGCTCGGCTTGAGCCACGGTACATGCTACCGCAGCCACCATCAGCGTAAGTATAAGTTTCTTTATCATCTCGGTATTTATATTTATGCAAATGGGTTAATCAAAAATCATTTATGCATTCTCACTCTTTCCTCGGCGTCGATGGCAATGCCGCGAGCATCGAGTTGCTTCACATATTGCAGCACCAAATCGCCGTAAGGCACATCGTCACACCAAAGCACTTGTGCATTCTTTAGCGGTTTCATATAGTCGCCGCCATTGGCAAGATAGTCAATAGTCACCATGGTGTAATACTTGTCTTTCTCAATGTCCTTGCCGTTAAGGCGCGCCCAAACAATTTCATGGCCCTTATATTTGATGTCCATGGCTTTGCTCACGGCGTCACCCCCACGATAAGTCATCACCTTGAAAGCGTCAAGCAGGTCGGAGCCTTTGATTTTAAGCACCACCAATTTGTTGTCGAAAGGCAACATTGAGGTAATCATGCCCTCAGCCACATCGCCTTTTGGCAACGGTTGGCGAATACCGCCACGATTCATCATGGCAAAGTCACATTTGCCCCAACGCTCAACAATAATCCCGTTCACGGCATCACACACAAAATTGGGCAGACAGCTCAACTCGGTGTTGGTCATGGCACGCGCCGAGGTGGCAATGCGCGAATGCATCACCCTGTAAGCCTCGTCATCGTAGGGTTTAAGCCAAGCGTTAAGCGCCTCAAAGCGGCTTGCCCACGAGTCGCACGATGCGTCAACCGGAATGAGCGAATAGTCAACGCTGCCATCGTCGAGGTCAAAATTCACTTTGCACATGTATTTGCCATATTTACCGGCTTGCACCACAGGCACTTCTCGCCCTGCCACATTCTTCACCATGAGCTGCGGCGAACCGGGTTCAACAAGCGTGTGAGAGTGTCCGCCAATAATCAAATCTATATAACGGCTTTTCTTGGCAATCTCCACGTCGCTCTCATCGCCATCGCTCGAGGTGTAGCCAATATGCGACACCATCACCACATAGTCGGCTATTCCGGTGGTTTTGAGGTATTCCGACAGCTGCAACGCCACCGTGGCGGCATCGTTAAACACCAAGCCTTGCACATTCTTATCGGCAATCATGCCGGTGGGCTTGAGATTAATGCCCATAAAGGCAATGCGCTTGCCATAGAAATGCTTCACCACATACGGCTGAAGCAGCCCATTTAGCGGAGTGTCGGTAACATCGTAGTTCGACGACAGTTTGCTGGCTCGCACATTGCTGTAATATTTGGCAAGCTCATCCATGCCGTTGTCAAACTCATGATTACCAGTGATGCAGAAGTCAAAGCCGATGCTATCGAGCATGGCATATTCCACTTCGCCCTTAAAGGTTGAGAAATAAACTGTGCCCTGCACGGCATCACCGGCATGAACAGCCACCACAGCATCTTCGGCTTGACGCACACTGTCAACAATTGCTTTTTGACGCACCAAACCGCCACACCCGTCGGCATCGGGTCTGACCATGCTGTGAGTGTCGTTGGCGCTCAATATGGTGAGATGGCGTGCTTCGGCATCACTCATTGCAAATGCCAATGCCGCAACCGCCGCCCCTATAACTAATATACGTTTCATCTATTATTAAGGTGTTTATTGAATTTTCTATGCGAATTTAGCCATAAATTACCACAAATGCCACACATCAATGCAATTTTTTTATTCCATTGGCTCATCTATGCCGACAACACACATGGCAGCACAAGCATCTCAACGCCGGCAAGCCTTTCTCAACCGCTTGTCATCAGCCAAATATCTTATTTTTTCGGTCGGCAATCGCCCCACCGTCGCCCCATTTTTCCATTCCACCCCGCAAAGCAAACAACAAAAAAAGCCCCAAGGATATTTCCCCGGGGCTACATACTTATATTTTTATAAATCTATATTTATGCTTCAATCAGATTGTTGCCAGACATTTCCTCTGGTTGAGGAATACCCATAATCTTCAAGATTGAAGGAGCAACATCGGCAAGCACACCGTCCTTCACCTTAGCATCTTTGTTTGCAGTCACATAAACAAACGGAACCGGGTTGAGCGAATGGGCAGTGTTTGGAGTGCCGTCGGGGTTGATGGCATTGTCGGCATTTCCGTGGTCGGCAATGATTATCACCTCATAGTCATTGGCCTTGCAAGCCTCAACAGTGTCTTTCACACATTCGTCAATTGCCACACATGCCTTTTGAATGGCTTCGTAAACGCCGGTGTGACCCACCATATCGCCGTTGGCATAGTTCACAACAATGAAGTCATATTTCTGAGTGTTGATGGCTTCAACCAATTTATCTTTCACCTCATAGGCGCTCATTTCAGGCTTGAGGTCGTAGGTAGCCACCTTTGGCGAAGGCACCAAGATGCGGTCCTCACCCTCGTATGGGTTCTCACGGCCACCGTTGAAGAAGAATGTAACGTGAGCATATTTCTCAGTTTCGGCAATATGCAATTGCTTTTTGCCAAGTGCGCTGAGGTATTCGCCCAGAGTGTTGGTGACATTGTCTTTGCGGAAAAGCACATGTATGCCAGTGAACGATGAATCGTAAGGAGTCATGCAATAGTATTGCAAATCTTTGATGCGCATCAAGCCATGCTCAGGCATATCCTTTTGAGTGAAAGCAATGGTGATTTCCTTAGCGCGGTCGGGGCGATAGTTGAAGAATATCACCACGTCGCCTTCCTTGATGGTGCCGTCAACGGTGCTGTTGTTGATTGGCTTAATAAACTCGTCGGTTACACCGGCATCGTAGCTTGCCTGAATGGCATCGGTCATCGAGGAGGCTTGTTCGCCCTCGCCGCTCACCAGCAGGTCATAAGCAAGTTTAATGCGGTCCCAATTCTTGTCGCGGTCCATAGCATAGTAGCGGCCTACCACCGAGACAACCTTACCGGCGCTCTCGGCGCAATGTTTCTCAACCTCAGCCACAAAGCCCTTACCACTTTGCGGGTCGGTGTCACGGCCATCCATAAAGCAATGAATAAACACGTTCTCCAGTTCATAGCGTTTGGCAATATCGCAGAGAGCAAAGATATGACCAAGCGACGAGTGAACGCCACCTGTTGAGGTCAATCCCATGAAGTGGATGTTCTTGCCGTTTTCCTTGGCATAAGAGAATGCGCTCTTCACCTCAGGATTATCATAGATGGTACCCTCTTTTATCGACTTGTTGATTTTCACAAGGTCTTGATAAAGTATGCGTCCGGCGCCAATGTTTTGGTGACCAACCTCAGAGTTTCCCATCTGACCATCGGGCAAACCAACGTTTTCGCCACTGGCTTGAAGCTGTGAGTTAGGATAGTTGGCTATCAGACTGTCCCAATAAGGTGTTGCTGTGCTTGATATTGCATCGGCTTTGCTTTTGTTACCGATTCCCCATCCGTCGAGAATCAACAATAGTGCTTTCTTTCCCATTTCTTTATTGATGTTTTTAATGTTACGTTCTTTCGATTATTAGGTTTTTGTTATGCAAAGATAATACTATTTCCGCAATTATTTTGCTCTATCATTCAGGTTAATGTGCATTTATTTCACTATTTTGCCGGCAGACAAACATTGTGACCCATTGCAGGGCTACAAACCAATTTTTTATTCATATCTTAGCAACCATCAGCAAACTCACCGGTAACACCCGTCAACAGCGATGATTGGCACAGCCTGCGCCTCACCGGCAGCGAGGCGACCAAGCAAAACCGCTCCCATCAAATAATAACCTCACATAATGTTACTACACCCCCACAAAACAAAGCACAAAAAAAGCCACAATCCTCAGGGATTATGGCTTTTTCTGATATTTTCTATTGAAATAATTTGTGACAAATAGGCTATCTCAATTATGCTTCTTTGCTCACCATGCGACGCTCCTTGATGCGAGCCTTCTTACCGGTGAGAGCACGCAAGTAATACAACTTAGCGCGACGAACCTTACCATACTTGTTGATAGTGATGTTGTCAATAAACGGCGATTCGATTGGGAAAATACGCTCTACACCAATGTTTTCGCTCATCTTGCGAACGGTGAAACGTTTCTTCTTTCCTTCGCCTGAAATGCGGATAACCACACCTCTGTACTGCTGAATACGTTCCTTGTTACCTTCCTTAATGCGATAGTCAACGGTGATGGTGTCACCAGGATGGAATTCAGGAAATTCTTTGCCTGTTGCGAATGCTTCTTCAGCAACCTTAATTAAATCCATTGTTAGTATTAAAATTTTATGTTTTTTATTACCCTCCTGCAACATTCACGAGCCACACTTCTTCTCGCCAGAGGTTACAAAAGCGGTGCAAAATTAATCATTTTTTTTCATTCAGCCAAATAATTTTGGCTTAATAACCATTATTATTCACCCACTTAGGCTAAATTGCGCGCCGGCAACAGGTGTGGCGGCACAGGTTATCGGTCGCCGTATTGCTCCAGATAGGCTTCGCAGGTCATGGCAAGCTCGTCGTACCATTCCTTGCCAAAGCGCCTAATCAACGGCTCTTTTAGAAACTGGTAAGCCCTCACGCCCTCTTTGCGGCCCAGCACCTCGGCGCATTTGCATATTTTCCAACGGTGATAGTTCACGGCGGTGAAGGTGGGATATTGCTTAATCCGCACCGGATAGAGATGGCACGAGATGGGCTTATAAAAATCAACGCGCCCCTCGCGATAGGCTTTCTCAATTGCACAATAGCACATGCCGTTCTCGCCATAGCAGCTGAAAGCGCAGTTTCTGCCGTCAACTATGGCGGTCACACGGTCGCCCTCCTCGTCGATGTAGCTCACGCCGTTGGCTTCAATCTCCTGGCGAGCTCGAGGCAGCAAATCATCCCATATCTCAGGCAGAATCCGCTCAATGATGGCAGCTTCCTCGTCGGTGAGCGGTGCTCCGGCATCGCCCTCAATGCAGCACTCGCCGTGGCAAGTGCTGAGGTCGCACAAGAAAAAGCGTTCCACAAGGTCGAGGCTCACAAGCGTGTCTTGTATCTGTAGCATAAATCGTTTTTTGTCTTTGTTCATTAACTCTCTTAATCACTTTGAGCAGATGTGCCCACCCACAATGAGGTGCAACGTGCCATCGGCCCATTGATTTGGGCACAAATTTACCACTTTAGGCTCATGTGAGCAAACATTTTACTGATGCTTATGCAAAAAAAACGTGACGCTCCAACTCTCTTTGCATGTGAGAATGAAGCGTCACGCCAACTCATCTCTTCTGCCCTGCCTGCCCTCTGCCCAAAGGTAGAGGCAAACAAGACAAGATTATTTTATTCCTCTGGTGTCATCATATAGATTTGGAAGTTGCCTTGTTTCATCACTTCCTTCACGAAGTTTTGTACATCGGCAGTGGTGATGCTGTTGATAATAGCTTCAGCATTCTCCAATGTGTCAACTTCGTTCACCTGATAACCCGAGATTGCACCTACCCAAGCGCTGTTTTGCTTAAGTCCTTCGGTGTAAGTCTTCACCATATACTCTTTCACCTTGTTAAGCTCAACGTCGGTACAATTGGTGGTGAGGTCGTTAAACTCATGTTTAACAATTTCAACCACGCGGTCGGCCTTTTCAGGCTTCATTGGCAATGTGGTGTTATACTGCACGTTGTAGTCAGCCATACGGCTCATTGAGCCCATGGTTCCCACGCTGTAAGTGGCGCCTTCCTTTTCACGAATCTGCTCAACAAAGCGAGCGGTGAGCAATTGCGATACCACCGATGCAATCTTGGCATTCTTTGAGGTGTAAGGCATATTGGCTGAAACAACAAACGAGCCGTAGGTTTGCGGAGTTTGCATCTTGAGCGTCGATGTTTGAGTGGCTGTGCCTGCATTGATGCCCAAACCGGCAAGTTTCACATTAGCAACTTTATTTTTCTCAGTTGGCAACGAAGCAATGTATTGCTCAACGTATTCTTTGAGTTGTGCCTCATCGAAGTTACCGCTGAAGATAAACGTAAACTCGGCAGCGTTGCTAAAGCCTTGCTTAGCAAGTTCCACGCAGCGGTCGAAGTTAGCGGCCTTGATTCCTTCAATAGAAATCATGTGATTGAACGGCGACTTATAGAAGGCCTTCGACAAGCGGGTTTGGAACACAAATTCAGGGTTAGTGACCTGATTCTGCAAAATGCTCACATACTGATTTTGTGTAGCAGCAAACTCGTTGGCGTCAAATCCGAGAGCAGTGAATGTCATATACAGCATCTCCATCATGGTGTTCAAATCCTTAGGAGTGGTGCGGCCACTGATGGTGCGGCCATAAGCCTCGCCACTGCAGTTGAGTCTCACTTGCTTGCCGGCAAGATATTTCTCGAGGTCGTTGGCTGTGAATGTGCCAAGGCTGCGTTGCGACATCACCAACGAGAGGAAATCGATGTTATCGGCATCTTTGTCGCTCAACACTGAATATCCGCCCTTAGCCACGGCGTTCATTATAATCTCATCGTCCTTAAAGTCGGTCTTTTTGGCAATCACCTTCACGCCGTTGCTCAAAGTCCATACTTTTGCATCAAAACGGCTGTCAATGGTTTCCTTAACCACCTTGCCATTAGCCGGCAGAGTGGAAATGAGAGGCTCGGTCTTTACGTTGTCAACAAACGGGGCAATGTCGGCAGCAGCCACTTCCTTGTCGATTTGCTGCAACTGTTCCTTGGTTGGCACAGTCACGCCTTCTTTATCAGGCATCATCACCACCACCACCAGGTTATTGTCAGGAATCAGGTTCATAGCAACCTGATTGATAACGTCAACAGGCAGATTCTTGGCAATCAGGTTCATGATGTTATACATATTCTCAATGCCCGGGATAGGCTCATTGTTGAGGAAGTTGCTAACATAGTCATTTACCAACATGCCTGAGTTCTGCTGGTTGCGGTTGTTGTAAGCGTTCTCCAAGCCCGAGAGATACTCGTCGCGAGCACGCAGATATTCCGATGCCAGGAAGCCGTGTTTCTTCACGCGAGTCACCTCAGTGAGCAGCGCTTTATAGGCACCTATCATATCGTTGTCTTTGGCAATAGCAATAAAGTTTTGTGCATCAATGGTTTGCGATACCAAGAAGTTGCCATTGCTTGACTGAGCATAAGCAAACGGAGCATCGGGGCTCTTAGTGATTTCGTCAAGACGAGAGCTTATCATGCTATTAATCATGTTAATAATGTATTTATAGGCAAGATAGTTCATATCGGTCTTAAGCGAATCGGGGAATGCCGGATGCTTGTACATGAGCTGCAAGATTGATTGAGGTTGTTCCTTATCGGTGCCAATGGCATAGATGGTTTCTTCGTTGCCCTTAACAGGATAATACTCGCGCTTCTTGGGGTTCTGCGGCATCTTAATGTCAGAGAACAGCTCCTTGATTTTTGCCTCAATGCGGTCAGCGTCAATGTCGCCCACCACCATTATGCCTTGCAAGTCGGGGCGATACCAAGTCTCATAGTAATCGCGCAAAGCCTGATATGGGAAGTTGTCAACCACTTCCATGGTGCCGATTGGCAAGCGATAGCCATAGCGCTCGCCTTGATAGATGGTTGGGAGCAGGTTTTCAAGAATACGCATCTGACCCACCATGCGCATGCGCCATTCCTCGTGAATCACCTTACGTTCTGAGTCAATCTCGCTCTCTTCAAGCAACAGACCGTCGGCCCAGTCGCGAAGAATTATCAAACAGGTGTCTTGCACACCCACGCGAGCGGTTGGCACCTTCGAGATGTTGTAGATTGTCTGGTCAATTCCTGTGGCAGCATTGATGTTTGCGCCAAACTTTATGCCCACTGATTCACACCATTTGAGCATGTTGTTGCCTTCAAAAGTCTTAGTGCCGTTGAAGCACATGTGTTCAAGGAAGTGTGCCAAACCGCGTTGGTTATCTTCCTCAACTATTGCACCCACCTTTTGGGCAATATAAAATTCAGCCTGACCTTTGGGATAATCGTTGTGACGAATGTAATAGGTTAAGCCATTTGGCAATTTGCCAACTCGCACAGCACTGTCAACCGGAATGGTTGTTGTTTGTTGTGCCATCGCAGCACCGGGCAGCATCACTAATGCCACAAGTGCAACGAGCATTAATTGTTTTAAGCGTTTCATTGTTTATTTATAAAGTTATTGTTTATATTGTTGTTCTCATTTATGCAGCCTTTTGCAAATGCTTGTGACTGCAAATTCATCGTATTAGACGCAGTGAACGCCAAAAAATAACGAACAAATCAGTTAAAATTTCTTAAATAACATAGCCGCTTTTTCATCAGCAGCACGGCGCGTGCCAATAGAAGTCATACGCACCGCGTGCAGGCGCAGCCTTATGAGCGTTGCGGCCTCAACGGCATAGGCTGCAAAAGTTTTTATTCAGTGCTCAATAAAAACAACACACGCAGACTCCCGCACTAAAAAGAGAAGAGTCTGCGCAGATATTTTATCAGCAAATTACTGTTTTGAGAGTCAAAACAAAGTAATTATTGACGACCTGAGATGGCAACTTCGCGGCTGATTTTAGAAATCATGCCTTGCAAAGCCTTGCCAGGACCACATTCAGTGAAATCGTTGGCACCATCGGCAATCATGTTTTGCACCTCGTAAGTCCACTTCACTGGAGCAGTGAGCTGAGCAATCAGGTTAGCCTTGATTTCCTCTGGGCAAGTGTGAGCCTTAGCATCTACGTTTTGATAAACAGGGCACTTAGGAGTGCTGAATTGGGTAGCTTCAATTGCAGCTTGCAACTCGTCCTTAGCTGGTTGCATCAGTGGTGAGTGGAAAGCACCGCCCACAGGCAAAACCAGGGCACGCTTTGCGCCGGCAGCCTTAAGCTTCTCGCAAGCAGCGTTCACTGCTTCGATGTTACCCGAAATCACCAATTGACCAGGGTTGTTGTAGTTGGCAGGAACCACTACGTTGCCCTCGCTGTTAACCTCAGCGCAGATTTCTTCAATCTTATCATCGGGCAAACCAATGATGGCAGCCATGGTTGATGGAGCAGCCTCACATGCCTTTTGCATTGCCATAGCACGCTTCGACACCAATTTCAAGCCATCTTCAAACGACATTGCACCAGCAGCAACAAGTGCCGAGAACTCACCAAGCGAGTGGCCGGCAACCATATCGGGGTTGAATTCCTCACCAAGGGTCTTTGCCAATATCACAGAGTGCAAAAACACTGCGGGTTGAGTAACCTTGGTTTGCTTAAGGTCTTCAGGAGTACCTTCAAACATCAAATCAGTGATTCTGAAACCTAAAATTTCGTTTGCTTTTTCAAACATTTCACGGGCCACGGCGTTGTTCTCGTAGAGGTCTTTACCCATGCCAACGAATTGGGCGCCTTGACCAGGGAATACAAATGCTTTCATTCTTTCTTACTTAAAAAAAATATGTTATTCTGTCTTCTCTTAAATTCAGGCTGCAAAGATAACTATTTTTAATGTGTTTTATAGGCTTTTCTATCAAAAATCTTTATCTTTGCACATAAATAGCAACAATAATTATTTTAAAATTCATAGATTATGATTGACAATATTCTTTTGCTTTTCAACTTCGGTACCGGCGAAATCATCATAATAGTGCTTGTGATTCTGCTGCTCTTTGGCGGCAAAAAAATTCCTGAGCTTATGAAAGGGCTGGGCAAAGGCGTGCGCAGCTTCAAAGAAGGAATGGACGAGGTGAAGTCAGAAATCAACAGCACCGCCAAAGACACCAAAGACGAGAAAAAAGAAGAATGACCCTGCCCCGCCGGCATTGGCTGAGCCTCGGTGCGGCACATTCACCATCAAAGCAACCACACGATTCACTTTTTTGAACAAACATTGAGCAAAGAGCAAAAGCCCGATTTGGCAGATATGACGTTTTGGGACCATGTTGAGGCGCTCCGCATGACCCTGTTTAAAGTTCTCGGCACGCTTGCCGGCGTGGCGATAATTTTGTTCATCTTCATGCCAAAGCTTTTTGACACCGTGATTCTGGCGCCCTGCGACGGCAAGTTCATCTTATACCGCTGGCTTGAAAGCTTGGCTAAGGTGATTCCCGGATTAGGCGAGTTTTCATCGACCGACTTCCACGTTGACCTCATCAACATTCAGCTGGCTTCGCAATTCTATGTGCACATGTCCACGTCGTTTTGGTTGGCGCTGGTGCTGTCGTTCCCCATTGTGGTTTACCTGCTTTGGCAGTTTGTCAGCCCTGCCCTCTATGAGAATGAGAAACGTGGCGCACGCATGGTGTTTGTGGTGGGCAATCTGCTGTTTTTCATTGGCGTAGTCGTGGGCTACTTTGTTGTGTTTCCTTTCTCTTTGCGCTTTTTTGCCGATTATCACGTGAGCCAACTGGTGCCCAACCAGATTTCGCTCGATAGCTACATCGACACTTTCCTGTCGCTCATCTTCACCATGGGAATTGTGTTTGAGCTGCCGCTGCTTTCGCTCATGCTCTCAAAAATGGGATTTATCAGGCGCAGCTTCTTCAACCGCTATCGGCGGCACGCAATATGCGCGTTGCTCATTCTTGCTGCCATCATCACACCAAGCGACCCATTCTCAATGTTGGCAGTGTTTGTGCCTCTATATATGCTTTATGAATTTAGCTCACTGCTTGTGAAAAAAGACGACCCTCAGCCATAAGCTTCAACGTGGGCAAAAAAGCGGTTTAGTACAATAACCCAATGCAGCAGCATCAATATAAGATATTATGAATCAATGTTTTAGAAAAACAAGATTTTAAATATGCACAAAAAAATTGATTGTCTCACGACAACCAATCTTGTTAACCTTAAATCTAATACCATGAAAAACACACTGCAAAGATACCACCAATAGGGAAATCTCACAATAGCAAATTCAAAATTTAACTTTATTTAACCCAATGACAACAGACAGCAAAAGCTTGGAAATGAGAATAATTGCCCACATTCGCACCGAGTTTGGCAGCAAATTTGGCATACCTCGCCAAAGCGGACTTGTTGACCAATTGCGCGGTCGCATTGTGTTTGAGCCAGAATATCGCAACGCTGATGCATTGCGCGGCATTGAAGGGTTCTCGCATCTGTGGTTAATCTGGCATTTCTCACAAGCCCAACGCCAAACGTGGACTCCCACCGTGCGGCCGCCAAGATTGGGCGGGAACACTCGCATGGGTGTGTTTGCCACGCGCTCACCTTTCAGGCCAAATGCCATAGCACTATCGTCGGTGAAGCTCATTGACGTTGACTACGACAGACCCGATTCTCCGGCAATCATAGTGGCCGGTGCCGACCTGATGGACGGGACTCCTATCCTCGACATCAAGCCTTACCTACCCTACACCGACTGCCATCCGCAAGCCACAGCAGGATTCACTGACACCGCCACGCAACACATGCAACAATTAAAAGTTGACATAGCACCGCATTTGGCACAGAAGCTTCCGCAAGAAACATTGCAAGCGTTGCAAGGAGCTTTGGCATGCGACCCGCGTCCGCGCTACCACGACGACCCTGAGCGCATCTACGGCATGACGTTTGCCAACCATGAAGTGAAATTCAGCGTCAACGGCGACACCCTCAAAGTGGTCAGCATCAGCTAAACAATTGCGCCAACCATCACAAGCATTTTTGTGCCACCACAAAGCACATAAACAAAGCTTTTTTCATACCTTTGCACAAAATTTGCAAAACCCACATTATTTATATTTACGCATCAGCAATAATCAATGGATTATCTATTTCTTGCTCTTGGTCTGATATTGCTGTTGAGCGGAGCCAACGTGCTTGTAGATTCAACAGTGGCAATAGCCAAGAAAGCCAATATAAGCGACTTTGTGATTGGATTCACCATCATAGGCATGGGCACATCGGCGCCCGAGCTTTTCATAAGTTTCTCATCGGCAATCACCGGACATGGCGATATGGCAATGGGCAACGTGATTGGCTCAAATATCTGCAACGTGCTGCTGATTTTGGGAGCCACCGCCACCATATTGCCGTTTGCCATTGAACGCCAACAGACGCGCCGCGACATTCCTTTTGCAATACTCACCTCGGTGATGCTCACAGCATTGGCATGCGACAAACTGATTTATGGAGGCACCGACGGCATTTCGCGCATTGATGGCGCCATGCTATTGCTGTTTTTTGTTGCTTATATGTATTATGTGATAACCCACAGCCGCAACTCAAACGAGCCTGCCGAACCAAGCGAACCATCAAAGTATCAACGCCTTGCCACACCATGGCTTGTGCTGATTGCATTGGCGGCGTTAGCGGCATTGTTGGGCGGCGGAACCATGTTTCTCGACTCAGCCAAAGCCATCGCCCGTGCATGGGGCATGAGCGAGACCGTGATTTCTATCACAATAGTGGCACTGGGCACGTCGCTGCCCGAGCTTATCACCTGCGTCATTGCAGCCACTCGCGGCAACACGCAGCTGGCACTTGGCAACGTGCTGGGCTCAAACATCTTCAACGTGCTGCTGGTGCTGGGATTGCCTGCCTTGGTTTGCCCCATCAGCACATCGAGCGTTCATATAGTTGATTATCAGGTGCTCATTGCATCGGCGCTGCTGTGCTATGTGGTGGTGTTCACCTTTGGCAAACGCCGCTTCGACCGCATTGAAGGCATCATCTTTCTGTTGCTCTATCTTGCCTACGACATCTACCTGTTTTTGCGCTGAGCACACGCGCCCCTAAAGCGGCATTTTTCACAAACACACATTAAATGCCCCAACAAGCGCATCATTTATGTTGCTTGAAACAATATTTTTTCATAACTTTGATATAGAAAATATTTTAGCACAAAAAACCACCATTTTTTATATCTAAATGAACATGAAAAAGTTATTTATTCTTCTGCTTGGGCTAATGATATGCATGCCTGCAATTAAAGCTCAACCATTGCCACGCGTGGCACCACAGCAAGTGGGGCTCGACGCCGAGCGTCTGCTCAACGCCGACCGCATAATTGATGAAGCAATTGCCAACCAAGAGATTCCGGGAGCCGTGCTCGCCGTGGTGAGAAACGGCAAGATGGCTTATCTGCGCGCCTACGGCAACCGCAGCGTATTCCCCAAGACGCTGCCCATGACCACCAACACCGTTTTCGACATGGCTTCGTGCAGCAAGTCGATGAGCACCGCAGTGAGCGCCATGATACTCATTGACCGCGGCTACTTGCGCCTGCAAGACCCCGTGAGCCTCTATCTGCCCGGCTTTAACGGCTGGACCAGCGACGATGGCTCACAAAAGGCCACAATCCGCATTGAGCACTTGCTCACTCACACCTCGGGCATCCCTGCTTACGTCACCCCAACGGAGCTGCGCAAGCAATACGGCGAGCAAGCCAACGCCGACTCGCTCATCAACTACATCGCCACCTGCAAGCGCGACTTCAAACCGGGAACCGACTTCCAATACAGCTGTCTCAACTTCATCACCCTGCAAAAAATCATTGAAGGCATCAGCCAACAGACTTTGAGAGAGTTTGCACAGGAAAACATCTTCAAGCCATTGGGAATGTGCCACACCGACTATCTGCCCTGCCACCTCGACGAGAAATCGGGGCTGTGGGTCAACGACCAAAACGTGGTGGTGACCGACGAGGCACTCATCACCACCGACGACACTAAAGCCCAATCGCAAACCACTCGCGGCTATTACATTGCCCCCACCGAAAAACAGGGCAAAGACCGCAAGACATGCTTCAACGGGCAAGTGCACGACCCCTTGGCACGAGAAATAAACCTTGGCATCAGTGGCAATGCCGGCATCTTCACCACCGCTGAAGACGTTGCCGTGCTTTGCGCAGCTCTGCAAGCCGGCGGAGAGATAAACGGTACTCGCATACTTAGCCCATTGGCTGTGAAGGCGATGCGCACCGTGCCACGCGACGAGCTTCCTCTGGGACGAGCTCTCGGCTGGGACGTTTACTCTGACTATGCCAGCAACTTGGGCAATATGTTCTCAAACCAAACCTACGGGCACACCGGATATACCGGCACCAGTATTCTCCTTGACCCGGTTAACGACATCAGCGTGATTCTGCTCACCAACCGCGCTCACCCCGAGGACGGAGGCGCATCAGTGAGACTACGCACCTTGGTGGCTAACGCCGTGGCAGGAGCATTGATTGACACATCAACCGAGTTCAACGCCGAACACAAGGCATCAACCGAAAAATATTTCCCCTATTACTACACACGCTTTATGCAATTTATGGATGAACCTGCCATCACAAGCAACAACATTGTGATGCTTGGCAACAGCCTCACCGAGGGCGGAAAAGACTGGGGCAAGAAGTTGGGTTGGAAAAACGTGGTGAACCGCGGCATTGTTGGCGACGAGATAATGGGCATCTACGACCGTCTGCACCAGATATTACCCGGCAAGCCCAAACGCATCTACTATCTCTGCGGCGTGAACGACGTGAGCCATCACCTCTCAACCGACGAGATTTTGGCTCGCACAAAGAAAGTGATTGAGCGCATTCAACGCGAAAGCCCATCAACTCAAATAGTGATGCAAACACTGCTGCCCATCAACGAGAGCTTCAATCGCTACAAGAACCTCAATGGCAAAACTTATCAGATTCCTGAAATCAACGCACGGCTCAAGGCATTTGCCCAAGAGAAAGGTCTGAAAATCATTGACCTCTACCCTCTGTTCACCGAGCCGGGCACCAACGTGTTGCGCAAAGACATCACCACCGACGGTCTGCACCTCAACGAAGCAGGATATAAGATTTGGACAAAAGCAATACTCGATGCCGAATAAGCCACTAACAGGCTCGGCAATATGCTAAATGGCGCACTGCCCCTCACATGCGCTCTCACAAAAAAAGCAGAGCACAAACAAGGCAATGCGCGGCTCAGTAGCAAAAAGGTGTGGTTATAAATAAAAAATGTTACCTTTGCAGTC